>JACQPJ010000028.1 GCA_016207605.1 Elusimicrobiota bacterium
AGCCCAGGCCGGCCTGCGACGCATAAGAGCGCTCCAAAATCGGGCTCATGTCGCAGAAGGCGGCGCCGCGCGCGCCCGGGACCGCGGCCTGAAGCCAGTCGCGCACCGCCTCCATGCGCCGGCGCAGGGGCTCGTGGTAGTCCGGCCGGACGGCGTAGCGCGCCAAGCGGCCGTGCCCGGGCTTGGGACCGGGCCGCCGCGCCGGATCGCCGTAGGAAAAGCCGCACATCAGCACGCTGCGCGCCTCCGGCATCCAGGCGCGGATGTCATGGCGCGAAGCCGCGTTGCGGGCCATGTAGCCCATGGTCCCGTGACGTCCGGCCGCGATCCAGGCGTCGTAGGCGGCGGCGTCGGGGGAGGGGGCGGCGGCGGCGATGCCGACGAGGTCGGCGCCCTCCTCGCGGGCGCGGCGCTTCAGCGCGGCGGCGAGCTCGGCGGGGCTCAGCGGGCGCGGACGACGTTGAGAATCTTGAAGCCGCGCGGCCCGGCGGGGAGCTGGATCTCGACCGACTCCTTGGACTTGCGCCCAAGCAGGCCCTGGCCCAGCGGCGACTGCACCGAGATGCGTCCCTCCATCGGGTCGGACTCGTCCTCGCCCACCAAGGTGTACTCCACGGTGCCGCCGTCGGAGTCCTCCAAGGTCACGGTCGTGCCGATGGCCACCGTGTCCTTGGGGATGTCCATCTCATCGATGATCTTGGCGCTCTGCAGCTTGTCCGAGAGGACGCCGATGCGGCCCATCACCTCGCCCATCTTCTCCTTGGCGGAGTGATACTCGGCGTTCTCCTTCAAGTCTCCCTTCTCGCGCGCCTCGCCGATGTCCAGCGAGAGCTGGGTCTTCTGCTTCCTCAGCGCCGCGAGCTCCGCGGTCAGCTTGGCGTGGCCGGCGCGCGTCAAATAGGTGTCGGGCATATCGTCCTGCTCTGAGGAGATTATAGCCTACAACGGACCTTGACAGTGGAACCTATTTCTATTAAACTTATCGTGTCATTAAAACTAGTTAATATTATTTTGGAGGGGTTATGGAGTCGATGCCGCGCAACGTCAGTCGAAGGATCATGGATCGATGCGCGCATGAAAGCGCGATCGTCGTGGTTGTCCGAGGGAGGAAGCCCAGCCGGGTTTTTGGCTTGAACGAGTATTTAAAAATGCGCGAGCACCCCGGCAAAGTCAAGCCTTGGCGGCATCGACGTCAGAGCCGTGGAGGCGGCGTTGATCCATTGGGAGCCAAGTCCGGCCGGATTGTCTCGTCCCTGCGCCGCCAGGATATCTACGATTAGGCTATGACGGCCCTGCTCGACACGAATGTTTTGGTCTATGCGGCGTGCAAGACGTCTCCGCGCTATCAGGAGGCCGCCAGGCTCGTCGACTTTGGGCTCCGACACAAAGGAGTCTTCTGCGTTGCATCCCAAAATCTCGTCGAATTCTTGTCGGTGGCGACGAGGTCGCGTTTCCTCGACCCCCCCTTGTCCGCGGAGGATGCCTGCCGCATGATCGAGCTGATGTATCGCTCGCGCCGGCTCGCAAAAATCTATCCCAAGCGGGGGACGGTGATGCGCGCGGTGCGGGAAGGCCGCCACGCGGCGGTCACCGGCGCGCGCTGGTTCGATTTATTTCTAGCGGCGACCATGAGGGATGCGGGAGTACACGTGATCATCACTGAGAACGCGCGTGACTTCGAGCGCATTCCGGGGATTTCCGTGCAGTCCGTCGCCGATGCATCCGCGGCGTTGGATCGGCGCCTCTTTTAGAAGAACCGCCCGTCGCGCCGGGCGCGGGCGAATTCGCGCAGCAGCGCCCTGAGCACGGGCCGGGCGCCGACGCGGCGCCCGGTCAGCGCCTTGAGGCTGGCCGCGCGCCGGAGCGGCGGGTCGTTGTCCACGTTGACGCCCACGCCGACCAGCAGCCAGTGCAGGGCGCGCGAGTCGCCCGCCGCCTCGCAGAGTATGCCGCACAGCTTGCGCCACCGTCCGTCCTTGCCGCGCGCGAGCACGTCGTTGGGCGGCTTGACCGCGGTTTCGACGCCGAAGCCGGCCAGGGCCTTGGCCGCGGCTGCCCCGCAGGCCAGAGACAATTCGCCCAGCCGCTCGGGCGCGAAGCGCGGCCGCAGGAGCCAGGTGAAGTAGACCCCGCCCTCCGGCGAGCGCCAGCGCCGCCCCAGCCGGCCCCGCCCGGCGCTCTGGCGCAGGGCCCAGACCAAGGTCCCGTCGGGCGCTCCCGCCTCGGCCAAGCGCCGCGCCTCGAGCTGGGTCGAGTCCGCCTGATCCAGCCGCACCAGGCGGCTTACGCCCGCCGGCTTCACGCGAGGTCCAGCCCCAGGTCCAGCGCCGGCGCGCTGTGCGTGATCGCCCCGACCGAGATTCGATCCGGCCCGAGTCTTGCCAGGCCGCGGATGTTGTTAAGATTGATCCCGCCCGAAATTTCGATGAGGATCTTTTTTCCGGCCGTTCGTATCCGTTTTATCTCGCGGCGCAAGAGCGCGGCTCCCATGTTGTCGAGCAAGATCACGTCGGGCTTCAGCGAGATCGCGGCCTTCACCTGCGCGGAAGAATCACACTCGATGATGAGCGGAATGCCGGGCTGCTCGCGGCGCAAAAGCGCCACGTCCTTGGCCAGCGATTTCCCGCCATAGTGGTTGTCCTTCACCATCACCGCGTCATACAAGCCTAAGCGATGATTGACCCCGCCGCCGCAGGCCACCGCGTACTTGTCCAGCGCCCGCCAGCCGGGCAAAGTCTTGCGCGTATCCAAAATCTTGGCGCGCGTCCCGCGCGCCGCGTCCGCGAACCGCCTCGTCAGCGTCGCCACGCCCGACATGCGCTGGAGGAAGTTGAGCGCGGTCCTCTCCGCCGTCAAAATCCCGCGCCCGCCCTCGATTGTCATCACCGCCTGCCCCGCCTTCACCCGCGCGCCGTCGCGGACCAAGGCGCGGACCCGCGCTCGCGGCTCGCAGGCCTTGAACGCCGCCGCCGCGACCTCCAGCCCGCAGACCACTCCCGGCTCCCGCGCGGCGATCTTCCCGCGCAGGCGCGCATTCGAAGGCACGAAAAACCGCGTGGTCAGGTCGCCTTCACGGCCCAGGTCTTCCTTGAGCGCGGCGCGCAGCAGGGGCTGATAATCATTTGGGGAAAGATGCGGACTCACAGGACCGATCTTAGCGCTTCATGTTTCGCCGCGTCCACGTCAAAAAGACCGGCGTCAGCGCCAAAACGTTCCGGCGGCTTGGGCGACGAGCGTCTGGTACGTCTCCTCGGCCGTTCTTTCGGCCGCGATCAGTCCCTGGGACAGCTCATGCAGCCTGTTCGCGTTTGGATATCTCCGCGCCGCCTCTTCGCGCAGCTGCAGGACGATGCCTTGCGCCGCACGGATGAAGGGAGAGAGCGCGCGGGCCTTGGCCCAGGCGGCTCGTCTCAGCGGCTGGTCGGGCCTGCCGAGTCCGCGCCACGGGATGGGCAAGGTCAGCGTCGCGGAGGGAAGGTCCACGACCCGGAAGGCCTTCGGGAAAAAAGCGGTCGCGAGGTTGCCGGGCGCCTGCCGCAGCCTCCGTCCGACGCGGCGCCAGTCCACTCCCAGCCAGGTCCGCGCGGGGGGCGGCGCGACGACCGGCCCGAAACTAGACGTCATGGCTTCCAGCTGGATTTCCGACGCCTCCAGCAGTTGGGAAAAAGTATCGAGGGCGTTCTCGAGTGCGCCGCCGATCAGGAAAGCCTCGTAGCTCAGGATCGGAGACCGCATGAATCGGATCAGCAGCTCGAGATCGAAGGCGTGGGTCGAGAGCTCCTCGAAGGAAAAAAATCTTTCATAAAAGCGGCCGGCCGTGAGGGCCGCCGCCTTCGCCTCGAGGCCGCCGTGGAAGGGGCTGATGTCGCCGCCATCGCGCCGCCGCGCGAACCACGCGTGCCGCAGCTCGTGGGCGATCGCGATCCCGCCGAAGGGCGTGGCCGGGGGCGGCAGTATGATCGCGCGCGCGGCGTGCCGATCTCCCCTCTGGAAAACGGCCTTGGTTCCCTTCGCGTATCGCGCGAAGGCTTGGCCCGCGTCGTAGACCAGCGCCGTTTCGTAGGCGGCGCGCGCTCGCGCGGCCAGGCCGTTGAGCTCCGACCCCGATTCGAGGGGCCGGACCGCGAGCCGTCCGCTCTCCTCGCCCAGGCCGTCGTAGACCACGCCGGCCGATCCCAGCCACGCGGCGATCGCCTGGCGCAAGGGCCTGGGGTTGTGTTTTCTCCTCCTGCTCGAGCGGATCCGGCGGAGCGCCGCCGCGGCGGTCCTGCGATAACCAAGGAGAGCCTGGGGGGAAGACTCGATGCGGCGGAATCCGGGCAGGTCCAGAGTCCGTTTCGATACGGCGGGCGCGGTGAGAATCGGCATCAGCGGCATGGGAATGGCGGTCAGGGCGAGCGAAAACGCGGGCGCGGGCAGCGGCGCGAGGACGGGAATGCTCAGGGCGTCCGGCAGGGCGGGCACGAAGGACGCGCCTCCCGCCTCCAAAGGCGCCTCGACCGCGAGATTCCCGCCCTTGGCGGCCGCGGAAACCGCCAAGCCGAGCCCCAGCGGCACAACGGCGCAGACTCGACGCCTCACGGAGCCTTGGCCTTGGCGCGGGAGGCGGACATGGCCTTGAGCTCGAAGAGCTGGTCGCGCAGGAGGGCGGCGGCCTCGAAGTCGAGGGCGTCGGCGGCGGCGCGCATGCGAGACTCGATCTCCTCGACCAGGACGGGAAGGTCCTTGGGCGAGAGGGGGCGCTCGGCGTCGCGCAGGAGCAGAAGGCCTTCGCGCTTGGCGGCGCTTTGGAACTCGTCGAGCTCGGCGACGGCCTTGACGATGCCGCGCGGCGTGATGCCGTGTTTTGCGTTGTAGGCGGCCTGCTTGCGGCGGCGGCGGCCCATCTCGCCCAAGGCGCGGCGCATGGAGCCGGTGGACTCGTCGGCGTAGAGCACGACCTGGCCGCCAACGTGGCGCGCGGCGCGGCCGGCGATCTGGATCAGCGTGGTCTCGGAACGCAGGAAGCCCTCATGGTCGGCGCCGAGTATGGCGACCAAGGACACCTCGGGCAGGTCCAGGCCCTCGCGCAGAAGGTTGATGCCGACCAGGACGTCGAAGGCGCCCTGCCTCAGCTCCTGGAGAATCTGCACGCGCTCCAGGCTGTCGATGTCCGAATGGAGGTAGCGGGCGCGCACGCCTTTGGTGAGCAAAAATTGGGAAAGGTCCTCGGCCGTGCGCTTTGTGAGCGTCGTGATCAGCGCGCGCTCTTTTTTCCCGGCGCGCTCCTTGAGGCGCGCGAGAAGGTCGTCGAGCTGGCCCTCCGTGGGGCGCACGAGGGTCTCGGGGTCGATGAGGCCGGTGGGGCGCACGACCATCTCGGCGATCTCGCCGGCGCTTTTCTTGAGCTCGTAGGGGCCGGGGGTGGCGGAGACGAAGACGGTCTGGCCGGCCAGGGCCTCGAACTCCGCGAACTTCAAGGGGCGGTTGTCGAGCGCGGAGGGCAGGCGGAAGCCGAAGTCCACCAAGGTCTGCTTGCGCGCGCGGTCGCCCTGGTACATGCCCCCGATCTGGGGCACGGTCACGTGCGACTCGTCAACGAACAGGAGATAATCCTTGGGAAAAAAGTCCATGAGGCAATTGGGCCGCGCGCCGGGCGGCTGGCCGGAAAGGGGGCGGGAGTAGTTCTCGATGCCGTGGCAGAAGCCGATCTCGCGCAGCATTTCCATGTCGTAGCGGGTCCGCTGTTCCAGACGCTGGGCTTCTAAAAGTTTGCCTTCCTTCTTGAAGAAGGCCAGGCGCCCGGCCAGTTCCGCCTCGATGGCCTTGATCGCGCGCGCGCGTTCGGGGCCGTCGGTGACGAAGTGCTTGGCGGGGTAGACCCACTCGCGCTCAAGGTCCTTGAGCTTGGCGCCGGTGAGAGGATCGAACTCGGCCAGGCTCGTCACGACGCCGTCCTCCAGCGTCGCGCGCAGGGCCGTCTCCATGTAAGCCGGAAAAATGTCAATCACGCCGCCCTTGGCGCGGAACTTGCCGCGGACGAACTCGACCTCGTTGCGTTCGTAATGGATGGCGACAAGCTTGGCCAGCAGCTCCTCCCGCGACGTCCTCCAGCCCACCTCCAGCGGCACGGCGCTTCCGCCGTAGGCCTCGGGCGAGCCGATGTTGTAGATGCAGGACACCGAGGCCACCACGATCACGTCGCGCCGCGCCAGCAAAGAGCTGGTGCACTTCAGGCGCAGGCGGTCGATGCGGTCGTTGATGGAGGAGTCCTTTTCGATATAGGTGTCGGTGGAGGGGACGTAGGCCTCCGGCTGGTAGTAGTCGTAGTAGGAGATGAAGTACTCGACGGCGTTGTCCGGGAAGAAGGCCTTGAACTCGGCGTAGAGCTGGGCAGCCAGGACTTTGTTTGGGGAAATAACCAGCGCGGGGCGGTCCAGGCGCTCGATCACGCTGGCCGCGGCGAAGGTCTTGCCCGAGCCGGTCACGCCCAGCAGGGTCTGCGCCGGCGCGCCCTCCTTCAGGCGGCGCGTCAGGGCCGCGATCGCCTCGGGCTGGTCGCCGGCGGGCTTGAAGGGGGAGCGGAGGCGGAAGGCGCCCACGGCTCAGCGCCGGGCCGGGGGCGCCTGGGCCACCGGGCCCCGGACGCGGACCAGCGTGCGCTCTCCGTCGAGGGCGTTGGCCTCGATCTTGAACCGGTCCGCGCCGCCCACGACCGCCAGCGTCGCCAGGTCCAGGTGCCCGGCCATGCGCGCCCTCAGCGCCGGCCCGTCGGGCGCGATCGAGAGCAGGGCGTCGAGCCCGTCGGCGTAGACGCCCCAGGCCCTCTTGTAGCGCTCCTGGAGCCCGTAGAGCGCCATCACGTCCTGGACCGTCTCGTAGCGCCGCAGGGCGGCCTCGTAGCGCGGCTCCAGCCGGAGGCGCCAGACCAGGGCCCCGGCGCCCAGCCCCGCCGCCAGCCCGGCTGCCGCCGCCGCCAGGACGAGCGCGCTCAGCCGGCGCGGCTTTTCCGTCGGGGGCGCGGCGGCGTCCATGCCCGTCATTATGGAACGCCCGGCTCCGGCTGTCAAGCAGGGACGAAGGGCCCAAATCCGCCTGGGTCCTTTGGCCTAGGCCGTCTAGGACTCTCGGCCCAGGCGGCGGATGGGGGGATGTGCTACCGTAAGGGCATGGAAGGGGGCGATCTCTTCGTCCGGTTCGTGATCACGGCCGCGCTCGGGCTCGCGGGTCTGGGCATGGTCCTGACCACTCTCTTCGACGGCGTCCTGGCCGATTGGGACCTGCCCCGCGACCTGCGCCAGTGGTGGCGCCGCTTCTCCCTCCTGCCCCATCCGGGCGGGTCCGTGCGCGCCGAGGACATCCTGCTGGAGATCGAGCTGTCCCAGCGCGAGGGCCGCTACCAGCGCCCGCCCGCCGCGTCCCTGGACCGCCGCCGCGAGGCCTTGCGCGACCTGCGCGAGGCCGAGGTCCGTCTCTCCGAGCCGGTCCCGGCCGCCGCCCAAGCCTGACGCGTCCGCCCGCCGAAGTCGTATAATCGCTCCCCAATGTCCCTGCAGGGCGACGTCGAGACGCGCTGTCCCTCCTGCGGCCGGGAGTTCGAGGCGCCGGTGTGGAGCTTCGTGCACGGCGGCCGGGACGAGGCCCTGCGCGAGCGCGTCAAGGCGCGCGAGTGCAACCTGCTTCTCTGCCCGGCCTGCGAGGCGGCCTTCACGCCCGAGGTCCCCTGGGTCTACTACGAGCCGGAGGCCGAGATCCTGGCCTTCGTTTTCCCCGAGTCCTTCCGCGCCGAGGAGGCGCGCTGGCGCGGCAAGATGCGCGAGGACTTCGCGCAGATGCGCGGGCTCCTGGGCGATCGCCTGCCCGTGGACCTGGAGCCGGAGGTGTACTTCGGCTCGGAGGGGCTGGCCGAACTGCTTGAGGCCGAGGATTGGCGGCGCGACGAGCGCGACGTGATGGAGCACTATGCCCGGGAGCTGGGGCTCTCGCTCTACCGCGCCAGTCCGCGCTGGGCGCGCGCGCACGCCGCCCCCTCCGAGCTGCCCTACCGCGGCGGCGGCCGCGCCACGCGCGCGGCGCTCCTGGAGGGCCTCAAGGCCCTGGTCGCGGCCAACGACCGGCTCGCGGCCTGGTCGGACTACCTGGCGGCGCTTGAGAAGGACGCCGCCGCGGGCCCGCCGCCGCCCGCGGCGGCGGCATTCCGTTGAGCGCCCGCCCCGGCCTCGCCGTCCCCGCGCCCGCCGCGCGTCTGCTGGCGCCGCTGGCCGCCGAGGCGCGCCGCCGGGGGCTTGCGCTCTACGCCGTGGGCGGCTGCGTGCGCGACTGGCTGCTGGGCCGGCCGACCCTCGACCTGGATCTGGCCGTCGCCGGAGATCCGGACCCGATCGCGCGGGTCTGCGGCCGTCTCGTCGGCGGCAGGCCCGAGCCCTTCGGCCGCTTCGGGACGCGCCGCGTCGTCGGCCCGCGTTGGCGCGTGGACGTCGCCGCCACCCGGACGGAAGCCTACCCCGAGCCCGCCGCGCTGCCCGTCGTGGCCGCGACGGGCGTGCCCATCGAGCAGGACCTGCTCCGCCGCGACTTCACGATCAACAGCCTGGCCGCGCGCCTGGACGACGGCTCGCGCGCGCTCGCGGATCCTTGCGGCGGCCTGCGCGACTTGAAGGCGCGCATGGTCCGCGTCCTGCACGCCGACAGCTTCCGCGACGACCCCACCCGCGTCTTTCGCGCCGCGCGGTTTTTAGGGCGTTTTCGCTTCCGTCCCGCGCCGGGGCTCGTCGCGCGGGCGCGCGCCGCCCTTAAGGCGGGCCATGCCGCCCGTCTCTCGCGCCGCCGCCTGCTTCACGAGCTGGTCTGCCTGCTCGGCGAGAAGGACCCGCGTCCCGCCTTCGCCCTTCTTGCGCGCTGGGGCTATCTTTCGCTGTTCCATCCGAAATTCCCAGCGCGCGCGGCGCTGCCGCCGGGCGTCGAGCCGCGCCTGGCCGCGCTGGCCCTGGCGCTGGGCCCCGAGAAGGGCCGCGACTTCGCGGATTCGTTTCCCTTCGAGCGCCGCTTTCGCGTCCGATTGCATGAGGCGTTGGCGCTCGCGTTCTCCGACAAGGCGCCGCGGGCCGCGCCGGACTCCCTGGCCCTGGCGGCCGCGCGCCGCGCGCTCCCCCGTCTGCCGCTCGCCGCCCTCAAGCCCTGCTTCCTGCGCGGCGAGGACCTGATCAAGGCCGCCCTCAAGCCCGGCCCGTCCTTCCATCGGATATTGGACGAGGCCGCCCGTTTGCAGCGCGCCGGCCGCCTCAAGTCCCGCGCCGCGGCCCTGGCCTGGCTGCGCGCAGACGCCCCGCATAAGCGCGGATGGAATCAACTGGAAAACCCGTCGGGGAAAGGCTAAAATCCCGGCGCAATGGGCGGCCAAGACGTCGTGTTCTCGGGCATGCGCCCGACGGGGCGTCTGCACGTCGGCAACTATTGGGGCGCCCTGAAGAATTGGGTGGCGCTTCAGGATCGCTATCCCTGCTTCTTCTCCATCGTGGACTGGCATATGCTCACGACGGGGTACATGGACACCTCCCATCTCAACGACGACGTCCGCGAGATGGCGCTGGACTGGCTGGCGGCAGGGCTCGACCCCGCCAAGTGCGTGATCTTCCGGCAGTCCGACGTGCCCGAGCACGCGGAGCTGACGCTGCTGCTCGCGATGGTCACGCCGCTCTCCGCGCTGGAGAACAACCCGACGTGGAAGGAGCAGCTCCAGGAGTTGGCCAAGACGAAGGCGTCCCCGGCGTCCAGGGGCGCGGCCGCCGGCCGGGGCGGCGTCCCAAGGGCGGCCTACGAACTGCGCACCTACGGGTTCCTCGGCTATCCCGTCATGCAGGCCTCCGACATTCTGATGTACCGCGGCACGAAGGTGCCGGTGGGTCAGGACCAGCTTCCGCATCTGGAGCTTTCGCGCGAGATCGCGCGCCGGTTCAACCACGCCTTCGGCCCGGTCTTCCCCGAGCCCCAGCCCCTGCTCACGCCGACGCCGAAGGTCCCCGGCCTCGACGGGCGCAAGATGTCGAAGTCGTACGCGAACGCCGTGGATCTCTACGAGACGGAGGCCGCGCTCAAAACCAAGGTCCTGGCGGCCTACACCGATCCCACGCGCGCGACCGCGACGTCCCCGGGCCACCCGGAGCCCTGCCCCGAGAACCCGCCGGGCTGTTCCGTGTACGCCCTGCACGCCTTGTACGCGGACGCGGCGTTTTTGGCGCGGCGCGGGGACGAATGCCGGAACGGCCGCATCGGCTGCGCGGCCTGCAAGAAGGACCTGCTCGCCGAGATGTCGGGTCCCTTCGCGGAGTTCCGCCGCCGCCGGGACGAGGCGGCGCGCTCGGGGCGGGCCGAGGCCGTCCTGGCCGAGGGCGCGGCCAAGGCGCGCGCGGCCGCCCGCAAGACCATGGCCGAGGTGCGCCGGGCGATGAGGATCGCGTGAACCCGGCCGAGAAGCCCTACCAGGTGACTCTGGACCTTTTCGAGGGGCCCCTCGACCTCCTGCTTTTCCTCGTCAAGAGGGACGACCTCGACATCCACAACGTCCCCATCGCGCACATCACCCGGGAGTACCTCGCCTACCTGGGGCTCATGAAGGAGCTCAACCTCGACGTCGCGGGCGAATTCCTGGTCATGGCCGCCACGCTGATGGCCTACAAGGCCCGCGCGCTCCTGCCCAGCGCGGGCTCGGGCGAGGAGGACGAGGGTCCGGATCCGGCCATGGAGCTGGCGCAGAAGCTCCTCGAGTACCAGAAGTTCAAGGAAGCCTCCAAGTTCCTCGCCGGCCGCGCCGCGGAGATGTCGCGCGTCTTCTTCCGCGGCGCTCCCCGCTTCGAGGAGGCGGACAAAGCCCCGAACGTCTCCCTCTTCGGCCTGCTGGAGCATCTGCGCGGCATCTTGGCGGGCGCCGAGGACGCCGCGTCGCGGGAGGTCGCGGGAGAGGAGTTTCCCATCGAGGAGAAGATGGAGAAGCTCCTGGCCCTGCTGGCCGACCGTCCGATGATCGCCTGGACGGAGCTCTTCGCCGGCGAGCGCCGGCGCCGCGGCATCATCGCCTGCTTCCTGGCCCTCCTCGAGCTGGTCAAGCTGCAGAAGGTCTTCGTGCGCCAGGACGACAATTTTTCCCTCATCCGCATCTTCAAGAAGGAGGCTTCCCTTGATGACGCCCGCCCCGTCCCCGGAGACCCCGGATATTCCGCCGAGTCCGCAGGCCCCGGAGAGCCCGCAGGACCCGACGCCCGCCTCGGAGCTTGAGGCCGCCGCGCCGGGCGGGCCCGCGCCCGCCGAGGACCCGGCGCTGCTGCGCCGCGCCTTGGAGGGCCTGCTCTTCGCCACCGACCGGCCCCTCTCAGCCGGCGAGCTGGGGCGCATCCTCGGGCTCAAGGACCAGGAGCGCGTCGTGGCCGCGGTCGACGAGCTGCGCCGGGATTTGGAGGCCGCGGGGGGCGGCTACCACCTTCTGGCCGTGGCCGAGGGCTGGCAGATGGCGACGCGTCCGGAGTTGGCGCCCTACCTGCGCCGGCTCTTCGCCGACCGCGCGACCATGCGCCTGTCCACCGCCGCCCAGGAGACGCTGGCCATCGTCGCCTACAAGCAGCCTCTCACCCGCGCGGAGATCGAGGAGATCCGCGGCGTGGAGGTGATCGCGGCCCTGGAGACCATCCTCGAGAAGCGCCTGGCCAAGGTCGTGGGCCGCAAGGAGACCGTCGGCCGCCCGCTCATGTACGGCACTACGCCCGAGTTCCTGCGCCACTTCGGCCTGAGGAGCATCGAGGACCTGCCGCCCTTGGACGACTTCGCTCCCGCGGACGCGGACTCCGCGGCCCCGCCGCCCGCCGTGCCCGCGCCGGCCGCGGCCGCCGCGGAGGGCGGGGACGCCGACCCCCTCTGGCCCCGGTGAGGAGCCGGCGCTGAAGCTCCTCTTCGTCGCGAGCGAGGCGGTCCCCTTCTGCAAGACGGGGGGGCTGGCCGACGCGGCGGCAGGGCTGGCGCGCCGCCTGGGCGGCCTGGGCCATGAGGTCCTGCTGGTCCTGCCCGGCTACCGGGCCGCGCGCGCGGCGGCGGCCGGGGCGGGCGCGCCGCGCCCTCTCGGGGTGCCCTTCGCCGGCGGGACCGTCTCGGCCGGCCTGCGCGTCCTGCGCGGCGGCGTCACGGCCGCTTTCGTGGAGCATCCGCCGTTTTTCGACCGGGCGGGCCTCTACGGAGAGGCGGGGCGCGACTACGAGGACAACGGCGACCGCTTCGCGTTCTTCGCGCGCGCCGCCCTGGAGGCCGCCAAGGCCGAGGGCTTCCGCCCCGACGTCGTGCACGCCCACGACTGGCAGGCAGGCCTGGCCTGCGCGCATCTCAAGCGGACGTTCGCCCGCGACCCTCATTTCGCCGCCGCCGGCTGCGTGTTCACGGTCCACAACCTGGCCTATCAAGGCAATTTCCCGCGCGCCGCCCTGGAGCGCGCCGGCTTCGGGCCGGAGGAGTGGGCCGAGGAGGGCCTGGAGTTCCACGGCCGCGTCAGCTATCTCAAGGCGGGCCTCGCCTACGCCGACCGGCTCACCACGGTGAGCCCCGCCTACGCCCGCGAGATCCAGGAGTCCGGCGCGCGCGGCTTCGGCTTCGAGGAGCTCCTGCGCCGGCGCTCCGCCGTCTTGAGCGGCGTGCTCAACGGGCTGGACACGCAGGCCTGGGATCCGTCCCGCGACGCGGCGCTCCCGCGCCGCTACGGCCCCGCGGACGCGGCCGCCGGGAAGGCGGCCTGCAAGGAGGCGCTGCGGCGCGAGTGCGGGCTCGCGGCGCTCTCCGACCGGCCGCTTCTGGGCGTCGTCTCGCGTCTGGACCCGCAGAAGGGGCTGGACCTCGTCTTGTCCGCGGTCGAGCCGCGTCTGGACCGCGTCCAGCTCGTCGCGCTCGGCTCGGGAGACCCCGCGCTGGCGCGGGCGTTCGCCGCGCTGGCCGGCTGCCGGCCGGACGCCGCGGCCTTCCGCGGCGCCTTCGACGAGGGCTTCTCGCGCCGGGTGTACGCGGCCTGCGACCTGTTTCTGATGCCCTCGCGCTTCGAGCCCTGCGGGCTCAGCCAGCTCATCGCGATGCGCTACGGCGCCGTGCCCGTGGCCGCGCGCACCGGCGGGCTGGCGGACACCGTTTTCGAGGAGGATGCCCCCGGGCGCCCGGCCAACGGATTCCTATGCCCCCCGGACGACGCCGCGGGCCTGGCCGCCGCGCTCGACCGCGCCCTGGCCGCCTGGCCCGGCCCGGCCTGGCGCGCCCGCGCGCGCGCCGGGATGGCCGGGGACTATTCCTGGGACCGCGCCGCGGCGGACTATCTCGCGATCTACCGCGCGGCGTCGCGGGCGGGCCGCGAGGAGGCGCGGGCGTGAGCGCGGGCTGGATCGGGCGCTTGGGGCCGCCGGCCCTGCTGGCGTCGGCCCTGGCCTGCGCTTGGGCGGGCTGGCGGCGCGCGCCGGCGCGGGCGGCGCTGGCCGCCGTGGACGCGCGGGAGTTCGCGGCCCTGGCCGGCCGCGAGCCCGCCGCCGCCGGAGACCTCTGGGAGCGGCTCAAGATCATGGGCGTCTCGGCCGCGCTGCTGCGCGAGGAGACCCTGGCCGACCTCGCGGCGCGCGGGGAGGTCCTCTCCTTCGGCTCCGCCGAGGTCGAGAAGTGGCGGGCGGCGGGCTTGGTCGCGCCGGACTCGCCCCTGCGCGGAGGCACCCTCTGGGCCCGCGATCCGCGCGCGCTGGAGCGGGCGGCCGCGGCCCTGGCGGTCCGCGGCGTGGACGCGGCGACGACGTCCTTCGCCGGCGCGCGCGCGCTGGCCCTGCCGGCCGGGATCGATCCCGCCGCATTTCCGGCGGGGTTCCAGCCGGCCGCGGTCGAGGCGCTGGCCTCGGCCGGCCTGCTGCCCGTGGCGGAGCCCGCGGGCGCGACGGCGGAGGTCGTGGGGCAGGCGTTCCGGGTTCGGACCCTGCCCGCGGACGCGTCCGCGGCCGACGTCCTGCGCGCGGCCTACGGCCGTCCCCTGCGCCTGATCGTCTTCCGTCCGCGCCCGGGCCTGGATTTGGAGGCCCAGCTCGACGCTTTGCGCGCGTCCCTGCGCGTCCTGCGCGCCGCGGGCTTGCCCGCGGTCCCGCCGCCGCCCGCGCCGCCGCCGGCGGAGCCCGCTCCCGTTCGGCGCGCGCGTCTGGCGCTGGTTTGGCTCCTGGGGGCCTTGGGCCCCCTGGCCGCGGTGCGCGCGGCGCTGGAGGGCGCGCGCCGCGCGCGGCCCCTGGCGTGCCGCTTCGCCGCGGCGGCGCCCGCAGGACAGGTGCTGGCGGGCTTGGCCGCGGCCCAGGCCGCGGCCGCCCTCGCGGGTCTGGCCGCGCTCGGCGTCTCGCCCGCGGGCTGGAACGGGAGCGGGGACCGCGCCTGGATGCTGTGGACGTGGTGCGCGCCGCTGGCCGCGGGCGGGGCGATCCTCTTGGGCGCCAAGCCTCCCGGCGGGCGCTTTTGGTCCTCGCCGGTCAGGCGGGGGGACGTCGCCGCGGCCGCGGGCCTGGCGCTGGCCGCGGCCCTGCTGCTGGCGCCGCGCGTTTTTCTGCGCCTGCCGGCGCTTTGGGACGAGGTCGAGCGCCTGCCGGCGCCGTGGTGGTGGGCCTGGCGCTGGCGCGAGGCCGCGCTCGGCGTCCCCGCCCTCGTCGTCGCCTTGTTCCAGATCGAGGCCGCGGCGGCCCGCCCTTCCGAGCCGCCGTCGGATCCCCGGGCCTGGCTTTGGCTCGGCCTGCTGGCGCCGGCGGGGATGATCGCGGCGCTGGGCAGCGGGGTGCCGGCGCCCGTCGTGCTGGCGCACGGCGCCGGGGCCTGCGTCCTGGGCGCCGCGCTCGCCGCCGTCCTGGCCGGGCTGCGGGGGCTGTGGAAGCGATGAAGTCCCGCGCCCTCTGGGTCTTCGCCTTCGCCGCGGCGGCGGGGCTGGCCGCCCAGACCCTTCTGGTCCTGGAGCGTCAATGCCGGCGCCTGGAGGACGTTCTGGCCGGCGACCTGCGCGTGGTCTTTTTCCTGCGCTCGCCGCTCGAGGAGAGCCGCCGCAAGATCGCGGAGGAGACCCTGCGCGCCCAGCCCGAGGCGGCCGAGGTGCGCTACGTTTCCCCCGGGCAGGCCTTGGCTTTCCTGCGCCGCGAGGACCCGGAGCTCGTGGACGCGGTCGCCCTCGTGGGCGACAACCCCCTGCCCGGCGCCTTCGAGGTCAAGCCCGCCTCCGAGTCGCTGTCGCGCCTCGCCGCCTGGATCGGCGCCGCGCAGGGGCTGGGCGATTGGTCGGACGTGCGCTGGAAGCCGGCGCAATTGGCGGCCGCGCTGCGCGCGCGCCTTTACGCGCGCTGGCTGCGCTTGATGCTGAGCAGCCTGCTCTGCGCGGCCGCGGGCCTGGCCCTGTGGGCCCTGGCGCGGCGCCTGCGCCGCGGCGGCGCCGACGAGGCGGCGCTGGCGCTGGCCGGCGCCCTGGGAGGCGCGGCGGGGCTGGCGCTGGGAGCGCTCGCGGCGTGGCCTCTCGCCCGCGCCGGGCCGCTGTGGTCCTGGCCGCCGGCCTGGACCCAGGCGCTGGTCGCGGCCGCCTGCGCGGCCCTGGGCTGGTCTCTCTCCCTATGGCGCGCCGAGCCGTGATCTTAGGGTCCTTAGCGCTCGTCCTGCTGGCGGCGCCGGCCGCGCACGGGCAGATCGGGCGCAAGAAGAAGGAGCTGGCCCGCATCCAGAGCGAGCTGCGCCGGACGCTGGCCGAGCTCGATTCCCTGCGCGTCTCCCAGGGGGCGCTCGGCCAGGACGTCAGCCGCCTGGAGGGGCTCGACGGCGAGTCCCGGCGGAGGCTGGAACGGCTCCGGACCGACGTCGCGAGGGCCGAGACGCGCCGCGCGGAGCTCCAGGCGCGCCTCGCCGCCGCCGCCCAAGTGGGGGACTTCTGGCGCTCCGCGCTCGAGTCCGAGGCCGCGCACTTGGCCGCGGCTCGCGCCGACCGTTCGGACTTCCACGGCGCGCGGGAGCTGTGGAGCGAGGAGTTCCGCCGCGCGGCCGTCCTGGAGAAGGCGCGCCACCTCCGGGGCCTGCAGGGCTTCCGCCGGCGCACCGAGCAGGACGAGTCCCAGGCCCGCCGCCGCGCCGCGGAGCTCGCGGGGAGCCGCCGCCGCGCGCAGGAGGAGCGCGAGCGCCGCCGGCGCGAGTACGAGGCCAAAAAGGCCGAGCTGGCCGCGACCCAGGCGCGCGTCGCCGAGGCCGCGCGCAAGGCCCGGGAGCTGGAGGAGTCGGCCAAGGCCATGTCCGCCCTGATCGAGCGCCTGGCGCGCCGGGCCGGGGCGGCTCAGCGCCCCGGCCGCCTCGACCTTCCGCCCCGCTCCCTCCCCTGGCCCGCGCGGGGCGCGGTCTTGAACGGCTTCGGCCGCGAGCGGGACGCGCGCCTGGGCACCTGGGTCGTGCGCGAGGGCATCCTGCTGGGCACGGCGCCCGGGGCGGCAGTCGCGGCGGTCGCGGCGGGCAAGCTTATCTTCGCCGGCCTGTTCCGCTCCTACGGCCGCGTCGCGATCGTCGATCACGGCGGAGGCTTCTTCAGCGTCTACGGCTTCCTGGGCGCCGTTCTCAAGGAAAAAGGCGCGGTGGTGGCCGCCGGGGAGCGCATCGCCGACGCCGGTCCCGCGCAGGACGGCGGCCGCGTGTACTTCGAGATCCGGCGCGGGGCGCAGGCCCTCGACCCCCTGGCCTGGCTGCAACCCCTAAACAGATGAACCACGAAGACACCAAGACACAAAGAGACAGGGGCGCGGCGGGGAAGAAAGCCGCAAAGAAGGTTTTTTACTTCTTTCTTTTCCTTGTGTCTTTGTGTCTTCGTGGTTTTCCAGCCCGGGCGGAGACCCGGGCCGACAAGACCTACGAGCAGCTCAAGCTCCTGGTCGACATCCTGGGCTACGTCCAGGACGATTATGTCGACGACTCGGACGCGCGTAAGCTGGTCTACGGCGCGGCCCGGGGCCTGGTCGGCACGCTCGATCCCTTTTCCCAGTTCCTCGACCCGGAGCTCAACCGCGAGCTGAAGTCCGAGACCGAAGGCCAGTTCGGCGGCGTCGGCCTGCGCTTGGCGCTCAAGGACGGCTGGCTGACGGTGATGACGCCGATGCCCGGCACGCCCGCCTACCGCCTGGGAATCCTGCCCGGGGACCGCGTCGCGGAGATCGACGGGGCGCCGACCAAGGAGCTGGAGCTGGAGGAGGCCCTCAAGCGCATGCGCGGCGCCCCGGGCACGGCGGTCCGCGTCAAGCTGCTGCGCGGCTCGGGGCCCGGCGGCGCGGCCGAAGGAGCCGTCCGCGACCTGGAGATCACGCGCGAGCTCATCAAGATCGACTCCGTGGTCTGGCGCCGCCTGGAGTCCGGCGCGGGCTACGTCCGCGTCCTGGAGTTCAGCTCCAAGACGGTGGAGGATTTGGCCGACGCTCTCAAGCAGCTCGCGGCCTCGGGCATTTCCGGCCTCGTTTTGGACTTGCGCGACGACCCCGGCGGCCTCCTCTCCGCCGCGGTCGAGACGGCCTCGCTCTTCCTCGGCGAGGGCAAGCTCGTCGTCTACACCCAAGGCCGCCGGCCGGAGAGCCGCCAGGACTTCAACGCCGGGCTCAAGGCGCCCTACGAGTCCTTGCCGCTGGTCGTGCTGATCAACGGCGGCTCGGCGTCGGCCTCGGAGATCGTGGCCGGGGCGCTCCAGGACCACAAGCGCGCGGCCGTCGTCGGGCAGCGCAGCTACGGCAAGGGTAGCGTGCAGTCGCTCATCCCCCTGCCGGACGGCTCGGGCCTGCGCCTGACCGTCGCGCGCTACTACACGCCCAGCGGCCGCTCCATCCACCGCGACGGAAAGAACAAGGACTGGGGCATCCGTCCGGACGCGGCGGTGGAGGTCGCCGCGGAGGTCGAAGCCAAGCTCTACGCCCAGTGGGAGACCGTCTACGCCAAGGACAAGGCGCCGCGCTCCGCGGTCAAGCCCGAGGACATGGTCCGCGACGAGCAGCTCGACCGCGCCGTGGAGCTCCTCAAGGTCCGCGCCGCGCCGGCTCTCCCGGCGTCCGCCAAGGCCGGCGCCGGCGCGTGAGGATTCTCGCCGTCGAGACCTCCTGCGACGACACCGCGGCGGCCGTCCTGGAGGACGGGCGCCTGCGCGCGAGCGTGGTCCTCTCGCAGGCCGCGCGCCATCGTCCCTTCCGGGGGGTCGTGCCCGAGCTGGCCTCCCGCGCCCACCTGGAGTTGCTCCTGCCCGCGGTCGCGCGCGCCTTGAGGCGGGCGGGCCCGGGCCGCCTCGACGCGGTCGCCTACACCCGCGGTCCCGGGCTGATGGGGCCGCTGCTGGTCGGCAAGGTGACGGCGCAGACCCTGGCGCGCCTGCTGGGCGTGCCGGCCGTCGGCGTCAACCACCTCGAGGGCCACGTGCTGGCCGTCGAGCTGGAGTATCGCCCGCGCTGGCCGCTGGTCTGCCTGGTGGCCTCGGGGGGGCATACGGACTTGGTGCTGGCCCGCGCTCCCGGGCGCTACCAGGTCCTCGGGCGCACGCGCGACGACGCGGCGGGAGAGGCCTACGACAAGGTCGCCCGCCTCCTGGGCCTGGGCTATCCCGGCGGTCCCGAGATCGACCGCCTGGCCGCCCGCGGCAACCCGCGCGCCGTCGCCTTTCCCCGCCCCTCGGCCCCCGGCTGGGACTTCTCATTCTCCGGACTCAAGACCGCCGTGCTCTATCACGTGCGCGCGCTCCCACGGCGCCCGCGGGGCCGCCTCCTGGCCGACTTGTGCGCGTCCTTCCAGGAGGCCGCGGCCGAGACGCTCGCGGACAAGACCCTGGCCGCCGCGCGGCGCTTCGGCGCCCGCGACGTCGCCGTCGGCGGAGGCGTCGCCGCCAACTCGCGCCTGCGCGCGCTCCTGGCCGAGCGGGGTGCCGCCGCGGGCCTGCGCGTGCTCCTGCCCTCCCGCGCCCTATGCACGGACAATGCGGCCATGATCGGGCGGGCCGCCTGGCGCCGCCTGCGCGCGGGCCCGCCGCCCCGAGCCGGCCGCGCCGATCCGGCGCTCCCGCTGCGCTCCTGGGCGCCCCTTTCCTCTATATAACGCTGTCGAGCGCTTCGCTCGCCGCCGAAAGGCTCCGTCTCCCCGTCCGTTTCCGATTGCGGCGGCGGAGGGCGGGTCCGAAGGGCCTGCCGAGCGCCGCGCCGGCCCCCGGCGGCGCTAGATGCTATCACCCTTCCTCGACGCATCTGTGCCGAGCCCGCAGGGTCGAGGCCGAGGCCGTTCGGAGCGCGCCCTTCTGGGGCGCGCGTCCCGTAGGACCCGCCCTCCGCCGCCGCGGCCCGCGCGGACGCAAGGACGGAGCCTTTCGGCGTCGGGCGAGGTCCCAGATTATCTAGGTCCTTTGGCCCCCCAGGATATAGGACTAAGGACCCTGTTCCAGGCGCTGGAATCGTTATATGCTGGCCGTAATATTCTGGAAATCCGAATGGCGAGCCGCGCGGTGTACACTGTCGTCCGCAGCGCCAGCGGCTCAGAACACATGATCCCAGACCGGCGTTCGACTCGCGCCCCCGGCGCGGCCGCCCTCGCGGCCGCTCTCCTCGCGCTTCCCATCCTGGCCGCCGCGCAGTCCGTTCAGATCTCCGTCAACACGGCCTTCGTGGCTTTTGCTCGGGGCGGCACCCCGCCCAACTGCCGCTCCGTCACCTCCGGGGGCGCCCTGCAGTTCGTCTGCGACATCCCCACGAGCGTGCCCACGCCGCAGAACGGCTACATCTCCAACGACCCGCAGATCAACTTCTCCAACGCGGCCGAGGCGGCGGTCTGCGACGGGGCGGCGCTCACGCTCAACGCCGGCGACCACCGCAGGAACGTCTGCAACAACCAGGTCTTCTTCTGCGCCCAGGTCGTGGGCACGGCGCCCAGCGGCACCGCGGTGGGCATCGACCAGATCGAGTTCGAGCTGTTCAAGTTCCAGAACGGCTCCAATCCCCTCGACCCGGCCTCCACGCCGCCCCTGCGCACCTACTTCGTGGACGGACCGGGCGTCATCGCGGGGGCGGGCTCGACGCCGCAGTACGTCCCCAGCGACACGACGGCGTCCTGCGTGCTCTGGGACGGCTCCTACAACATCCAGGGCCTCTTCGGCCGGACCAACGGCGAGTTCGGCTTCCGGGTCACCGTCCAGACCAACCAGAGCGGGACCTCGGCCGGCAACGTCACCATCACCCAGACGCGGGCCTACCCCACCGGGACCACGGGCGACGTCAACGGCGTGAGCGTGGTCCAGAAGCCGGTCACCGTGGACGTCAGCGACGTGCACGCCGTCGTCTCCTCGCCCACCGTGGTCGGCCAGATCACGGGGGTCGCGGCGGAGCCCTACAACCTGGCCTACCGGCTCTCCCGGGACGCGACGACTTACATCACGATCAACCAGTCGGCCTCCCCGTTCGGGACCCTGCGCAGCGTGGTCCCCGGCCTGCCGCGCGTGGGGGAGGGCGTGCCCGCCGGCACGCTGACGAACGGAGACTCCTGGGACGGGCGCGACAACAACGGCAACATGCTCCCGCCGGGCAACTACCTGGCGGTGTTCCAGGCCCTCTCCTCCAACGAGTACGGCGCCGACCTCTCCCAGTCCACGACCTACCAGATAGCCCTCGACCCCCTGCAGATCACCGACCTGCGCGTTTCGCCGCTCTCCGGAGGCTCGACCTCCCTGGCCGTCCTCTCCTACCAGCTGACCGAGCCGGCCACGGTGTACCTGGACATCTACCCCCCAGGCACCCAGTTCTGCCCGGGCGCCGGCGACCAGGGCCTCAACGACGTCAACAACGCCGCCCACGACCCGGCTTTCGCCGGCGCGATCCCGGGCAAGAGCTTCGGCGCCCGCCAGGGCAGCTGCGCGACCGGCGCGGTCGTGCAGCCCCTGCGCGAGGTCGTCCAGCAGCAGGCCGCGCGCCAGTCCGTGCTCTCCTTCTGGGACGGACGCGACGCCTCCGGCATCTTGGTCGGCGACGGCGACTATGTGTTCGTCATCTATGCCTCCCTGCCGTCCCAGGCGGGGACCGCCTACGTCGCCAGCGCGCTGGACCGCAGGGTCTGGACCTCGACGGCCAAGACCGGCTTCCTGTCCGTGCTGAGGGGCTTGGTCGGCATCACCCAGGTCACGCCGACGTCGATCGTCGTCGGCTCCAGCCCGGCCGTCGCGGGCCTCAACCCCTTCACTTTCCGCTACCAGCTCTCCCGCGAGGCGGTCGTGTCGATGAAGATATTCGACGCCACGGGCGGCACCGTGGTCAAGACGCTGATCAACCAGGAGACGCGGCCCGGCTCGCTGGGCCTCTCGGAGACCTGGTCGGACGCCACCGACGACAACGGCCGCACGGTGTCATCGGGCACCTACCTCGTCCAGCTGACCGCGACCGACCCCGCCTTTCCGGCCAAGGTCTCGACGACCACGGCCCTGTTCCCGGTGCACTTGTTCCGCATCACCGACGTGGCGGTCTCGCCGCTGCTCTCCGGCGCCTCCGAGCAGGTCACGCTGAACTACCAGCTCTCCCAAACCATGTTCACGGCCTGGAACGTCTATCCCCCGGGCTCCGTGGTCGTGGCGAGCAGCGCGACGTGGCCGCCCTGTCCCGCGCAGAGCCCGCCCAACGCCTGCACGAGCGCCTCGGTCCTCACGCCGGCCGGCGCGCCCGCCTCGCCCGTCATCACCTTCCGCGGCCTGCGCCCCGGCCGCTTGAGGATCTCCGAGTTCTGGGACGGCCGCGATCCCAACGGCATCTTCGTCCCCGACGGCAACTACGTCTTCACCCTCACGGCCCAGTCCACGACCACGCCCCAGCAGTTCGCCTCCGACCGGGTCTACGGCACGCTGACCATCGCGCGAGGCGCGATCGTCTTCACCAGCTTCAGCGTGGCCCCGACGGTGCCCACGCTCTTCAACTCCAGCAACACCATCACGCTGGACCCCTTCACCATCGCCTACACGGTCACGCGGCAGTCGTCGGTGACGGTCCAAATCCTGAGCACATCCCTGCCCCCGCAGGTCGTGCGCACGCTGGTCGCCGGAGCGGTGCGCGACGCCAGCGTCCTCCAGAACGAGGTCTGGGACGGCAAGGACGACCGGGGCAACTTCCCGCCGGCCGGCTTCTACACCGTGCGCACGGTGGCCCAGGACGTGGCCTCGGCGCTGTCCTCGGGCTCGACGGCCCAGACCACCGTCTCCTACGACCCCCTGCGCATCTACGACCTGGCGGTCACCCCTCTGCGCTCCGACAACCCCTCGGCGATCATCTCCTACCAAGTCTCGGAGCCGATGCGGGTCGCCATCAAGATCTACCGGCCGGGCACGACGTTCGACGCCGCCGGCAATCCCTCGACGCCCGACGCGCAGTCGCTGGTCCAGCGCATCGTGGGGCTGCGGCCGGGCCGCACGCAGATCCAGGACTTTTGGGACGGCCGCGACCTCAAGCGGGCCCTCCAGCCCGACGGCAACTACAAGTTCAAGATCGTGGCCTCCACCGATCCCGCCGCCCTGGACAGCATCACGGGCGACATCCTGATCCCGGGAGAGCTGGCCGCCGACCGCCTCATTGACGACTTGCCCGTCGCCGTCAACGGCTCGGTCGACCCCGGCGCCGACTTCGAGACCAACACCTTCGTCTACCCCAACCCGGTGAGCGGACCCTCCGGCACGTTCCAAATCTACGCGCCGTTCCAGGCGAACGTGACGCTGCGGCTCTACACCCTGTCGGGGACGCTGGTGTTCACCCGGGACTTCGGCTCGGTCCCGCCCGCCTTCCAGTCCGGCCCGGTCTCCTTCGTCTGGAGCAAGGTCAACCAGAGCGGCCGCCGCGTCGGGCGCGGCCTCTATTACGCCCTGATCCGGGCGGACGCGACGGACGGCAGCGGCAACATCCTGCAGACCGTCAAGAAGGTCCTGGTCCCGTGAGCTCCCGGCGCCTGGCCGTCGCGCTTCTTCTCGCGCTGGGCGCCGCGCGCCCGGCGGCGGCCATCGACGCCGAGGCCGGCACCAGCGGCGGCAACTTCCTCGAGGCGGGGCAGGGCTCGGCGCGCGCGATGGCGCTGGGTCGGGCGTACGTGGCCCTCGCCGAGGGCTCGGACGCCCTGACTTGGAACCCCGCGGGCCTAGCCCAGACCCAGCAGAGGGAGCTGGCTTTCTCCTACCTGCGCTATGTCCAGGGCCTCGACGCCCCGGTGTATCTGGGCTACGCCCATCCTCTCGGCCGCACGACCTGGGGGGCCAACGTCGGCTACCTGAGCGACAGCGGCTTCGACGTGCGCGACGCCAACGGCATCCCCCAGCAGAACGCCAACGTCAATCTGCGCGACGCCTTCGGGACCATCGGCCTGGCGCGCTCGTTCTGGTACGAGAGGATCTTCGTCGGCGGCGGCCTGCGCCTGATCCAGGAAAACGTCGCGGGGTCCCGGCACGACTCGCTGGCCGGCGACGTCGGCGTCCTGCTCAAGCCCAGCGGCGTCCTCTCGCTGGGCGCGGCCCTGCAGAACCTCGGCGCGGGCGAGTCCAACGCCCCGCGCATCGCCCGCGGCGGCGCGGCCCTGCGCGCGGGCGACTTCCTCACGCTGTCGCTGGAGGTCAGCGACGCGACCGACGCCGGCACCCGCGTCGGGTTGGGCGGGGAGTTCCAGCTTCCGGAGGACTACCTGGACGTCGGCCAGCTCTCGCTGCGCGTGGGCTACCAGAACGTGGAGGGCTACGGCCAGAGCTTCAGCAGCCAGCTCAAGACGCTGCGCCTGGACCAGGCCAGCGGCCTGTCCTTCGGCATCGGCGTCTACACCTCCCAGGCCTTCGGTTATGGCCTGGCCCTGGACTACGCCTTCGTGCCCTACGGGGCGCTGGGAAGCGTGGACCAAATCTCGGTGAAGCTGAAATTTTAATGGTTTTTTAATGGAGATGTATTGACACCCCATCGGGCGGCTGTTACACTGAAAACCTATGAGAACGCGCGTTTTTCGACGGATCGTCTTAAACCGGCGGGGGCAGACCGTCGTGGAGTACCTGCTGACCACGCTGACCTTGGTCACCGTGTTCGCGGGGCTCTACGGGTTCCTGCAGGGCCAGCTCCGGGGCCTGTTCCGGGCCGCGGGCATCAAGATCTTGACGGCGTACTACTGACGTGATCGAGACGCAAGGAGAGACAATCATGGGACTGCTTCAAGCCGTCGCGCAAAAGATGCGGGCGCGCTGCTCCAGCCGGCGCGGCCAGAACACGGTGGAGTATCTGCTGATGCTGACCGTGGTGGTCGGCGTGGTCCTGGTGGCGGGCGTGGCGCTCAAGAAGTTCATGCCCGGCTTCTTCAACAGCATCGCGCAGAAAATCTCTGGCGCCGGCGACCAGCTCGGCAACAGCAGCAACTAGGGACGGCGGGGACAAGGAGGATGCGTGAGGGCGCGGAGCCGATCGGGCCAGGTGGTGGTGGAGATGCTGCTCATCCTGCCCGTGTTCCTGGCCATGGTCTTCCTGATCATGGAGATCGGCTATCTCGCCTTCCGGGTCATCATGCTCAACCACGCGACCTACGAGACGGCGCGCGTCGGCAGCATGACCTGGGCCTTTCCCAGCCTGGGCTCGGGACTGGGGCCGTCCAAGACCGTCGAGGTCATGAAGCGCCTCCTGCCCGCCGCGCGGGTGGACTGCGCGCCGGAGGCGACTTTGGTGGATCCGCAGGCGCTCCAGCAGAACTACGACCTCGTCTGCCGCGGCGAGGAGCGGGTGCGGCTGATCTTCCCGCTGAGCAGCTTCCTGCTCGCCAATCCGCGCGGCAGCGGCCGGCGCCTGCTCGCCGCGACGGTGCGCATGCCCATCGAGCAGCCGCTAAGGAAATGAGACAATGGAAAAGAAAAGCGTCCTGATCCCGATGGCGCTGGCCCTTCTGGCGGCCGTTCTCTTCTTCGCCATCTTGACCAGCAAGGAGCGCCAGCTCACCCGGGAGTTCCAGATGGCCAAGGTGCTGGCCGCCGCCGCGGATCTCCCCGAGCGCACGGTCCTCAACGACGCGATGGTCGAGGAGATCGAGGTCCCGCGCAAGTTCATGCAGCAGGACGCCTTCGAGGTCCGCACCCCCGGCGACCGCAAGGCCATCCTCAACCTGGTCACCCGCACGCGCGTGCCCAAGGGCAACCAGCTCACCCAGTCCGCCCTGGTCCCGCAGTCGCCCGAGTCGGGCCTGAGCGTCAAGGTTCCGCCCGGCTACCGCGGCGCCATCCTGGAGATCCCCCCGGAGCTCAAGGCCTTGATCAAGCCCGGCGACCACGTGGACGTGCTGGTGAGCTTCGAGGCCCTGATGAACGACGGCCGCAAGGAGCGGGTCACGGCGACCATCCTGCAGAACATCCCGGTCATCGCCGTGGGCACCAACCTCGGCCAGGGCCTGAGCGCCAAGCAGTTCAAGCAGTTCACCGAGCGCGAGGACCGCACCGCCGCGTTCTCCGAGAAGGCGACGGTCAGCCTGGCGCTCAACCCCACGGAGGCCCAGTACCTGGCCCTGGCGGTCCGGCAGGGCGAGACCGCCGTGGTCCTGCGCGGGCTGGGCGACGTGGAAATGCACCCCATGGAGATGGCCAGCTTCCGCAAGCTGTTCCGAAACTAAGGACCTAAGGCTATGAAACGACTCTGGACGGCGGCGGCGTTGGCGCTGGGCCTGGCGGCCCCGGCCGCGGCCCAGCCGGAGGACTCCCTGATCGCGGTCTCCGCCGACATCGTGGAGATCACGGGCTCCTACGAGCGCGACCTGGGGTTCTCCTGGACGCCGCTGCAGGCGGGCGTGAACTTCGGGGAGAAGACCATTCCCGGCATCATCAAGCTCGGCGACTTCGCTCGCCAGACCCAGCTGCAGACCTCGCTCAAGATGCTGGAGACGCAGGGCAAGGCCCAGCTCCTCTCCAACCCCAAGGTCATCGTGCAGGCCAACTCCCAGGCCAACTTCGTCGTCGGCGGCGAGCAGCCCTATCCCGCGGCCAACGGCAGCGGCACGGTCACCACCGACTTCAAGAAGTTCGGCGTCATCCTCAACGTCGTGCCCGTCATCAACCCCAACAAGAAGGACGTCATCCGCGCGGAGATGCAGCTGGAGGTCTCCAACGTGGACTTCTCCAAGACGGTCCAGGTCGGCAACACCACGGTTCCCTCGGTCGTGACGCGCCAGATCCAGACCGCCGTGGAGGTCAAGAGCGGCGAGACGCTGGTCATCGGCGGCCTCAAGTCCAGCACCAAGAACGTCTCGACCACCAAGGTGCCCTTCCTGGGCAGCATCCCCGTCCTCGGCTGGCTCTTCACGACCAAATCGGTGACCCAGCAGGACGAGTCGCTGTTCCTGTTCATCACCATGGAGATCGTCAGGTGAGCCGGCCATGCCCGAGCCGCTGACCCGCGCCGGCGCCTCCGCCTTCTCCCCCGTCCGGGAGCCCGGGCGGGTCGTTGCGTTCACGGGCCCCAAGGAGGGCGTGGGCAAGACCACGGCCTGCCTCAACCTCGCCTTGGCCTGGGCCGGCAGCCAGAACAGCCGCAAGGTCGTCATCGTGCACATGGATCCCCTCTGCCGCAACGACCTCAGCTTCGTCCTCGGCCTCAACCCGCCCTCCCTGGCCGGAATGGCCCAGATGGCGGGGGAGAACCCGACGGGGGGCCTCGGGCGCCTGCTCAAGGGCCGCATCCCGTTCTCCCAGTGGGGCGTGGGGCTGCTCCCGCTGGCCTCGACGCGCCAGGAGTTCCGCCGGCTTTCCCCGGACGTGGTGGTCAAGATCCTGGGCTCCCTGGCCGAGAGCTACGACTTGTTCCTGGACGTCGATCCCTTCTTTCCGATGCAGATTTTCTCCTTCGACCTGGCCGACCTGGTCTACTGGATCTGCCTGCCCCAGCGCTCCCATTTCGAGGCGACCTACGCGCTGTTCAACGAGATCAAGGCCCTGCACTTCCCGCTCGAGAAGTTCGAGGTGGTCGTCAACCAGGCCAACCTCCCCGGCGCGCTGGCGCCCAAGGAGGTCGCGCGCTTTTTCAGCGCGATGCAGAAGGGCGTGCTCGCCTACATGCCCTGGGAGGACCTGATCCCCGAGTACGCCAACACCCAGAAGATCCTCGTCGTCGAGCAGCTCCAGAGCGAGTGGGTCAAGGCCCTGCGCGTCCTGCTCGGGCGGACCCTGGAGCTCACGCCCTCGGTCAAGCAGTGGGAGAGCTTCCTCCAGCCCGAGGAGTTCGCCTCGTCGGCCGACCTCCTCTGGCGCCCGGCCGCGGCCCGCGCCGAGGCGGTCAAGACGCCCGCGCCGTCCTCGGCCCCCGTGCCCGACTTCTGGGACGAGCTCAAGACCAAGCTGCACAAGCTCGTCGTCGCGGCGATGGAGACCGAGCGCATCCGCATCTCCGACGACGCCAAGATGAACGACGACAACCGCGCCAAGGTCTCGCACATCATCGAGAACCTCCTCCAGCGCGAGCAGAACCTCCCGCTGACCCGCGCCCAGCGCGAGCAGTTCACGACCGAGCTCGTCGACGAGATCCTGGGCCTGGGCCCCCTGCAGCAGCTCCTGCGCGACCCCAGCGTCAACGAGATCATGGTCAACGCCTACGACAAGATCTACATCGAGCGCAGCGGCCGCCTCCAGCTCCTGTCGGCGCGCTTTCGCAACGACGAGCAGGTCGTGCAGGTCATCAAGCGCATCGTGGCCCCGATCGGCCGCCGCATCGACGAGTCGACCCCGTTCGTGGACGCGCGCCTCAAGGACGGCTCGCGCGTCCACGCCATCATCGCGCCGCTGGCCCTCTCCGGCCCGACGCTGACCATCCGCCGCTTCTCGGCCACGCCCTTCACCCACGACCAGCTCGTCTCTTTCGGCTCCGTGCGGCCGGACATGGTCGAGTTCCTGCGCGCCGCGGTGATCACCAAGAAGAACATCCTCATCTCCGGCGGGACGGGCACCGGCAAGACCACGTTTCTCAACACGCTCTCCAACTTCATCCCCGACGACGAGCGCATCGTCACCGTGGAGGACACGGCCGAGCTCAAGCTCCTGGCCGAGCACTGGATCCGCCTGGAGTCGCGTCCGCCCAACATCGAGGGCAAGGGCGAGGTCAGCATCCGCGACCTGGTCCGCAACTGCCTGCGCATGCGCCCGGATCGCATCGTCGTCGGCGAGTGCCGCGGCGGCGAGGCCCTGGACATGCTCCAGGCCATGAACACCGGCCACGAGGGCTCCCTGGCCACCCTGCACGCCAACACGCCCTCCGACGCTGTCTCGCGCCTGTCGGCGATGTGTCTAATGTCGGGCACGGACCTGCCGATGGGCGTGCTGATCGACATGATCGCCAGCGCGGTCAACCTGTTCGTGCAGATCACGCGCTTTCCAGACGGGCGCCGCCGCGTCACCTGGGTCACGGAGTGCGTGGGCCGCGAGGGTGCGGCGATCCTCACCCGGAACATCTTCCGCTTCGTGCAGACCCACGTGGATGCCAAGGGGACCAGCTACGGCTACTTCACCGCCTGCGACCACGTCCCGCGCTTCTACGACGAGTTCAAGCTCAAGGGCCTGGAGATCCCCAAGGATCTCTTCGTCAGCGAGCGGACCAAGAAGGCCCGGGGCCTGCCCAACGCGATCGATGCGCTTCTCAAGCAGGGCATTCCCGTTCCCGCCGACGCCGAGTCCCTGGCCGAGGCGGCCGGAGGGGGGCGATGAGGCCGTTCGCGCCGGCCGCGGCCCTGCTTCTGGCGGCCGCCGCCGCCGGGAGCGCGGCCGCCCAGCAGGTTTTAAGCCCCGCCGACGTCGCCTTCCTCTTCGGCGAGCGCAATGCCCGCAATGAGATCGTCCGCGAGGGCGCCGAGGACCGGATCCAGACCTTCTATCACTACTTCAACAAGGACCGCGACGCGCGCGTCGCCCCCCCCGCCTGGGTCGACAAGACGCTCGACGCCATGCTGCGCCATCCCGTCTGGCAGGACCCGGACCAAGGCATCCTCAACGAGGCCCAGCTCTGGCAGTCGCCCGCGTCCGTCCTCTACGAGTTCCTCGAGCTGGTGCGCCGGAGCCTGCCGCCCGCCGCGGGCGGCCAGTCCCTGCCTCCCGCCGATCTCCTGCGCGAGTACGAGGACGGCCGCGTGCGCTTCCAGATCTCGCTCGACCGGCTGACGCGCGCGCGCCTGCAGGGCTCCCTCGGCGGCCGGGGCCGCGCCGTTTTGGCCTCCTTCGGCCTCATCGACAGGCAGATGGAGAGCGCCATCAGCGCTCTGGTCGCCGGCGACGCCCCGCGCTGGCGCGGCGCGGTGCTGGCCGTGGGCGCCCTCTCGGACGGGGCGTTCGCCGCGCTGCAGGCTCCGCCGCGCGGCTACGCGCCCGCCGCGCCGGCCCGCCGCCCCTCGCCGTGGGCGATGCTGCTTCTGCCCTGCGGGGTCGGCGCGGCCTTCCTGACGGCCTATCTCCTCGGCGCGCTCAACGACGAGAGGCTGCAGGCGGGCCTGGACCGCTACCGGGCCAAGGCCAAGGAGTGGGCCCACGAGTACGAGCGCCAGTTCGTCGCCGTGCGCATCCACTACCTCGTCGGCGCTCCGATCGCGCTGGGAGTGATCGTCGGCGCGCTCACGCTCGATCCCATCGGCTTCCTCATTTTCGCGGCGTTCGGCCTCCTGGCGGGGCTGCGCCTGCCCGGCTGGCTCCTGCGCAACATCCGCCTGCGCCGCGGCCAGCAGTGCGAGGCCCAGCTCATGGACGCCATGATCCTGATGTCGAACGGGCTCAAGTCCGGCGTCGACCTCGTCGGCTGCATCGAGATGGTCACCAAGGACCTCCAGCCCCCCATTTCGGAGGAGTTCGGGCTCTGCCTCAAGAACTACCACCTGGGCACCAAGCTCGAGAACGCGCTCGAAGGCGTCGAGGAGCGCGTGCAGAGCCGGCTTCTCTCCTATATGATCAAGGCGGTCGTCATCCAGCGCTCCGTCGGCGGCAACCTCACCAAGATCTTCGACCGCATCGTCGAGAACATCCGCGAGGAGTCGAAACTGGTCGAGAAGACCGCGGCCATGACGGCCCAGCAGCGCATCCAGGCCATCGTGGTCGGCGTCATGCCCTGGATCATGCTGCTGATCATGTTCGCTTTCCAGCCGGGGCCCATGAAGGAGTTCTACTTCACGCCCCTGGGCGCGGCGACTTTGGTGTTCTGCACGATCTGGATCTCCATCGGCATGCGCATCGTCAACGCGCTGGGAGACGTGAGCGTCTAGATGCTATGAACCTCGACCTCCAGCCCTACCTCCTGTTCGTGGTCGGCTTCCTGGGCTCGATGGCCTGCTACGTGACGGTCAGCCGCCTGCTCGCCCCTCCGGCCGCGGCGGACGCCGCGGACCTCTCCGCGCTCGCCGCGCGTCCGGTCGGGACCACCTCCGCCTTCTCCAGCCTCAATCCGCACGGGGACTTCCTCGACCAGCTCGATCTCTTCCTGCTGCGCACCTTCCACCTCGACGTCCGGCTCGAGGAGCTGCACATGCTGATGGGCCGGCCCTCCCACCCCACGCCGCTGCGCATGCTGCGCTACAAGGAGATCGGCGCGCTGGTTTTCGGGGCGGGGGCGGTCCTGGCCACCGGAGAGTGGTTCCTGGCCCTCTTGGCCCTCCTTGGCTTCCTGATCCCCGACTTGCTCTATTCCGCCCGCATCCGCGCGCGCCAGGCCGTCATCATGCGCAACTTCCCCACGGCCGTGGACCTGCTCGCGCTCACGATCGAGGCGGGCCTCGACTACATGTCGGCCATCGAGCGCATACTCAAAAACGTCCCGGCGGCCCAGCGCACCGAGCTCGAGAAGGAGCTCGAAAAGACCCTCAACGAGGTCGCGCTCGGCTACTCGCGCCGTGACGCGCTCAAGCGCCTGGCCCTGCGCACGGGCCTGCCCGAGGTCCGCTCCTTCGTCGGCCTCATCGTCCAGTCCGACGAGCTGGGCACCAGCCTCGTCGACCTTCTGCGCAACTACGCCGCCGACCTGCGCTTTCGCCGTCTCAACCGCGCCGAGAAGCTGGCGGCCAAGGCCTCGACCAAGATGCTCTTCCCGCTCTTCATTTTCATCTTCCCGACGGTGTTCATCCTGATGCTGGCGCCCTTGGCCAGGAGTCTGTTCCAGGGAGGCTTGGGCTTCTGATGCGCCCCGCGACCCGCGCCGGCCTGGCCGCCCTCGCCCTCCTCGCCGGGGCCGCCGGCGCGCGCGCGCAGGAGGCCGCCAAGGTCCGCGACGCCGAGGCGGCCTTCCTGGGCATGTCCAAGCTCAACCTGGGGGCGATCTCCTCCGACGAGGACCGCAAGTACCTCTACACGATCCAACTGGAGAAGGCGCGCTTGACGCGGCGCACGCTGCGCGGAATCTACGAGAACGCCTTCGACCTCTACCGCTCCGGCCAGTTCGAGGCCGCCAACGAGCTCACGCGCCGCATCCTCGCCATCGATCCCGGCTACGAGGACGCCGCCGTCCTCCATCGCGCGACCCTGGACCTCAAGGGCGCCTCCAAGCCCATGGCCTCGGAGCGCCGCCTGCTCGACGACCGCTTCGAGGAGGGGCTGGCCCTCTACCGCCAGGGTCGCCTGGTCGAGGCCGCCCAGCGCTGGGACGAGGTCGTCAAGCTCTCGCCCACCAACTTCAAGGCTCGCTACTGGCTGCGCAAGGCCCGCGGGGAGCTGGCCGCGGAGCACGTCGCCCGCGGGCGCAAGGCCTACGCCCAGCATCGCTTGCGCGAGACGCTCGACCAGTGGTACGCGGCCCTGGTGCTCAACCCCCGCTACCCGGGCTTGACCCGGGACATCGCCAAGGTCGAGGCCGAGGCGCGCGAGCAGGACGCCAACGAGAAGCTCCAGACGGCGCTCAACCTTTACAGCCAGGGGCGGGTCGTGGAGTCCCTGCGGACGCTCGACGCGGCCCTGGAGGTCGTCCCCGGCAACGTGAAGGCCCAGAAGCTCCAGGCCGAGATTCGCGCCGAGGTCGCCAACCAGCACGTCGCCGAGGGCCGCCGCCTCTACGAGGAGCGCCGCTACGACGAGGCGGTCAAGGAGTGGAAGCAGGCCGTCGCGTTCGGCTTCAGCCCCAAGGCGGCCGACCAGCTCGTCGCGCGCGCCCGGGAGGCCGCCCGCCGCGAGGAGGCCGAGCGCCGCCGCGCCGCCGAGCTGGCCCAGAAGCGGGCCGAGGAGGCCAAGCAGCTCAAGGAGGAGCAAGCCGCGGCCGACGCCAAGAAGAAGGAGGAGGAGCAGAAGGCGGCCGCGGCCGCCGCGCCCTCCGCCGCGGCCGCCGCCGACACGGCCCGGCAGCAGTCCCAGCAGGCCTACTTGGCGGGCGTGATCTTCTTCCAGAAGGGCGACTACGAGAAGGCGCGCGACAGCTGGCTGCGCGCCAAGCAGCTCGACCCCTCCAACTCGGACGCGGCCGCGGGCCTCGAGAAGATCGAACAGCTCTACGGAGGCGGCCGGTGAAGCTCTCCGCGAAGTGGTTCTTGTGGTTCACCGGCATCGGCGTGTACGTGATGTGCCTGGGGGGGATTTTCTACTACAACCTCTTCAAGTGGACCTTCGACGAGAAGCTCAAGCAGGAATCCATCGACATGGTCCGCCTTTACGCGCCGACGCTGGTGGAGGGCCTCTCGCGCAGCCCCGGCGCCATCAGCATGCCCGAGCTCGACATCGTGATGCGCTTCTCCAAGGACGACCGCGTCGCCTCGCTCCTCTATTTCAACAAGTACGGGGAGGTGCGCTGGTTCAAGGACCCGTCCCTGATCACCAAGTCCTATGAGGACTTCACCCGCCAGGTGGACCTGCCCACCCATGCCGTCCAGGAGGCCATGGCCGCCAAGACCCCCGTGGTGCGGCCCGTGCCCAACGCGCCCCTCTACGACATCGCCATCCCGCTGGCCCTGCGCGGGGACGTCCTGGGCCTGCTGGACCTCCAGGTCAGCCGGGCGGGCGTCGTCGCGGTCATCCAAAAGGCCATGTACAAGTACGCCGTGGGCGCGGTCGGCGTCCTGCTCCTGCTGGGCATCCCCCTCTACTTCTTCCTGCACAACTTCGTCATCAGCCCCCTGCTCAACCTCCGCGACGCGGTCGAGTCCATCTCCTTCAAGAGCCTGGAGCTCAAGGCCGCCCCGCGCGGCGACGAGGTCGGCGAGCTGGCCTCCGCGCTGTCCATCTTCCTGTCCAAGGTCAAGGCCGAGATCGCCAACGCGATGGCCAAGGAGAAGCAGCGCGGCGCGGCCGAGGCGCGCTGGTGGGAGGCGATCCTGCGCGCCGTCGTGGCCAAGAACCACCGCGCCATCGTGGTGGACGAGGACAACACCGTCCTCTACGCCAACTTCCCGCTGGGCGCCGCCGCGGCTCCGGAGGCCAAGCTCCACCTTCTCGACGTCATCGACAGCCAGCAGCAGGACGTCCTGCGCCTGGTGAGCGCGGCTCTTGACCGCCCCAACCAGCTCGTCGAGGCCGACACAACCTTCCGCTCCGAGCCCTGCCACGTCCGCGCCGTCCACCTCGACGATGACGGCGACGCCAAGCGCACGCTGATCCTCTTCGAGCCCAAGGCCGTCGGCGCGCGGTCCTAGGTGTTATGAACCATTCCTCAACACACCTGTGCCGCGTCCGCAGGATCGCGGCCTAGCGCGCGCGTCTGAGTAATCGCCGCAACGCGTGACCGGTCCGTTCCGCATTCTTGAAATGACGGTCCGGGTCCTGCCGGCGGCTGTCATGAGCCTCGCGGTCAGCCGCAATCGCTAAGCGGTGGGTGCGAGAGGAGCGCGTGCTCTTATCAACATTGCAATCCCGACAGGCAGGAACAAGGTTGTTTCCATGGGTTTGATGGCCTCCATTCGCCTGGGTTACGAGGTGATCCACCTCCCATGAGCCGCGGCTCGAAAACGGCCCTGCGTTTTTCTTCGTCGATCATCATTCTGTCTAGTTCACTTCTTTCTCTTCAAGTATTCGCGCAACTCGAATACCTTGGAAATTTGTTTGCCGTCCCACTCGTAAATGAGGTGCCGTTCTTGACGGCAGTGGCTCAGGGCTGGGGGCCGAAAGAGCGCGGCGCACTCACCGCCATCATGCCGGACACTGTCGTAGGCGACGCCGTAGGACGCCGCCTTCAAGAGTTTGAGCCCAAGCTCTTGTGACGCGGCGTAGTTGGTTTTGCTGTAAACCTTCGAGAACTGTTTTGCCATGCCGCGTATATCATGCATGTCGGCGGCAAGATTGGCGGTCAAAACCCTCATCTCCAGCCGCATCGGGCTCTCTTTGGTCCATCGCATGAACTGTTCGCGGTGAAACCGGGCCTCTGCCACGGCCGTGTCGATGGCGCGTGCGGAGTAGTAAACGCCATAGGTGCCGTCGCTGAAACGGCTACCTTCCGGGCTGCGATAGGTGAAGGCAGCCATGATGTAAGTGCTGCCCCGCTCCGTCACCTGGTCCCCAGGGGGAATGAGGCTGATCTCCCCGCGTTCCTGCCGCATACGGTCGCTGGTTATCTGTTCCAAGTGCTCGATAACGTTGCGATCACGCGGCTCGGTGACGCGGTCAAATAGCCTCTCTTCCGGGTAGCGCGTTGGGATGATGCGCCAACACGGCTTCCAGGTGACGTGACGGACCGGCGGCAGCGTCACGCCCAGCCGCCTCGCTGAGCGTCCAGGTACTCACGCACGACGTAGAGGTCGCTGACCTGACCCGAGACCATTCGCCTCAACGCCGACTTGCCCCCGAAGATCGGTGCGTCGTTGTTTTTTTTGATCCAGGTGTCGGCCGCCTCTGCGTTGGGGAGCAGAATGTTGAGCGCCTTGAAGATGCCTAGGATGTAGGAAATGCGTTCGAGGGTATCCAGACCCAGGCGCCCATCTTGGTCCTGTTTCCACTTGAAGAACGTCGATCTCGCCGTGATGCCCAACAGCTTCATCTGTTCTTCCACGTTCAGGTCCCAGCGCTCTGCGATCCTGAAAAACGTCCTGAGCGCCGGACCCGACGAGGTCCTCGGATCAACCTTCTTGCCCGTCACGGTTGCGGTGGCCATTGTGCCTCCCTCCGAGCATCGTTCCATCGAGTGATATTATAAGTCCAAATATGGACTATGTCAAGTACTTTTGGACTTAGGACTTATGCAGCCTCACATCTACGATTGCCCCCGTCATTTGGTTCCGGCGTCTTTAATCTCCCCGCTCGGAGTCGCTTGCAGCCGACCGCCAGGAGCTGCGCGAGCACGCCGATCGCCCGCTTTTGCTCCGGCCCGTCCGCGTATTCAAAGCGCGCCCGGACTCGGATTCGGCTCCGATTCTTGCCTGGCTTAACGACCTCACGGCTCGTCCGAATTCCCGCGAACCTACCGTCTTGCTCCTTATTAATTCGTAGCGCCGGATCGACTCGCGGTGTAAGCCGAGAAGCCGGGCCAATTCCTTGGGCTCCAGGCCTCGGCGCAACCGCTGGTTCTTAAGCCAGGCGCCGCGGCCGCCCGTCGTGGAAATTCGACGCTTGATGACGAGACATGGGCCGTTCTTCCGCCTCAGAAGCGACGGCAAGTTTTACGCGGAGCGGATTCCAAATGAGGACGCCCAGGAAGGATTTCGAGCCCAGCTTTAGTTCTGGACGCAGTACTGCCGCGACCACCTCAAGAAGCCGTTGACCGTGCAATAACGCGGAGCCTGAAATAACTGACGCGCGCGCAGTCCGGTTTTCTAGCGCGCGCGTCGGACCCGGGCGCGGCCGTTTCCGCGCCCGCCTCCGCCGCGAGCCTTGCCGCCGCCCGCGCGGCCGCCGCGCGGAGCCTTGGCCTGCGCCTCCGACTTTTGATCCCGCGCCATCTGCGCGTAGAGACCGCCCTCGTCGGCCAGAAGGTCCCGGTGCGAGCCCTGTTGCGCGATCTTTTCCCGGTCAAGGACGTAGACCGTGTCCGCCCACCGGTTGGTCGCGAAGCGGTGCGTGATCATCAGGATGGTGCTTCGGCCGCGGAGGGCGCGCAGAGCGCGCATCACCCGCGCCTGCGACGGGGCGTCGAGCGCCGAGGTCGGCTCGTCGAGGATGATCAGGCGGTAGGGGTTGGCCGGATCAACGAAGAGGCGGGCCAGGAGGAGGCGCTGGGCCTGGCCTCCGGACAGGCCGGTCCCATCGGAGGGGATGTCTCGGGCGTAGCCGAGCCGGGTGATGTCGCGATGGAGCCCGGGGTCGGCGCCTTCCAGGGCCTCGATGACCTCGTCCAAGCGGGCGTCGGAGCCGCCCGCGACGTTGGCGAAGACGCTGAGGCCGTCGTCGGGCGCCTCGTCCCGCGGACCTTCGCGCCCGCGCTCCCGGAGATGGCGACGCAGATGCTCCCGCGCCTTCGGGACGGCGGCGCGTACGCGGGCGATCAGCGCGTTCTCCTCTCGCTGCCGCGCCGTCCGGCCGGGGAGAGGCCGCAGGCCGCGCTCGTAGCCGAACCGCACGACCTCCCGGTGGAGCCCGACTAGCTCCGCGGCGGCCCAGACGGCTTCCTCGGAGGCGTCGGGACGCTGCCAGCGCAGGTTGCTGAGGATGGTGCCGAGAAACGGGGTCGCGCCCTGCAGCACGAGCCCGATGCTGCGCCGCAGGTCCCGGCGCGCCAGCGTCCCGACGTCCTGGCCGTTGACGGCGATCCGGCCCTCGAAGGGGAAGAGCCGGAGCAGGGCGTGGATGACGGAGCTTTTCCCCGTGCCGCTGCGGCCCACCAGCGCGGTGAACGACCCCGCCGGGAGCGTCATGTCGAGGCCGTCGAGGACCGCGGGGCCGTTGGGGACGTAGCGGAACTTGACGCCTTGGAGCTCGACGGTCCAGCCGCCCTCGGCGGACGGAGCCGGGGCGCCGCGGCCGTCGTCCTCGGGATTTTCCCGCCGCAGGACGTCGAACCGGGCCGCGGCGCCGCTGATCGAGCGCAGGGAGAAGAAGACGCCGGCCAGGGTGTTGACGGCGGGGGAGAACACGCCGCAGGCCAGGAAGAGGTAGGCCGTGGCCAGCCACACGGGCAGGCCGTGGAACAGGGCGAAGCCGAAGATCGTCATCGCGACGAGGACCTCCGCCAGGTCGGGCAGGCTGACGGTGAGGACGTAATGCGGGACGGCGGCCTTGGCGATCTCCTCGCCGCCCCGCCGGTGGAACTGCCGGCTCAACGCGCGCTGCTCCTCGAGCATGTCGTCTTCCTTGCCGCTGGCCTTGATGATGTGGATGTCCTGCATCATGCGCGTCAGGAACCGGACCAGCCGCGGCTGGTGTTCGCCGAAGTAGGCGGCGTAGGCGGCGTTGATGCGCTGGCCGTACCTGACCGTCGGCAGGGCGAGCGTCAGCACCAGCGCCGGCCCCACGAAGGCCGTCATCATCGGGCTGATCCAGACCATGGCGCCCAGGCTCAGCCCGGCCATCAGACCGAACTTGGCCGTCTTGACCACGGCGTTGGTGGCCCCCTCCTGCACTTGGAACAGGCTCTGGGTCGTGAGGGAGACCAGGTCGCTCTTGCCGCTGCCGTGGTGATAGCTCAGGGGCAGGGAGATCGAGTGCCGGGCGAGGAAATTGACGAGCCCTTCCTGGGTCTTGTTGCTGATGTCGTACAGGAGATACGGGTAGCGGTAGTCGGCGGCCGCGCGCAGGCAGGAGAGGAGGATGGACAGGCCGCCCAGGCCCAGCGCCGCCCACAGGGCCGGGCTGCCCGCGGCGTCGGCCCAGGAGAGGGGATCGGGGGCCGCCTGCTTGAGCCGCATGAAGTTCTGCAGCATCTGCCCCCATAGGAAGGGGCGCAGGAAGGACAGCAGGGCCACGGCCAGCCCCAGCTTGGAGGCCTTCGCCAACTCCGCCTTGACCGGGATCCCGTAGGAGAAGACGTCGCGCCAGAAGGAGCGCACCCAGGCGACGTCGCCGCGCAGGGTCCGCCATTGCTCGCGGACCGGGCTCGGGACCGCGCGCGCCGCCAAGCGCGAAAGCCGGAGACGAGGGACGGGGCGGCCGCGCGCCGGTTCAAGCGCCGGCGCGCGTTCCGGGCTTGCCGGCGGCCGCGCGGCGCTCGCGCTCGGAGCGTCGGTCCCGGCGTCCTCGCCGCCGCGCTCGGCGCCGACGTCGTAAACGCCGCGCAGAACAGCGCCGCGGGGCAGGGCGCCGCTCCCGTCGCGCCTGAAAGCGGCGGCGCGGCGGGCGTCGCCCAAAGCGTTGGGCCGGCGCCGGCGGCGCAAGACGTTCCAGACGGTTCCAAAAGCCCCCGCGGCCCAGCGGCGCGCCCAGTGCGCGGAGCTTTTGGGGGTTGGGCGCCGGGCGGCCGCGCGCAGAACGCGGCCGGCGGCCCCGATCTGGGCGGCGTCGCGGGAGAAGCCCGCGGGTGCCGCGCCCAGCGCGGGAAGTCCGGCCAACGCCAGGGAGGCGTCGAAAGCGAGGGAGACTTCCGGTGCCGAGGCTGGCGCGTCCAGGAGCTCCAGCGGCATGGGCGCGGAAGCCTCCGGCCTTGCGGCTGGGGTCTCCGCGGTGATGGAGGCGAGCGCGGGCGCGGAGGGGGAGGCCGAGGACAGGACCAAGGCCAGGCAGACGAGGACGGCGACACGCGGGACCAGGCGGGACGGGGAATGGAACGCGGGCACGGAGCAGACCCCCCCTCGGAGGAGATTTTGGATTTTGATCGCTCGGCCGTGGACCGGACTGGGCCGCTCAAGGCGGCGTCACCGTTGCGGGGCAGCCCCGGAGTCTCACCGGGTTCCTCGACGACAAGCGCTTGCGCAAAGAGCCGAGGCGACTGTACTAATTTTACATCCGGCTTCGCCAAGTGTCCACGCTGCTTCTTCCAGTTGCGTCGGCGGCCCGCTTCTGTTAAGCTTGTCTGGCCTCGGACGGCCTCAGCTTCTCCCAGGAGACAGCAATGCTCTATCGGCTCAAGAGAATAGACCCTTACTGGATCAGGAATCCGGTCCTGCCGGTCGTCGCGATCGCGGCGGTGGGCGCGGGCTTGGCGGCGGCCAACCGCTTCATGTTCCCGGCGGCGGTCGCCTGCGGCGCGGTCGGCGGACTGGCGCTGATCCTGGCCGTGCGGCCGGCGGTCTCGGCGGTGGCGGCCGTGGGGGGGCTGCTGGCGTCGCTGGCCGGCTTCTTCCTGTCCTCCGATCCGCGGGTCGCGGGCCTCTCCGTGCCGCTGCGGCTGCTCTCCTCGGCCTTCTCGGTCCTCGCCTACGTCGCCCTCGTCGACGGCGCCGTCCTGCTCGCCTGCGTCCTCTACAACTTCTTCGCCGGGGCGGCCGGGCTGGCCGGCCTGGCGGTGGAGCTCGAGGCCGAGGGCGAGGCGGGGAGCTGACGGCCGCCATGCGCGTCAACGTCGTCTACGCCTCCCGCGAGCCAAACCGCGCCGCCGTCGTCCTGGAGGCTCTCAAGGGCGCGGGCATGTCCGTGACCTCGGCCCAGCGCGCCAAGGAGGCGCAGGGCCTGCTGGCCAACCGCGGCTGCGACCTTCTCCTGGTCGGCCAGAGGCTGCTCGACGAGGACGGCGTGGAATTCGTCAAGGGCCTGCGCCTGAAGGGCCCGGCGCGCCAGCTGCCGATCGTGGCCGTGGTCGAGCACGCCGACCAGCCCGCCGCCGCGCCCGCGCCCGTCAAGCACGCCTACGCGCTCTTTGGCCGCTCCGGCGCCGCGGCCTCGGCCGCGCCCGCCGCGTCCGCCCCGGCCAAGGACCGCGCCTCGCTGCGACTGGCCTTCTTCCAGGCCGGGGCCGACGAGTGCCTGTCGCTGAGTTGGGACGCCGCCGAGTGCCTGGCCCGCGTCAAGGCCGTCCTGCGCCGCACCCAGGCCAGCGCCCCCGAGGAGGTCATCAAGATGGGGGTCGTCGAGCTCAACTTGACGAGCTACACCCTCCGCGTCAGTGGCAGGCGTGTGCCCTTGACCTCCAAGGAGCTGGACCTCCTCTACGTTTTTTTAAGCTCCCCCAACCGGGTTCTCTCCCGCCCCTACCTCATCGAGCGCGTCTGGGGCTACAACTACTTCGGCTCGCCGCGGACCGTGGACGTGCACGTGCGGCGCCTGCGCGAGAAGCTGGGCGCGGCGGCCAAGTACGTGACGACCATCCCCTGCGTCGGCTACAAGCTCGTGCCTCCCGGCGCGGAGATGAGGAGATGACATGACCCCCCTGCCCAAGCTGCTCGTCATCGACGACGACGCCCACCTGCGCGAGAGCCTCGCCGAGGTCCTGGAGCTCGGCGGTTTCGAGTGCCACCAGGCCGGGAACGCCAAGGACGGCCTGGCCGCCGCGCAGAAGCTCTCGCCCGACGCCGTGATCATGGACATCCAGCTTCCGGACTCCTCCGGGTTCCAGATCTGCCAGGAGCTGCGCCGCCGCTCCAAGACCATGATCCTGATCATGATGACCGGCCGCTTCCTCTCCTCGGAGGAGAAGACCCAGGGCTTCGAGCTCGGCGCCGACGAGTACATCACCAAGCCCTTCGACCTCGCCGAGCTGTCGACGCGCATCCGCCAGCTCCTGTCGCGCAACGCGGCGCGCTAGACGCTATGCGGCTTTCCTCAGCGCGTCTGTGCCGCGCCCGAAGGGTCGCGGCCTAGCGCCTCGGGCCCCATGCCCGCCCCAAGACGCGGCAAGCTCGCCTACAAGCTCCTCTTCTGGTTCCTGCTCCTGTCCATGGGGCCGATGCTCTTCGTCGGCTGGCACCTGGTGCGCGGCTCCCAGCGCGCGCTGCGCCGGGCGACCCTGGAGATGCAGGAGTCGCTGGCGGTGGGCTTCGCCGACACGGCCTCCAAGTACGTGGCGACCTTTCGCAACGCCCTGGCGGAGACCTCCAGCGTGGCGGATTTCGCCTCGATGAATCCCGTCCGCCAGCGCCAGTACCTCGACCGCCTCCTCCAGATCCACCCCGCCGTGCTGGAGCTGTCCGTGCTCGACGCGCGCGGCGTCGAGACCCTGCGCGCGGGCCGCTTCCTCGGCCCCAAGCCCGAGATGCGCGATTTCGGCCGCGACGACCTCTTCGAGGTGGCGCTGGGCCCCAAGGGCCGCTACGTCGGGCGCCTGGAGCGCTTCCAGGGCCTCTACCCCACGGTGGCGGTCTCCGTGCCCATCCTGGACCAGAGCGCGCAGCCCAGCCGGCCCGTGGGCGTGCTGATGGCGCGCGTGAGCCTCAACCCCCTGTCCACCATGCTCGCCACGGAGTTCCCGCTCTCCGGCCCCAGCTCGGCCGCGGTCGTGGCGCGCGCCGACGGGTTTCTCATCGCCCATTCCGATCCCAAGGAGATCTACCGGCCCGACGCCCGCCTGCCCGACGAGGTGCTCAAGGCTCTTTCCGCCCAGTCCGCCGACCACGGCGGCGGCGACCTGCCGGTCCTCTCCGACGGCCGGCGCCTGCTGGCGGCCTACGCCCAGACGCGCGACCTGGGCTGGCTGGTCTACATCCAGCAGCCCGTCGAGGTCGCCTACCAGGCCTCCGAGGAGATGACCAGCCAGATCGTCAAGGTCCTCATCGGCGTGGTCCTGCTGGTGACGGCTCTCTCCTGGGTCGTGGCCGGCCGCATCACCCAGCCGGTGCGCCTGCTCAAGGAGGCGGCCGACCGCCTCGGCCAGGGCCGCTTCGAGGACGTCCCCGAGCTGGTCGCCACCAACGACGAGATCGGCGACCTGGCCCACACCTTCCTCGACATGAGCGAGTCCCTCAAGGAGAAGACGGGGGAGCTCGTCTCCGCCAAGCAGGAGCTCGAGAAGTTCACGAAGTTCCTGGAGAAGCGCGTGGACGCGCGCACCCGCGAGCTCAAGGCCGCGCAGGACGAGCTGATCAAGAAGGAGCGCCTGGCCGCCATCGGCCAGATGGCCTCCGTCGTCGGCCACGAGATCCGCAACCCGCTGGCCGTGATCAACAACTCCATCTACTTCATCAAGACCAAGCTTGCCGCCGGCGGGGAGCCCGACTCCAAGCTCTCCAAGCACGTCAAGATCATCGAGTCCGAGATCCAGCAGGCCAACGGCATCATCAACGAGATTCTCACCTACTCGCGCACCCGCGAGCTCAAGCCGGAGCGCGTCCGGGTCAACGCGTGGCTCGAGGAGCTCCTGGCGCTCTACCCCTTCCCGCCCCACGTCCAGCTCGAAAAGCGCCTCGACCCCGCCGACCCCGCCGTGGACGTCGACGTCACCGAGATGCAGCAGGCCGTGCGCAACCTCCTCGGCAACGCCGTCGAGGTCATGCCCCCGCCCGAGGGCGGGCGCCTCGTCGTGCGCGTCGCCGTCCCCGAGCCCGGCTGGGCGCGCATCGACGTGGCCGACTCCGGCGCGGGCATCCCGCCGGAGGCGCTCGACAAGATTTTCTCGCCCTTCTTCACCACCAAGGCGCGCGGCACGGGCCTGGGGCTGGCCGTGGTGCGCAAGGCGATGGACCGCCACAAGGGCCGGGTGGACGTCGAAAGCCGGCCGGGCGCCGGCACGACGTTCCGCCTCTGGCTGCCCCGGGCGGCATGACGATGAAAGGGCGCATTCTCGTCGTGGACGACGACGCCCACCTGCGCGAGAGCGTCGCCGACAACCTCGACGTCGAGGGCTACGAGATCGAGCAGGCCGCCGGCGCCGAGGAGGCCGTCGCGCGCGTGCGCGCCGCCCCCTTCGACGTGATCCTGATGGACTACAACCTGGCCGACGGCACCGGCATCGACGCCATCCAGCGCATCCGCGCCCTCAACGCCGGCAGCCAGATCCTGATGATCACGGCGCACGCCTCGCTCGACACGGCGCTCAAGGCCATCCAGGAGTCCGTGGACGACTTCCTGACCAAGCCCGTCAACTTCGACCAGCTCAAGCGCGCCATCGCCAAGTCCCTGGAGAAGCTGCGCCTGCGGCGCGAGAACGCGCGGCTCATCGAGGACCTGCGCCGGGCCAACGACGCGCTCTCGCGCCTCTCGGCCATGAAGTCCAAGTTCATGTCGATGGCCTCCCACGACCTCTCCAACTCGCTGATGACCCTGCAGGTCAGCTTCGAGATGCTCGCCTCCTCCATCGCGCCCGACGCGGAGCAGTCCAAGCGCCTGCAGTACATCGCCAACGGCATCGACCAGATCTCGCGCCTCATCGAGGATCTGGTGGACTGGGCCTCCATCGAGCAGGGCCGCCTGCGCCTGGAGACGAGCCTCTTCGACCCGGCCGCCCTGGTCGAGGAGACCGTCGCGGCGCTCTCCGCTCGGGCGCGCTCGCGCGGCGTGGACCTGCGCGCGGAGGTTTCCCCGGGCCTGCCCGCCGTGCGCGCCGACCGCAAGCGCTTGGCCCAGGTCCTGGGCAACCTGCTCGAGAACGCCCTGCGCCACACCTCCAAGGGGGGGCGCGTCGCGGCCGGGGCCGGCCGCGACGGCGGCGTCGCGCGCTTCTGGGTCCGGGACACCGGGGAGGGGATCGCTTCCGGCGAGTTGGAGCGCATCTTCGAGAGCTTCTACCAGGGCGGCGAAGGCGGCGCGGGCGGGGGGCGCCTGGGGCTGGGACTGTCCATCGCGCGCGAGATCGTCCACGGCCACGGGGGCCGCATCTGGGTCGAGAGCGAGGGCCCGGGGCGGGGGGCGGCTTTTCTATTCACCATCCCGATCTCCGCGTCCGTGACGGGCCGGTGACGTTTCGCGGTCGCCGCTGGGATATTGACAAGTCCTTGTATTTCCTTTATCTATGACAGGCAGCTCGGCGTCCGGCAGGAGGAACGGCATGGCAGGCTTGAAGAAGAAGGTGCGGGTCCTGATCGCCGACGATCAGACCTTGTTCCGGGAGGGCATCAAGGACCTCCTGGAGAACGAGAGGCTCATCGAGGTGATCGGGGAGGCCGCGGACGGCCAGGAGGCCGTGCGCCTGGCCAAGAAGCTGCGTCCCGACGTGATCCTGATGGACATCAAGCTGCCCCAGCTCGACGGGGTCGCCGCCACCCGGCTCATCCGCCGGGAATGCCCCGACGCCAACGTGCTCATCCTGTCCTCTTACGAGGACGAGGCCCACGTCATGGAGTCCATCCAGGCCGGGGCCAACGGCTACCTCTCCAAGATGCTCCCCGCCGCCGAGCTGGTCAACGCCCTCAAGGCCTTCGCCAACGACGGCGTGATGATCCCCCAGCAGGTCATGAGCAAGCTCCTGGAAGGCCTGCGCCAGATGTCCTCGGTCCAGAGTCCGTCCCCGGTGGCCCTCACCAAGACCGAGATCCGCGTCCTGGTCCTGCTCGGCTCCGGCCTCTCCAACAAGGAGATCGCCAACACGCTGCACTCCTCGGTCAAGACCATCAAGAACCACCTCAACGCCGTCTTCCAGAAGCTGGGGGTCAACAACCGCACCGAGGCGGTCGTCAAGGGCATCGAGATGGGCCTCATCTCGCCCGACGAGTCCGACAGCTAGATGCTGCCAGGCTCTCCTCTGCCGCATCTGTGCCGCGCCCGAAGGGTCGCGGCCTAGAGGTCGCGCGTTGACCCGGGAGGAGTTCTCCGCCCAGTGCGAGCGGGGCGCCGCCCAGTTCCCCGCCCTGCCCGTCACCTCCGCCGTCCTGCGCTGGACCGCCGAGCAGCTGCGGCGCGGCGAGCCGCCCTGGTGGAAGGCGGCGGCCAAGGCCTGGGAAAAAAGGGTCTTCACCGCCTGGAGCGAGGCCTGGGGCCTCTACCTGGCCGCCCTGCACTTCGAGGCTCTCCGCGACGCGGAGTCCCCGCTCGTGCCCTACTTCCCCTCCTGCGGCGGGACCGCGGAGGCCGACCCCGGACCGGCGCTGGCCCGATTCCTGGCCAATCCTCCGCCGACCTTCTTCGAGAGCCTGCGCGAGCGCAACCGGCGCAGCTACGTCGCGGCGCGCTCCGTGCTCTGGATCGGCCCGGCCCTGCTCTTTTTCCAGCGCAAGCGCGGCCTGCCCTTCTACCTGGTGGAGGTCAACGCCGGCGCGGGCCTCAACCTGGCCGCCGACGCGGCCCTTCCCCAGAAGGGCTTCGACTCGGAGCTGGTCGCGGCCCGCGTCGGCCTCGACTCTCCGCCGCTGGAGCTGGCCGACCTCGCCGACCGCCGCTGGCTGACGGCCGGGGTCTGGCCCGATAACCTGCGCGGCGTCGCGGAGCTCGACCGCGCGATCGACGTCGTCCAGAAGCGCCTGGCCCGCGACCCCGCCTTCGTCCAGCTCGCGCCCTGCCCGGCGCCCCAGGCGCCGGCCTTCCTGGCCAAGAACATTCCCGCCGGCGACCCGGACGCCGGCCTGCTCCTGTTCAACATGGGCGTCACCGCGCGCATGGACGACGCGGAGTACGCGCGCTTTTCCTCCGCCGTCGAGGCCGCGCTCAAGCCCTGGGGCGACCGCGGCCTCTGGGTGGAGGTGGAGAGCGTGCGCGGGGAGTCCTACTCCGCGACCTACCAGCTGCGCGTTCACCGCTTGGCCGGCGGCGCCCTGCGCGGCCTGGTCATGGCCCGTTTCGACCTGGGCTCCTCGGCCCGCGCCTACAGCGACGCCGCCCCCGCCTTTCTTGAGGTTCGTTCCAAGTAGAGAACAGCGGAACCTCCAAGATACGACAAGAAACCACGATACGACAAGAAACCACAAAGACACAAAGATGAGGAGATACAACGGCAACAGCGCCAAAAAAAGCGAGGAATTAAAGAGCGATGCGCCGGATTCCCTCGCGGATCAGACAGACGTTGAAGTTGATGAGCAGGCCCAAGCGCAGGCCAGTCAGCTTGAGATAGGTCAGGACCTGCGCCATGAAGACGGGCTGCAGGCGGTCCACCGATTTAAGCTCGACGAGGACGTGCCCCGCGACGATCAGGTCCGCACGAAAGCCCGCGTCGATCACGATTCCCTCATAGCGGACGGGCAGGGACGCCTGAGACTGAAACGCGACGCCTCGCCGGCCCAGCTCGTGACGCAAACAGCGCTCGTAGACCGATTCCAACAGTCCGGGTCCCAGGGTCGCGTGGACCTTGAACGCGGCATCGACCACCTCCCGAGCCGTCCTTTCCACGTCCTGCGGCAAGGCTTCCATCCGTTTTTATCCCCTTTTCGCCGTTGTTTCTCTCAATCTTTGTGTCTTCGTGGTTCCTCCGTTCTTATACGCTTTGCCCCTGCCGGAAGTTCCCTTGAATGACGCGCGCGGGCCCTTGATTTTCCGGCGGGGCGGGGCCATAATTCCGGCATGAGCCCGCGGGACCCCCGGCGCGGTCAGATCGTTCTGCCCGCCCTGCTGATCTTTCCGGCGCTGCTGCTGTTTGTCTACCTCATCTACGAGACGGCCAAGCTCTCGCGCGAGAAGATTCGCCACCAGTTCGCGATGGACGCGGCCGTCTTCGTGGAGATGGCCAACTACTCCGACTTCCTCAACCGCACCGCCTACGTCAACGGGGCCTTCCCGATGCGCATCTTCCAGGAGGGCTACGCCGACTTCCCGGCCGAGTGCGAGGGCAAGTGGGACCAGTGCCAAAAGACCACCTACGCCGAGATCCTCTACAAAAACGGCGCCTTTCCCCGCAGCGCCGGCGACCCCGGCAAGGTCGCCTACGACGACGAGGGGGTCTGGGACATCCGCTACGGCGGCGCCGGCGCGGGCAAGAACTCCTCCCCGCCCCAGCTCTCGGAGCCCTTCGCGCTCTTCACCCTCGACGACGCCAACCACTACTGGCACTCCTACCCCCTGGCCACCGAGATCTACAAGCTCTACCGCCAGGTCTACTCCCTGCTCGGCCAGGTCGAGGACGCCCAGCTCACCGTGCTCAAGCGCCTCTCCGCGGACCGCAACTTCCTCTCCAAGTCCTACTGGCTCAACACCGGCGACCCGCTCCAGGACGGCGTCGAGCTGGGCCGCCGCTTCGACGTGAGCCTGGGCAACTTCATGGGGGACGTCCAGCCCGTCTGCCTGCGCGCGCTGACCTACTGCGGCAACAAGGATCTCGGCGGCGGCGGCATCCAGCCCTTCGCCCCCCACTGCACCGACCCGCCCGTCGCGCTCGACACCTCGCCGGGCTGCAGCCAGGGTCTCTTCCAGCTCATGCACGTGGAGCCGCGCGCCATCGGCCGCCTGCGCGATTCCAACGGGGAGGGCTACCCCGGCCTGTCGCTGAGCATGAACTGGGCCGTGCCCGCGGGCAACTACTGGAACGTTGATTTCGCCGGGCCGGGGCTCTTCGGCACGCCCAGCGGCAAGCCGGAGCTGCACACCACCATCTCGCTGGCGGGCGACCCCGCGGCGCGCCCCGCGGTCTGGCCCGACCCGACGCCCAAGTTCCAGGTGCGCCAGTTCCCATGAGACCCCGGAACTGTGTGCCGCGTCCTCAGGATCGCGGCCTAGGCGCTATGAGGCTTTCCTCCGCTGCGCCTGTGCCGCGTCCTCAGGATCGCGGCCAGGCCACCACGGAGACGGTGCTCCTGTTCCCGCTCTTCATGTTCTTCCTCTTCGCCTTCGTCAAGATCTTCGCCCTGCTCGTGCTGGTTCAGCGCATCGAGATCGCGTCCTTCTACGCCGCGCGGCGCTGGCAGCTCGAGTCGCACCGCAACGTCCTGCACGAGGGCTGGGACGACAGCGCCCTGCGCTCCAGCATCCAGGAGAAGGTCCTGGACTTCATCGGCTACGAGGGCTCCGTCTCCAAGGACGCGGAGTCCTTCCTGGGCCTGACCACCCAGTGCAGCGACGGCAGCACGGTGGGCGTCTCGGTCCAGCGCGCCGAGATCTGGCAGGTGGTAAGCGTGGTCGCCTGCCTGCGCCCCTTGAGCATGCCCTTCTACAAGGCGCCGGGCTTCGTGTTCCGGGCCACCAAGTACGTGCCCAATCGCGACCGCCCCATCGCCTTCATCCTGCCCGGCCTCCAGGACAAGAAGACCCCGACCTCGGGCGGCAACAAGGCTCCGGAGGGCGGGGACGACTCGGGCGGCTCTTCCGAGGATTAAAAGCTATCATGCGAGGAACTCATGCTTTGGGCTAAAATCCGCCTTTTCTGGTCGCGCCACTGGGTGCCCGTCGTCATCGCCGTCGGCGTCGTCGTGGCCATCCTCATCCCGATGTGGTACATGTCCGGGATGGAGGAGAGCGTGCGCCGCTACATCATCGGCATCAACGTCGCCTCCCTGCCCTGGGGCATCCTGCAGACGCTGGTCTTCGTGGGCTTCCTTTATCTCCTTCAATACGGCGGGGGCTTCGCGATGTTCCGCAAGTCCAAGGTGGACGCGGCCTCCGTCAACGTGCGCTTCGCCGACGTGATCGGCAACGACGAGGCCAAGCGCGAGGCCTGGGAGGTGGTCCAGCTCCTCAAGGACCGCGCGATGCTCAAGCGCGTGGGCGGCAAGATCCTGCACGGCCTGCTGATGGTCGGCCCGCCCGGCTGCGGCAAGACCATGCTCGCCAAGGCCGTTGCCACCGAGGCCGGCGTTCCCTTCC
>JACQPJ010000033.1 GCA_016207605.1 Elusimicrobiota bacterium
CCTCAGCGTCGCGGCGCTGCTGGTGCTCTTCTAATTAATGGGTGTTCACCGCTAGAAAAGCGGTTCTCAATCTGTGTCCAGAACCGCGGCGCTGAGGATCTGGACGTTCGGAAGGTCTATCGAATCTTGCCCGACAAGGCCGCGGCGTCGGAGGGGCACCTCCGCGTGATTGACGAATCCGGCGAAGACTATCTCTACCCTGCGGACTATTTCGTGTTCGTGGAATTGCCCCAGAAGGCGAAACGCGCCTGGCCGGCGACACGGCGGAGTGCCGGCGGGCGCCCGCGCCCGTCGAACGTCGCGCTCCAGTCTGATTAGAGCTCCGTGCGAGTAGGCGTCGATCTCGTCGAGGTCGCGGCCTTTCAGGCGCGCTTCGACGGGCGCGACGATCTCCTGGCCCACACCTTCAGCGCGACGGAGCTGGCGTACTGCCGGGCCCAGCCGCATCCCTGGCGCCATCTGGCCGCGCGGTTCGCCGCGCGGGAGGCGGCGCTCAAAGCGCTCGGCACAGGGCTCGCGGCGGCGGGGAGCTGGCGCGACATCGAGGTGACGCGCGATCCGGCCGGCGCGCCCGGGCTCGTCTTCCACGGCGGGATGGCCGGGGCGCTCGCGCGGGCGGGGTTCGAGCGGAGCACCGTGTCCTTGTCGCACACGGCGACCCACGCGATCGCCGTCGTGGTCCTGTTCAGAGCCTGATGCGCTACCGGTTCATCGACGAAGTCACCTCGCTGTCGCTCGATGGCGCGCCGCGCATCGAAGTGGCGAAGACGTTCGACGCCAACGACGACGCGTTCACCGGGCCGTGTGGACGGGCGCGCGTCCCGGACTCCCTGCTGCTCGAGCTGATGGCGATGACCGGCGGTCACCTGATCTTCCGGCATCTCGGCGAGCGGAGGCTCCCGCTACTCCTCAAGGTTCCCGAGTGCCGCTTCGACGGCGTGGCCCGGCCGGGCGCGCGCCTGCGCGCCGTGGCCGCCCTCCGGGGTGCCTCCGCTGTCGCCGAAGGCGCTGACGTGGTCGAGGCCGAGACCGAAGTCTACGCCGGAAGCGAACGCGTCGCCGCCGGGACCCTGATGTATCTCTGCGTCGCCGTTGCCGGCGTCGATCTCGCCGCGCACGGAGAGCGGCGGTGAGCCGGCGCCGCGTCGTGCTCACCGGCCGCGGCGTGGTCTCGCCGCTCGGCATCGGCCTCGCCCAGCACTGGGAGGCGCTGTGCGCGGGCCGGTCGGCGATCGGCGTCGTGGAGAAGGTCGCGGCGCTCGGGCTGCCCACATCGAACGGCGCCAGCGTGTCGCCGGAGCTGATCCAGCCCCACCTCGGGCGGCTGCCCAAGAAGCAGCAGAAGCTCTACAAC
>JACQPJ010000034.1 GCA_016207605.1 Elusimicrobiota bacterium
CTGGAAGAAGTTAGGCACAAACTTGAGGCTTGGAAGTACGACTACAACACGGCCAGGCCGCATGGCTCCATCGACGGGAAAACGCCGCTAGAGTACGCAAAGCAGGTTAATCTAGGACTTCAAACAGCAAAAAATCTAAACCAGCTTTTGGCCTAGTTTTTGGGATAGGGTCAGTTTTTGGGATAGGGTCAAGGACGCCGTAAACACGATTTGGTGGCTCTCAAAGAGTTCGACGCCGAAGGCGTCAAACAAGCGCGTGCTCCAGGCCTACAAGCAGGATATGAAGTATCTATTCAAGCACGGGTATAACTCGGGGCCTCGGCCTTCTGAGCACGTGATTTCTAAGAAGTGGGGCACTGACAATGGTGGAGCCATTCCTTCCAACCTGATCATTGCTTCCAACACTAACAGCACCGACCCTTACCTCAAGGCGTGTAAAGCTCAGGGCCTTCCGGTCCACCCGGCACGCTTTGTCCCATCGATTCCGAGTTTCTTCATACGTTTTCTGACTGAGCCGGGCGATCTCGTTCTCGATCCGTTCGGTGGAAGCAACGTCGTCGGTTTCGTGGCGGAGCAGCTCAAAAGGAGGTGGGTCAGCAGCGAGATCAACGAGGACTATGTGAAGGGCTCGCATTTCCGATTCAACCCTCCGTTGCCGACCCCACCACCTGCCACTCAGCCGGCGGCTTCGCAACAGGAAGATTCCGTTCCAAGCTGATCACGAGTCCTGACAATGAAGAAGGAAGCTCGAGTTCTCCTCGGGAAAAGTGTCGATTCACTGATTCTGAGCATTGAACACTTTAACAGACCAAGTGAGCTCGGGCGTACCGAAACAGTACTCATCCTTCTTGATCATGCCTTTGAAATGTTCCTAAAGGCTGCCATCGTCCACAAAGGAGGCCGGATCAGGAAGCCAGGAGAGAACCAAGTAATCGGCTTTGGAGAATGCGTACGCAGGGCGCTTTCCGATGGGGCCATCAAGTTCCTCGACAAGAGCCAGGCAATGACTGTTCAGGCGATAAATGTTCTTCGAGACTCCGCGCAGCACCATATCGTGTCCCTCTCGGAGGATCTGCTCTACCTGCACGCTCAATCAGGACTTTCGCTGTACAAGGACCTACTGAAAGGGGTCTTCAATCGAGACCTATCCAAGGAAATGCCAGAGCGAGTGCTCCCGATCTCGACCAAGCCGCCAACGGACATTGCTTCACTCTTTCAGAACGAAGTTCAGAGCATCAGAGATCTTCTCCGCCCCGGTGCACGTCGCAGAGTTGAGGCATTCTCGCGTCTGCGCGGACTCGCAATCTTGGAAGGTGCCGTGCAAGGAACGAACCTGCAACCTACAGATGGTCAATTGCGAAAACTAGGCCGAAGGATTCAGGGCGGGGAGGCCTGGACTCGAATCTTTCAGGGAGTCGCCTCACTTGACTTGACGGCCAAGGGCTACGGTCCTTCGCTCGACCTGAGGATAAGCCAAAAGGAAGGAGTTCCTGTAAGAATTGTGCCGGAAGGTACGCCTGGTGCAGCCGTCGTTGCAATTAGGAAGGTGAACGAGCTCGGCTTTTACAACTTGAGTCTAACCCAACTCGCGGAGAAATTAAAGTTGACCGGCCCGCGGGCCCTTGCGCTCATCATGCACCTCAATCTTCAAGCCGATGGGGAGTGCTTCAAAGAGATCGCGATTGGAAAGGTGAAGTTTAAGCGATACTCACAGAAAGCCCTTGAGAGAATGGGGAAGGAGTTGCCCGTAATTTCCATGGAGAAGGTGTGGGCGCAATATGGCCCGTCGCTCACTAAGAAGAAGATAAAGGCCGCCACCGGATAACGTGCCGTCAACGAGTCGCGCGAATTGCCTTGTTGAGCGAGATGGCGAAAAGAGCGAAGCCGAGGATGGGATTCGAACCCACAACCTAACGCTTACGAAGCGTTTGCTCTACCGTTGAGCTACCTCGGCGAAAACGGTGTCCAAAAAGTGTCCACGGCGGGGCCAAAATCGCCCCTTTCAGCCAACACCCATACAAAGAGCCACAACACCGGCCGCCGGCCGTTTCTCGTCGAGAAATAGCCTCCCCGACGAGAACTTCAGCGCTTGCGCCGCCTGCGCCTCCGGGGCTTACGAAGCGATTGCTCTGCCGTTGAGCTACCCCGGCGACGGGGCCTAGTCTAGCAAAATCACAGGCCGAGGTAGGCCTGGCGCACGGCGGGGTCGTCGAGCAAGGCCCGCGCTTCTCCCTGCGCGACGATCGTGCCGGTCTCCAGGACGTAGGCGCGGGAAGCGAACTTCAAGGCGCGGCGCGCGTTCTGCTCGACGAGCAGGATCGACACGCCGCCGCGCTTGATGAGCTCCAGGGTCTCGAAGATCTGGTCGACGACGACGGGGGCCAAGCCCAGGGACGGCTCGTCGAGCATCAGGAGCTGAGGCGCGGCCATCAGCGCGCGGCCCAAGGCCAGCATCTGCTGCTCGCCGCCGGAGAGCGTGCCCCCCGGCTGGGAGCGGCGCCGGCCGAGGATCGGGAACATCGCCAGGACGCGGTCCAGGTCGCGGGCGGCGTCGGCGCCGCGCGGACGGGCGTAGGCGCCCATCTGCAGGTTCTCCAGGACGCTCAGGCGCGGGAAGACGCGCCGGCCCTCAGGGACGAGGCAAAGGCCCAAGCCCACCACTCGGTCGGGCGCAAGTCCCGCGAGGTCTCGGCCGCGGAAGCGCACGCGGCCCGCCTCGGGCGCGAGCAGGCCCGAGACGACCTTCATCAGAGTGGTCTTGCCCGCGCCGTTGTTGCCGATCAGGGCGACGGCCTCCCCCTCCCTCGCCTCCAGGCTGACGCCCTTGAGGGCGCGGATTTTTCGGCCGTAGGCCGCGCTGACGCCCTCGAGCTCCAGCATCGCCGCCGGCGGGGCGCTCATGCCCCCTCCTTGCCGAGGTAGGCCTCGATCACGCGGGGGTCGGCGACGACATCGCGCGGCGCGCCCTCGGCGATCTTGACGCCGTAGTCGAAGACGACGACGCGGTCGGAAACGTCCATGACCACGCGCATCTGGTGCTCGATGAGCAGGACGGTGACGCCGCGCTCGCGCACTTGGCGGACCAGCGCGACCAGGGCGCGGCTCTCGGCCGGGTCCATGCCCGAGGTCGGCTCGTCAAGAATCAGAAGCTTCGGATCGGAGGCCAGCGCGCGGGCGATCTCCAAGCGGCGCTGGGCGCCGTAGGGGAGGTTGCGGGCGCATTCGTTGGCCAAACGCTTCAGCCCCACGAAATCCAGCAGCTCCTTGGCCCGCGCCTCGATAGAGCGTTCTTCCTCGACGAAAGCGCGCGTGCGCAGCAGCGGCCCCAGCAGGCGCTGCCGCGCGCGGACGTGGCGGCCGACCATGACGTTCTCGAGCGCGGTCATGGCCCCGAAGAGCCGGATATTCTGGAAGGTGCGCGCCACGCCCCGGGCGACGATCTCATGGGCCGGGCGGCCGCGGATCGGCTCTCCCTCGAAGAGAATCTCGCCGCGCGTGCCCGCGTAGACGCCGGTCAGCACGTTGAAGAACGTGGTCTTGCCGGCGCCGTTGGGGCCGATCACGCTGACGATCTCGCCCGCCCGAATCAAGAGGTCGATGCGGTCCACGGCCTTGAGGCCGCCGAAATGCTGGGCCAAGTCCTTGACCTCCAGCAGGACGCGGCAGGAGGGAAGGGTCATGACGACAGCTCCGCCTCGCGCCGCGCCGAAGGCAGGAGGCCCTGCGGACGGAAGAGGACCACGAGGACGAGGATCAACCCAAAGAAGAGATAGCGGTCGTTGATCCACTCCGGAGAGAGCGTCGCCTGCAGGACCAGCGGCACGCCGGAGAGGACCGCCGCGCCCAGGAGCACGCCCGCCGTCGAGCCCATGCCGCCCAGGACCACGATGGCCACGACCAGGACGGACTCCCAGAACACGAAGGATTCCGGCGTCACGAACTGCTCCCAGAGCGCGAAGAGCGCCCCGGCCAGGCCCGCGAAGGCTCCGGAGAGCGCGAAGGCCAGCAGCTCGTAGCGGCGCACCGGGATGCCCGACAGGCAGGCCGCGGTCTCGTCCTCGCGGATGGCGACCCAGGCCCGCCCGACGCGGGAGTCCTCCAGGCGCCGCGAGACCAGGCAGGCCAGCGCCACGGCCGCCGCGATCAGGAGGTCGTATTGGACGTTGGGGTCCGCGCTGAGGAAGGCCAGCGGGCGCCACGGCGGCAGTTGGAGGCCCTTGGGGCCGTTCGTCCAGGCGTCGAGGTTGTTGAGGCTCAGGCGCGTGATCTCGCCGAAACCCATCGTGACGACGGCCAGGTAGTCGCCGCGCAGGCGCAGGATCGTCACGCCCAGCAGGGCGCGCGCGGCGGCGGCCGCGGCGACCGCCAGCACGATCGCGGCCGGCGCCGACGCGCCGGCGCGCTGGGCGATCGCGGCCGCGTAGGCGCCGATCGCGTAGAAGGCGATGTAGCCCAGGTCGAAGAGCCCGACGCAGCCGAGCGTGAAGTTGAGCCCCAGGCCCAGCAGCATGAAAAGGCCCACGATGCCGCCGACGCGCGCCAGATAGGCGAAAGACGTGCCCTGGACAAAAAAGGGAAACGCCAGGGCCAGAAGCAGCGCGGCCCAAGGCCAGGCGCGCTTCATCACACCTTCTGCGCCGCCCGCTCGCCGAGCAGGCCGGAGGGGCGCGCGAGCAGGACCAGGATGAGCGCGGCGAAGGCGACGACGTCGCGCCACTGCGCGCCGTTGGGGATGTAGCCCGCGGCCAGGACCTCCAGGAAGCCGAGGAGGAAGCCGCCCAGCACCGCGCCGCGGACGCTGCCGATGCCGCCCAGCACGGCGGCCGTGAAGGCCTTGATGCCGGGCAGGAAGCCCATATTGTACTTGATGGAGCCGTAGTTCATGCCGTAGAGCACGCCCGCCGCTCCCCCCAGCGCGCCGCCCACGAAGAACGTGACCGCGATGACGAAGTCCGCGTTCACTCCCATGAGCTTGGCCGCCTCCAGGTCGTCGGCGCAGGCCCGCATGGCCCGGCCCATGCGCGTGCGCGCGATGAACAGATGCAGCAAAATCATCAGTCCGAGCGCCGCGCCCAGGATCGCGAGCTGGAGCCCGTTGATAGACGCGCCTAAAAACGAGACGGCGGACGTTCCCGCGGGTTGGGGAAAGGCCAGGGATTGGGTGCTGACCCACAGGAAGACCGCGTTTTGAAGGACGATGGAGACGCCGATGGCCGAGATGAGCGGCGCCAGCCGGGGGGCGCGGCGCAGGCGGCGGTAGGCCAGGCGCTCGATGAGGACGTTGACCAGCCCCGCCCCGAGCATCCCGGCGGCGAGAAGCCCCGCCGCGCCCCAAAGTCCGGAGCCCAACGCCGCCGGCGCCCAGCCGGCCAGGGCCCACGCCGCGAAAGCGCCCAGCATCAGCACCTCGGAATGCGCGAAGTTGATCATGGCCAGGATGCCGTAGACCAAGGTGTAGCCCAGCGCGATCAGCGCATAGATCGCGCCCAGGGTCAGCGCGTTGAGGAGTTGCTGGACGAGCAAGGGTCAGCGCACCATCTGGAAGGAGCGGTCCTTGGCCCGGGCGCGCGTCATCGAGACGATCTTGTTGAGGGTGTCGCCCTTCTCGTCGAAGACGGTCAGCCCCAGCACGCCCTGATGCCGCGTTTGGCGCAGTTGCGCGAGCACCCGTTCGCGGTCGGGACCGGAGCGCTCCAGCGCGTCGAAGATGATCTGCGCGGCCTCGTAGCCGAAGTGGTCGAAAGGCTTGAGCGACTGGGCGCCCCAACGCGCCTTGTAGTCCGCGACGAACCGGCCGGCGCCGGGCAGCTCCTCGACCGGCACCCCGAAGATGGAGAAATAGGCGCCGTCGGCGGCGTCGCCGGACACGTCGAAGAGCGTCGGGGTCTTGGCGCCGTCGCCGGAGACGAAGACGAAGGGATCGTCCAAGCCCAGCTCGCGCATCTGCTTGAGCAGAAGCCCCGCCTCGGCGTAGAGTCCGCCGAAGTAGAGGCCCTCGGGGCGGCCGGAGTCGGCCTTGATCCGGGTGAGAAGGGCCTTGAAGTCCTTGTCTCCCACCGAGATGCCGTCCACGCTCAGGATGCGCCCACCCAAGGCGCCGAAGGCCTTCTGGAACTGCTCCGCCAGGCCCTGGCCGTAGGGGGTCTTGTCGTGGAGCACGGCCATGCGCCGCTTGCCCAGCCGGCGGAAGATGTACTCGGCGGCGTAGGCGCTCTGCACGTCGTCGGTGGGGGCCACGCGAAAGACCACCCGCGGGCCGATCCAATCCTTGGAGAGCTGCTGGACCGTGACCTCGGGGTTGGTCGCCGTCGGGGAGATCATGGCGACCGGAGCGCGGGCGTAGACCTTCCCCGCCGGGATCGCGCAGCCCGAGTTGTAGGGACCGATCACCGCGACGACCTGGCGGTCCGACGCGATGAGGTTGGCGACGTTGACCGCCTCCTTGGGATCGGCGCGGTCGTCGTAAGGAGCCGCCGCCAGCTTGTAAGGGAAGCGCTTGGCGGCGTTGGCCTGCTCGACGGCCAGCTCCACGGCGCGGCGGATGCCCTGCCCCTCGGTCCCCATGTCGCCGGTCAGCGGCACCGCCACGGCGATCTTGACCACCTTTTCCTTCGGGCCGCAGGCGGACAGGGCGACGGCGGCAAAAAAGAACGCGCGCGATCGTGAAAAGCTCATCTCTCGATCATAACTCATCACGTTCGTTTTGTCTATTTTGGTATAATACTTTTTAGTGATCAAAAATCTGGTTTCCGGCTGGCTGACGCAGGGACGCCGCTATCGAAAACCGGACGGCTGGGCCGAGCGCCTGGGCCCCGCGAGGGACGACCCCGCTCGCTGCGTCCGCGAGGTCCCGGAGCGTCTGGCGCAGGCCGTGCGCCGCTCCCAGGACGCGATCCTGCGCATGCAGAACCCGGAGGACGGCTGGTGGTGCGCGCCCCTGCTCGGCGACACGACCATCGACTCCGACACGATCATGCTGCTCAACCTCTTGGGGCGGGGCGCCTCGATCAAGGCGCGGCGCATCGCCAACCACCTCCTCAACCAGCAGAACTCCGACGGCGGCTGGCCCATCTATCGGAACGGGCCCTCCGAGGTCTCGGCCACGGTCAAAGCCTACTGGGCGCTCAAGTTCGCGGGCCATGCGCCCCATGAGCCGCGGCTGGAGGCCGCCCGCCGCTGCATCAAGCGCCTGGGCGGCATCCACAAGATCAACACCTACACCAAGCTCTATCTCGCCCTCTTCGGCCAGTACAGTTGGCGCGGCGTGCCCACCATCCCGCCGGAGATCATGCTCTTCCCGCGCTGGTTCTACTTCAACGTCCACGAGATGTCCGCCTGGACGCGCGCCATCGTCGTGCCCCTCGCCATCGTCTGGGCGCGCCAGCCCTCCGTGCCCTGCCCCCCGCACGCGACCTTGGACGAGCTTTTCCCCGACCACCGGCGCTTCGTGCCGCTCTCCGAGGCCGTGGGCCCGCACCCGTTCCTTTCCTGGACCACCTTCTTCCTGCTGTGGGACTCCTGGCTCAAGGCCCTCGAGGGCCGCGGCGGCCACTGGATTCGCCTCTGGTCCCTGCGCCTGGCCGAGGACTGGATGCTCAAGCGCCTGCAGGACTCGGATGGGCTGGGCGCCATCTATCCGGGCATCCTCAACACCATCCTCGCGATGAAGAGCCTGGGCTACGCCGACACCGACCCGCGCCTCGTCGCCCAGCTCCAGGAGCTCGACAAGCTGGAGCTGCCGGGAGACAACGAGACCCGCTGGCAGCCCTGCCGCTCTCCCGTCTGGGACACGGCCATTTCCGTGATCGCCCTGGCCGAGTCGGGGCTCGACCGGGCGCACCCCGCCCTGCTCCAAGCCTGCCAGTGGCTGATCTCCAAGGAGATCAAGCTCCGCGGGGACTGGGCCGAGACCAACCCCTCCGGCCCGACCGGCGGCTGGCACTTCCAGTTCAACAACGCCCACTATCCCGACGTCGACGACACCGCCATGGTGCTCCTGGCCCTGCGCCACGCGCACCTGGAGGAGCCCAACGCTCCCATTCGGGAGAAAGCCTTCCTGCGCGGGCTCAACTGGATTCTCTCCATGCAGTCCTCCACCGGAGGCTGGGCCGCCTTCGACAAGGAGAACGTCAAGATCCTGCTCACCAAGATTCCCTTCGCCGACCACAACGCCATCATCGATCCGCCCACCGCGGACGTGACGGCGCGCGTGCTCGAGCTTCTGGGCTACATCGGCTACGACGCCTCCTATCCCGCCTGCGCCAGGGCCGTGCGCTTCCTGAACGACGAGCAGGAGGAGGACGGCTCCTGGTACGGCCGCTGGGGCGTCAACTACATCTACGGCACCTGGCAGGCCCTGAGGGGCCTGGCCGCCGTCGGCGACGACATGAGCCACCCCCGCGTCGGCCGCGCCGTCGCGTGGCTCAAGTCGGTCCAGCGCCCCGACGGCGGTTGGGGCGAAACCTGCGAGACCTACGAGAACCCCGGCGCCAAGGGCCGCGGCCCCTCGACGCCCTCGCAAACGGCCTGGGCCCTCATGGGCCTGATGGCCGCCGGCGTCTTCGACGACGCGGTCCGGCGCGGCGTGGAGCACCTGCTGAGCGCCCAGCGCCCGGACGGCACCTGGGACGAGACCGAGTCCACCGGCACCGGCTTCCCCAAGGTCTACTACCTCGAATACACCATGTACCGAAACTACTTCCCCCTGCAGGCGCTCGGCAACTACCGCCAGGCCCTGCTGGAGGGCCGCGCGCGCGCCTGACGCGCGTCCGAGGAGACCCCCGACCATGCCCATGTCCACGACGGCCCAGCTCTCGGTGTTCAAGTATCTCGCGGCCCAGCGCCTCAAGGGCGTCGAGAAGTACCCCATCGTCATGATGCTCGAGCCCTTGTTTGCCTGCAACCTGGAGTGCGCGGGCTGCGGGAAGATCCAGTACCCGACCGACATCCTGCGCAAGCGCCTGACCCCCGAGGAAGTCTTCGAGTCCGTCGCGGAGTGCGGCGCGCCCGTCGTCTCCATCGCCGGCGGCGAACCCCTCATCCACCCCGAGATCGACAAAATCGTCGACGGCCTCGCCGCCCGGGGCAAGGTGATCTACCTCTGCACGAACGCGATCCTGCTCGAAAAGAATCTCCACCGCTTCAAGCCCTCCCCTTACCTCATCTTCTCCATCCACCTCGACGGCGTGGAAAAGACCCACGACCGCATGGTCTGCCGGAAGGGCGTCTACAAGACCGCCGTCTCCGCCATCAAGCTGGCCAAGTCTCAGGGCTTCATGGTGATGACCAATTCCACGATCTTCCAAGGCGAGGACGCCCAGGAGTTCCGCCGCTTCTTCGACGAGAACATGGCGCTGGGCGTGGACGGCATGATGATCTCTCCGGGCTACGCCTACGAGAAGGCTCCTCAGCAGGACATCTTCCTGAAGCACGAGCAGACCAAGGCCTGGTTTCGCGAGGCGCTCAAGGATTGGCGCGACAAGGGCTGGGCCTTCAATCACTCCCCCTTTTACATGGATTTCCTGGAGGGCAAGCGCGACTACGACTGCACGCCCTGGGGCAATCCCCTACGCAACGTCTTCGGCTGGCAGCGCCCCTGCTACCTCCAGAACGAGGGCGGCTACGCCCGCACCTACCATGAGCTGCTTGAATCCACGGACTGGTCGAAGTACGGCCACGCCTCCGGAAACCCCAAGTGCGCCAACTGCATGACGCACTGCGGCTTCGAGCCGTCCTCGGTCGCCGAAGCGTTCTCCACCCTGTCGAAGTTCATCGAGCTGGTGCGGGATTTCGCCACCATCAAAGGTCCAAAAAAAGCGCAATTGGCCTATGCGCGAAACGGCGCGTACGAGGAACAGCTCCGAAACGCTGAAAAAACGACGGCCGGGGCCAAACGCTAAGTGGACTGCGCTTTCGTCACCGGCGGCACGGGCTTTGTCGGGGCGTCCCTCGTGCGCTGCCTGCTGGCCAAGGGATTAAGGGTCAGGGCGCTGGCACGGAAAAACAGCGACCGGCAGAACCTCGACGGCTTGAACGTCGAAATTGTCGAGGGCGATTTAACGGATAAAAAAGGCTTGCGCGCCGCCTGCGGCGGCGCGCGGTATGTCTTCCACCTCGCCGCGGACTACCGGCTCTGGGTGAGAGACCCGGAGGTCATGCACCGAGCCAACGTGGACGGGACCGAGAACGTCCTGCGCGCCGCGGCCGCGGCCGGCGCGGAGCGCGCCGTGCACTGCTCCTCGGTGGCGGCGGTGCGCCCCTCCTCCGACCGCGTCCCGGCCGACGAGACGTCCGAGTACGCCTCGCTGGACGCGATTGTTTCTCCCTACAAGAAGTCCAAATATCTGGCGGACGTCCTGGCGCGGCGCCTGGCGCGCGAGGAGGGCCTGCCGGTCGTGCTCGTCAATCCCGCCATGCCCGTGGGGCCGCGCGACGTCAAGCCCACGCCCACCGGCCGCATCCTGGTGGACTTCCTCAAGGGACGCCTCCCCTCCTACATCGACACGGGCATGAACGTCGTCCACGTCGACGACGTCGCCGAGGGGCATTGGCTGGCCGCGCTCAAGGGCCGGCCGGGCGAGCGCTACATCCTGGGCGGAGAGAACCTCACCTTGAAGGCCCTGCTGGAGTCGTTGGCCGAAATCTCGGGGCGTTCCGCGCCCCGATTTCAAACGCCGTATGCGCTCGCCTACGCCTTCGGCGCGGTGGACACCGCCCTGGCGCGCCTGCGCGGCTCCGAGCCGCTGGCGCCGCTCGACGCGATCAAGATGGCGCGCCACTACATGTGGTTCTCCTCATCCAAAGCCGAGCGCGAGCTTGGCTACCGTCATCGGCCCGCGCGCGAGGCTCTCCGCGACGCCGTCGCATGGTTTACGGCCCATGGCTACGTCCGCGAGGCCGCGCGCGCGTGACGATCTCCATGCCCCAAGGCGCGCTCGAAGCCATGCAAGCTCCGGTCAAGGCCCCCGTCCTGCTGACCGCCGCCACGCGTTGGGAAGCCGCGCCCCTGGCGCGGGCCCTCGGCCTGGCCAGCATCGGAGACGGCCGCTTCGAGGGTCGCCTGGGCGGACGCTCGATCGTCCTGATCAAAACGGGGATTGGCGCCATCGCCGCCCGGCAGGCCCTTGAAGGGGGCCCCGTCGCCGCCGACTTCGGCCTGGCCCTGGGCGTGGGGCTCTGCGGCGCATTGCAAGAGGATCTAAGAACCGGCGATCTCGTCGTTGATCCGCGGGAAGCCGACCTTGATTTTGTCGTGCCTCTGCGGGACACGGCGAAAACTCTCGGCGCGACGATATATTTCGGAAAAATTCTCCACACCGACGTGATCCTCCAGCCCGCGATGAAGCGCAAACTCGGCGCCGAGCAGCGCGCGGCCGCCTGCGACATGGAGACCTCCGCCCTGCGGCGCTGGGCCCATGGTTCGCCCCTGCCGGTCATCGCACTGCGCGCGGTGCTCGACGAGCTCGACGAGTCCCTGCCCGCCGAAGCCCCCGGCGGCGAGCACGCGGCCGCCCTCACGCGCTACGCCGTCTCCCACGCCGCGAGCCTGCCGGCCCTGATCCGCGTCGGCCTGCGCTCGAGACGCGCGATGAAGACCCTGTCGCGGTTTCTGAAGGCGTACCTCGAGGCTCTATGACCCCGGCCCTCGCGCGAGCCCTGGAGCGCAACACCGCCCTGGTGGACGGAACGCTCGACCGGCTCCTGGCGCCGACCTCGGACTTCCCCGAGACCGTGCGCAAAGCCATGCGCTACTCCCTCTTCGCGGGCGGCAAGCGCCTGCGTCCCACGCTGGTGCTGGCGGCGGCCGAATGCTGCGGGCTGTCCCCGCGCAGGGCGCTCAAGACCGCCGCGGCGCTGGAGATGATCCACACCTACTCCCTGATCCACGACGACCTGCCCGCCATGGACGACGACGACCTGCGCCGCGGCAAGCCCACCAACCATAAAGTTTTCGGCGAGGCCCTGGCCATCCTGGCGGGCGACGGCCTGCTCACCAAGGCCTTCGAGGCCGCGGCCGAGAACGCCGCCGACCTCCGTCTCGAGGGGCGCCGGGCCGCCGAGCTCGTGCGCGTCGTGGCGCTGGGCGCGGGCGTGGAGGGCATGGTCGGCGGCCAGGTCGCCGACCTCGCGGCCGAAGGGCAGGCGCGCCGTCTGGGCAAGACCGCCGCGGCCCGCGCTCTCGAGGCGGTCCACCGCCGCAAGACCGGAGCCCTGATCGCCGCCAGCCTCGACGCCGGCGCGATCCTGGCCGGCGCCTCGGCGCCCCGCCGCGCCGCCTTGCGCGCCTACGGCGAGAGCGTGGGCCTGGCCTTCCAGATCGCCGACGACGTCCTCGACGTCGTGGGCGACAAGGCCAAGCTGGGCAAGCGCGGCTCCGACCGCGACAACGGGAAGCTGACCTACGTCGCCCTGTACGGAGTGGACGGAGCCCGCGCCAAGGCGCGGGCCCTGGCGGAGATGGCCCACGCCCAGCTCAAGTCCTTCGGGCGGCGCGCCGCCGTCCTGCACGAGTTGGCCGATTACGTCATCGAACGGGAGAAATGACCATGGAACTGCTCAAGAGCATCGACTCTCCGGCCGACCTCAAGGCCCTGCCTCCCGAGAAGCTGCCGCAGGTGGCCGCCGAGATGCGCGGCTACATCCTGGAGACGGTGTCCAAGCTGGGCGGCCACCTGGGCTCCAGCCTGGGCGCCACCGAGATCACCCTCGCGCTCCACTACGTCTTCGACACGCCCAAGGACCGGCTGGTCTGGGACACGGGCCATCAGACCTACGGGCACAAGGTGCTCACCGGCCGCCGCGACCAGCTCAAGACGATCCGCCAGTTCGGCGGGATCTCGGGCTTCCTCAAGCGCGCCGAGTCCGATTACGACGCCTTCGGCGCGGGCCACGCCTCCACGGCGATCTCCGCCTCGCTGGGCATGGCGGTCGCGCGCGACCTCAAGGGCGAGAAGAACAAGGTCGTGGCCATCGTCTCCGACGGCTGCATGACCGGCGGCGAGTCCTACGAGGGCCTGCAGAACGCGGGGCAGGTCCAGACCGACCTCATCGTCGTGCTCAACGACAACCAGATGTTCATCTCCAACCGGGTCGGCGCGCTGGGCGCCTTCCTTTCCAAGCTCCTCGCCCTGGGCGCGGTGCGCAATGCCGAGCACTCGGTCAAGAAGTTCCTGGCGCGCTTCCAATTCTGGGGCGCGAGCATCCTGCGCGTGGCCAAACGCGCCAAGGTGCTGCTTTTCCCCGGCATGCTCTTTGAGGAGATGGGGTTCTCCTACTTCGGCCCCGTGGACGGCCACGACGTCGAACAGCTCGTCGCGGTGTTCCAGCGCGTCAAGCAGCTCAAAGGGCCCATCCTCGTCCACTGCGTGACCAAGAAGGGCAAGGGCTACGCGCCCGCCGAGGCCGACCAGTACACCTGGCACGGCCCGGGCAAGTTCGACGTCGCCTCCGGGACCATCCTCAAGGCCCCCGCGGCCAAGGCCCCGCCGCCGGCCTACACCTCCGTCTTCTCGAAAGCGCTCCTGCGCGAGGCCGAGCAGGATCCCCGCATCGTCGGCATCACCGGCGCCATGCCCGAGGGCACGGGACTCGACGCCTTCCGCGACCGCTTCCCCCGGCGCTACTTCGACGTGGGCCTGGCCGAGGAGCATGCCGTGACCTTCGCCGCGGGCCTGGCCTGCGAGGGCTACAAGCCCGTGGTCGCGATCTACTCGACCTTCCTCCAGCGCGCGTTCGACCAGATCGAGCATGACGTCTGCCTCCAGAAGCTGCCGGTCGTCTTCTGCCTGGACCGCGCCGGCTTGGTCGGCGAGGACGGCCCCACGCACCACGGCGTCTTCGATTACTCCTACCTGCGCATGATCCCGGGCATGACCGTCATGGCCCCGGCCGACGAGAACGAGCTCCAGCACATGCTGCGCACGGCCCTGCGCCACGACGGCCCCATCGCCCTGCGCTACCCGCGCGGCGCCTCGGTGGGCATCGCTTTAGACCCGGAGCCCAAGGAGCTGGCCATCGGCCGCGGCGTCCGGCTCAAGGACGGGACCGACGTCACGCTGCTGGCCGTCGGCAACCGCGTCCATCCCGCCCTGGAGGCCGCGCAGAAGCTCGAGGACCTCGGCTATTCCTGCGGCGTGGTCAACATGCGCTTCGTCAAGCCGCTCGACGTCGAGCTGCTCAAGGAATGCGCGGCCAAGACGCCGCGCCTGGTGACCATCGAGGACAACGTCATCGCGGGAGGCTTTGGCTCCGCCGTGCTGGAAACGCTCACGCCGGGCCGCGCCGAGGTCCTGCGCCTGGGCC
>JACQPJ010000032.1 GCA_016207605.1 Elusimicrobiota bacterium
GTCCCGAGCCAGACCCTCAAGATCGGCCCCGCGCCGACAACGGTGAACACCAAGAGCGGCGTGCCGGCGGCAACCAGATAGGCGGTCCCCTGGAGGTAAAGGCCCCAGAGCCGACCGCGGTTGCCGCCCGCCTCGAGGGCCGAGGCCGCCGGTCCGACAGCGGAAACCAGAAGCAACGGCAGTCCGCGCATCAGGTAGGCCACCTTGGAGCCCAGGTCGTAGAAGGCCACCGCCGGAAGACCTAGGAAGAAGGAGAGAAGCAGCTTGTCGCCGTGAAAACTCACCAGGAAGGCCAGGTGCGCTACCTGGAGCTTCAGCCCGAAGGCCCCGAGCTCTTTGAAGACCGACCCCGCGACGCGGGACGGAACCAGACGGAGGCCCGGCAGGAGCCGGCGGGCCTGGACGTAGCTCGAGAGCCCCTGGAAGAGCGCGATGGCCCCCTCCACGAGGACCAGCTCGCGCAGGCCGCCGCCGAGCCCGACGACCGCCAGCACCCCGACGAGCCGGAGGCACGTTCCCGCGACGGTCACCAGCGCCGTCAGATCAAAACGCTGGAGTCCCTGGAGCAGGCCCACGAAGACGGAGCCAGCCGAGTTGATCGCGAAGACAGCGACGGCCAGCAGGAGGGTCAGCCGGCCCTCCGCGGCGACGGCGGCGGGGAAGTCGAACAGGTCGCGGGAGGGGACGGCGAGCAGCACGAGAGCGCCCACCACCTCCAGGAGGCCGAGGGCCAGGTAAAAGGTCAGCCCCGTGCTTGCCAGCCGCGTCACCCGCTTCTCGTCGCCCCTGGCCCACGCGTCGGCGGCAAAGCGCGTGACCGCCGCCGAGATCCGCAGATCCACAAGCGCCAGCGACCCCGTGATGGCCCAGATGAGCGACCAGAACCCGAACTGGTCCAGGCCGAGGTGGCGGAGCAGGAGGGGGGCCACGACGAGCCCCACCGCCAGGGCCGCGAGCGTGCTGACGGCGTTGTACGTCGTGTTGCGACGGAGGGACGGGGGGGGCATCGTCACCGCTTGGCGGGCTCCGGTTGCCCTCCCGCGGGCGCGAGGTGCGGCCATACGACGAGCAATCCGACGAAGAACCAGAACGGCTCCATGATGCGGATGATGATGAAGGTGTTCGACCCGACGGCGTGGACGAGGAGCCCCACGAAGCCCGCGAGGAAGCCGGCCGCAAGGGCGCGAAGGTTCGGATCCTCGGCCTGCCGGTACGTCTGGAAGGAGGACCACCACACTGTCCACAGCAGATAGAGGAACGCCGCGAACCCGATGATCCCCGTCTCGACCAGGGCGCGGGCGTATTGAGCGTCCATGAAGTGATAGCCCGTCACCCCGTACCCGAGGATCGGCCGCTTCGTCCACCCTTCGAAGGCACTCCGCATGGCGAGGAGCCGCTCGGAGGTGGACGGGTCAAAGCCCACGCCGCCCACCCGCACCACGGGCTGGTAGGGTTGCTCCTGGAAGGTCTCCAGAATCCGCTTGTGGACGGGAGCCGGCAAGAACACAAACCCGGCAACAAGACCCGCGAACAGCACCCCGATGGCCAGCCGCCGGCGACGGGTGAGCGCCACCAGCACCACGTAGGCCGGTAGGAACCCCAGGTACGAGGCTCGCGACTGGGTGTACAGGAACGGAATCAGCATGAAGGCCGCCAGGCCGGCCGAGGCGATGCGCACCCAGAGAGGGCCGGCTTCCAGGGCCAGACCCCCGGCCAGGGCCATCATCAGGAGCAGATA
>JACQPJ010000005.1 GCA_016207605.1 Elusimicrobiota bacterium
GCCAAGGTCGGGGTCGAGGGCAGGGCGACAAAAGCCGTGGCCGAGCCGTTGTGCCCGACGGCTTGGACCTGGAAGAAGTAGGTGGTGTTGGGGGTCAGCGCGGCGCCGGCCCCGCCGGTCCCGAAGAGGGCGGACAGGTTCAGCGTGCTGGAGCTGGCGTTGACGGTCGTGAAGTTGTCGGTGGAAATCTGGACGAGGTAGGTCGTGCCGGCAGGATTGGCGTTGGCGCTCCAGTTGGCCGTGATGGAGGACGTCCCGAGGTTGGCCGCTGCCGCTGCCGTCGGCGCCGCGGCGTAGGTCGCGGTCGTCAGCGTCGCGGCGAAGGCGGTGGTCTGACCGTTGTGGCCCGCGGCGGCGACGCGCAGGAAGTAGGTCGTGTTCGGGACGAGGCCGGCGAAGGCGGCGGCGGCATTGAGCGTCGCGCTGGAGCTGTTGACGGTGGCAAAGCCGTCGGTGGAGATTTGCGCCCGGTAGCTCGTCCCCGAGGGGTTGCCGTTGGCGCTCCAGTTGAACGCGGTCGAGGACAGGCCGACCACGGTCAGGGCCGGGCTCGCGGGCTGAGCGGCAAGGGTGGCGGTGGAGCCAAGGGAGAGGAAGGCGCTGGCGTTGCCGCCGCTGACGGCGCGGACCTGGAAGAAGTAGGTGGTGTTGGGGGTCAGCGCGGCGCCGGCCCCGCCGGTCCCAAAGAACGCGGAGAGGTTCAAGGTGGCAGAGCTGAAGTTGACCGTCGTGAAGTTGTCGGTGGAAATCTGCGCGGTATACGTAGTGCCGGTGCCGTTGCCGCCGCTGGTCCATTGGACGGTGACGCTGGCCAAGTCGACGACCGTGAAAGCGGTCGCCGCGGCGCCGGGGGCTTGCAGGAGCGTCATCGTGGAGGCTAGGGCGGTGAAGGCCGTGGCCTGGCCGTTGTGGCCGACGGCCCGGACCTGGAAGTAGTAGGTCGTGTTGGCGGTCAGCCCCAAGAAGGCCGTGTTCGTGTTCAAGGTCTGGCTGGACGCGTTGACGGTGGCAAAGCTATCGGTGGAAATCTGCGCGAGGTAGGCGGTGCCGATGGGATTGCCGTTGGCGCCCCAATTCGCCGTGATGGATGAGGCGGCAACGCCGGAGGGAGCGGCGGCGACGGGGGTAGCGGCCGGGGTGGCGGTGGACAAGGCGGAGGTGAAGCCCGTCTCGACGCCGCCGGCATTGATCGCCTCA
>JACQPJ010000035.1 GCA_016207605.1 Elusimicrobiota bacterium
ACGGGCGCTTGGTCAAGGCCTTCGCCTGGTACGACAACGAGTGGGGCTACTCGAACCGCGTCGTGGCTTTGGACGCCCACATCGCCAAGACGGCCTCCGAGCCCGCTTGACGAAGACGCGGCACGCGACGGTCATCGGCGTCCCGCTCGACTACGGCGCCTCCAAGAGGGGAGCTTCCGGCGGGCCGGCGGCCGTGCGCCGCGCCAACCTCGTGGAGCTTCTCGAAGCGCTCGGCCTGGACGTCTCCGACGCGGGCGACCTCCCCGTGCCCAAGGTGGCGCCCGCGGCCAAGGGCAAGCTCAAGAACGGAGCCGCCATCCTCAAGGTCTGCCGCGAGCTGGAGTCCCAGTGCTATGAGGCCGTGGCCAACGGCTCGACGCCGATCACGCTGGGGGGCGACCACTCCCTGGCCGTGGGCTCGGTGTCCGGCGTGGCGCGCGCCTTCCGCGACAAGGGGCGCAAGGTCGGCCTGATCTGGGTGGATGCGCACGCCGACATCAACACCCCGGAGACCTCTCCGACCGGCAACGTGCACGGCATGCCCCTGGCGCACCTGCTGGGCATGGGCCACAAGGACTTCGCGCGGCTGGGGGGCTTCTCGCCCAAGGTGGACCCGCGCAACGTGGTCCTCGTCGGCATCCGAGACGTGGACCGCGCCGAGGCCGTCAACATCCGCAAGTCCGGCATCCGCGTCTTTTCGATGCAGGAGATCGACCGCTACGGCATGGGCGTGGTCACCGAGCAGGCCATCGACATGGCCAGCGACGGCACGGCGGGCTTCCATGTGAGCTTCGACATAGACTGCGTCGACCCGGGCAATGCGCCCGGCACCGGGACGATCAAGCGCGGCGGGCTGACCTACCGCGAGTCCCACCTCTTCATGGAGCTCGCGGCCGACTCCGAGCGCGCTCTCGGCCTCGACCTGGCTGAGGTCAACCCTCTCGAGGACACCCAGAACGCGACCGCGGTGCTCGCCGCCGAGCTCATCGCCTCCGCGATGGGCAAGAACATCTACTAGATGCTATGAGCCCTTCCTCAGCGCATCTGTGCCGAGCCCGAAGGGTCGAGGCCTAGATGCTAAAAGACATTCCTCCGCTGCATTTGTGCCGAGCCCGAAGGGTCGAGGCCTAGATGGCCGCCAAGCCCGCCCTCAAGCTCAAGCGCCTCCAGGACCTCTTGTTGGCGGGCAAGCGCGTCCTCGCGCGCGTGGACTACAACGTGCCGATGAAGAACGGCCGGGTCGCCGACAACGCGCGCATCCGCGCGACGCTCAAGACCGTCGAGACCCTCCAAGCGCAGGGCGCCAAGGTCGTCCTGATCTCGCACCTCGGACGCCCCAAGGGCAAGCCCGAGGCCAAGTACAGCCTCAAGCCCGTCGCCGAGGAGCTCTCCCGCCTCCTGCGCAAGCCGGTCGCCTTCGCCCCAGACTGCGTAGGTCCCGAGGCGGAGAAGGCGGCGGCGGCGCTCCAGCCCGGCGACGTCCTCCTCCTCGAAAATCTGCGCTTCCACGCCGAGGAGGAGGCCGACGACCCCGCCTTCGCCAAGGCGCTCTCCCGCCTGGGCGACGTCTTCGTGCAGGACGCCTTCGGCGCCCTGCACCGCGCCCACGCCTCCACGACGGGCCTGCCCAAGCGCCTGCCCAGCGCGGTCGGGTTCCTGGTCCAGCGCGAGTTGGAGTTCCTGGACCGCGCCGTCGGCCACCCGAAGCGCCCGTTCCTGGCGATCATCGGCGGGGCCAAGGTGAGCGACAAGCTCGGCGTCCTGGACAAGCTCCTGGAGCGCGTGGACGCCCTGCTCATCGGGGGCGGGATGGCCTACACCTTCCTCGCCGCGCAGGGCATCAGCATCGGCAAGTCACTTCTGGAAGCGGACCGCGTCGAGGCGGCCAAGGCGATCATCGCGAAGGCCTACGGCCGCAAGGTCGAGTGCCTCCTGCCCGCCGACCACGTCACCGTCCGCGAGATCCGGCCCGACGCCGCGCCGACCGTGACCCAGGCCATGGCCGTTCCGCCGGACCTCATCGGCGCGGACATCGGCCCGCACACGGTGGAGTTCTTCACGGAGCACATCGCCAAGGCGCAGACGATCTTCTGGAACGGTCCCATGGGCATCTTCGAGATGGACGCCTTCGCCGCCGGGAGCCTGGCCGTGGCCAAGGCGATGGCCGAGGCGACCGCGCGCGGCGCCGTCACGATCGTGGGGGGAGGCGACAGCCTTGCGGTGCTGGCCAAAGCGGGCTTGGCGGAGAAGATGAGCCATTGCTCCACGGGCGGCGGCGCCAGCCTGGAGCTCCTCGAGGGCAAAGTCCTGCCCGGCCTGGCCGCCCTGGCCTCCTCCTAAATTAAGGTATAATCGCCAAGCGAAGCAGGCAAAGCAACCATGTACCATTTTCTTCTGACGGTCCACGTCTTCGCCTGCTTGGCCATGATTTTCGTGGTCCTGCTCCAGACCGGGCGCGGCGCGGGGCTCCAGGTCTTCGGCGGGGGCGGCGACTCGCTCATCACCACTCCCGGCGGCTCAAGTTTCCTGCGCAAGTTCACCGCTGGCCTGGCCGCGACCTTCGCCCTCACCTCCCTCTTCTTGACGCTGCTGCAGAGCCGTTCGGGGTTGTCGAGCGTGACCTCCCGGGCGCCGGCCTCGCCGGCGCCGGCCGAGGCTCCCGCTGCGCCTGCGCCAGCCGCTCCCGAGGCTGCGGCGCCGGCGGCCAAGAAGTAGCGATTTCGGTTTTGACGCGCGGGTGGCGGAACTGGCAGACGCGTACGCTTGAGGTGCGTATGCCCGAAAGGGTGTGTGGGTTCAAGTCCCACCTCGCGCAAATATTTTTCGTGCGATGCATATAAATTTCGTCGCCTTCTTTCGCACCCGGGAAAAGGGGTCCGGCAACCCTGCGGCCGTCGTGGAGGATTTCACCGGGAACGACGCGGCCAGGCAGAAGTTGGCCGCTGCGCTGAATCTCCCCGTCACCGTGTTCGTGCGGCGCGGAGGCCGGTCGGTCCGCTTGCGCTTCTTTTATCCCGCCGCCGAGTTCCCTTTGTGTGCTCATGGGACTTTAGCCGCCGCTTTTCATCTGCTTGGGCGGCGCGGTTTTTCTCGCCTCAACGTGCATACTGGAGCGGGAACTTCGGTCGTCTCAAGACAAAAGAACGGCCTCCTGACGTTTGCTTGCCGCAAACACCAGCGCTTGAACGTCGTCGTTTCCGACGCTTCGGTCCGCGCCATGTTGAGGCTGCGCGATGGATCCCCCCTCGACCGCTCCCTGCCTCTGTGCGCGGCCAGCATCGGCAGTCCGAAGCTGTTGGTGCCGTTCTTGAGGCGTAGGGACATTGATCGTCTGCGTCCCGACTATCCTCTGATTCGCCGCTGGAGCGCGCAAAACAAGGTCAACGGCATCTACGCGTATACCCGGGATTCAAGATCTTCGGGATCGGCGTTCTATGCCCGCGCATTCCATCCGCTCTCAGGGAACAACGAAGACGCTGCGACCGGCGTCGCGGCCGCAGCCTTGGTGGGGAGTTATGCGGCGCCCAAGGACTACGGCAGGACGTTTTTTGTCGAGCAGGGCTATGCTATGGGCCGGTCGTGCCGAATTGCCATTGGTTATCATCGGAACGGCTTGACGATCGGCGGTTTCGGCCGCAAAATCGACGCATCCGTCCATATGAAAAAGCATCTGAGAGTGCCACGTTTTAAGAATGAGAATCAAGAAAGAGCGTTCTGATGCAAGTTCGATCTGTCAAAATATTACGAGAGGGGCGGCTTTGAGATCACCAGTTTTCCCAATCTCAAGCCGAACCCGCAGTTTATTCTAATCGCGCGGTAGGCATGCAATTTCTCATTATCGGCCATGATGGGCGCGATCCGGACGCTCCGAGCCGCCGCCTGGCGGCCCGGGAAGCTCACTTAGAGCTGGGCGACCAGATGCGGGAGCGCGGCGAGCTTCTCTACGCTGTGGCCAAGCTCAACGATGCCGGAGACATGGTCGGCTCCGTTCTCATTGTCGATTTTTCGTCCCGCGAAAGTTTGGACGCATGGCTCAAGACTGAACCGTATGTCGCGGGGAAAGTCTGGGAGTGGGTGGATGTCCAGCCTTGCTGCGTGGGGCCGAGCTTTGCCCGATAGTCCCGCGCCGGCGACGGTGCGCTTCTCCTGTCGGATTTACGGCGTGCTGCGCGAGGGGGACAAGGTTCTGCTCACCCGCTCGCGCTTCCGCGGGAGCGAGTTTGTGAACTTCCCCGGGGGCGGCGTAGAGATCGGGGAGTCGCCCGCCGACGCCCTGCGCCGGGAATTCGCCGAGGAGACGGGGCTGGAGGTTCGCCGGGTCCGCGTCCTCTACGCCAGCGAGGGCCTGCATCTCTCCACGCAGGCCCCCATCCAGATTGTCTCGGCCTACTGGCTCGTCGAGCGCGCGGGCGGGGCCTTGCGCCCCGGCGGCAACGGCGACGACGTGCTCGACCTCTTCTGGGCCGACCCCGCCCGCCTGCCGCTTGACGAGATGTTTCCCTCCGATCGGGAGTTCACCGCCCTTCTGCCCTCGCTCCTCTGATCCCGCGCGTGTGGCCCGCGGGCTTGGAAAATCTGGTAAAATGGCCGTCAAGGGCCTGTAGCTCAGCTGGGAGAGCGCCTGCATGGCATGCAGGAGGTCTGCGGTTCGATCCCGCACAGGTCCACCGCTTTATTGGCTTGGCGTTATTGTTCGGACGATAGAAAGCCTATCTGCCGGAGAGGCTTTGCAGGCGGATTCATCAGTTCCCGGATGGCGTCGAACACCACTCGAAACCGCTGATCCCAATCCTTTTCCAATTCATCTAAACGACGGCTCAGTTCTTTATTCGCGGTCAGCATGTCGCGAAGACGAACGAAGGCTCTCATGATTACGATATTGATTTGGACGGCGCGTTCGCTGTTGAGTACGCTTGACAGCATTAAGACCCCGTGTTCGGTAAAGGCGTAAGGCAAATAGCGCCTGCCGCCCCGGCCGATTTTTGAGGTTCCAGTTTGGAACCTCAAAAACGCCGTTTCTCGCGGGCTCAGTCGGAACATGAAATCTGCCGGAAATCGTTGCGCATGGCGTTTCACCGCCTTGTTCAGATCCTTTGTCTTGACCCCATAGAGTGCAGAACCGGGCTGTAATCCTGGGCGTGGGCGTCCCCGCGCTCCAAAGCTGGGGCTACGGCCTATAGCTAGGCCGCGATCCTTCGGACGCGGCACAGATGCGTCGAGGAAAGCCGCATAGCATCTAGACGTCGAGGACGAGGCCCTCGCGGCCGACGATCACCTGTAGGGCGTAGCCGCGCTGGGCGGCGCGGGCGCAGGCGCCCTCGGCCAGGCGGTCGAGGTCCGCGTCGGAGTAGCGGGCATCCTGATGGACCAGGACGAGGCGCTTGACGCCGAAGCGGCCGGCGAAGTCCACGGCGGACAGGGCGCTGGAGTGGCCGCCGTTGCGGTTGGACGCGTAGTCCTCCTCGGTCCAGCGGCCGTCGTGGAAAAGGAGGTCGGCGCCGCGGCAGAGGGCGCCCAGCCGCTCGTCGTAGTCCTGCAGCGCGGTGGCGGATTCGCCGTAGAGCTCGCTGTCGGGGCAGTAGACGATCCGGCGGCCCTCGGTCTGCAGGTGGAAGCCCAGCGTGGCGCCGGGGTGGTTGGCGTAGAAGGCGCCCAGGCGCACGCCCGGCGCGATCTCGTAGGTCTGCTCGAGAAGCTCGTAGAGCTCGATCGTCGCCGCGGGGGGCGGTCCCGGCGCGAACAGCTCCTCGACGGCCTCATCCAGGGGCTTGGTCGGTTCGCTCAAGGCCGAGACGCGCAGGGTGTAGGAGGGGTCCTGGGCGCAGGCGAAGCCCGCCAGGCCCTCGACGTGGTCGCGGTGAAAGTGAGTCAGGAACAGCCAGAGATCCTTGCGGCGCCCCTCCCGGACGAGTTCCCGGCCGAGGGCGCGCAGGCCGGAGCCCGCGTCAAAGATGAACAAATGCTGCGGGGTTTCGACCGAGACGCAGGGAGTGCTCGTCCCGTAGCGCGAGGCCTGGAGCGGCTCATCGGACGGCCCGCGGCAGCCCCAGACCGAGGCCTTCATCCCGGCGGGAGGCGCGGCGGCAGGCGCGGCCGAAACCTTGGTCTCGAGGCCCAGGAGCCCGGTGATGGTCCGCGCGAAGGCCTCCACGTCGTAGGGCTTCTCGATGAACAGGTCGGCGCCGCCCTTGCGGGCGCGGTCCTTCTCCGCCTCGAACGACTTTCCGGACACGATGACGACGCGGATGGGGGCGGTCTCGGGGTCGGATTTGAGGCGGTGGAGGATGGTCAGCCCGTCGAGCCCGGGCATCAGGATGTCGAGGACGACCAGGGCGGGACGCTCCTTCTTGATCTCATCGACGGCTTGGAGGCTGTCCTGGACGAGAACCGCAGTCAGGCCCGCGTCGCGCAGGAGTTCGAGGGTGAGAGAGCCGACGATGGGGTCGTCGTCGACGATGACGACTTGGTGGGCCATGGCGGCTATTCTATATAATTGGAGTCATGCGCATCCTCGCGGGCGTCCACCGCGGCCGGCCCTTGCGCAGCGTCTCCAAGGACCTGCCCGTCAAGCCGATCTCGTCGCGGATCAAGAAGTCGGTCTTCGACATCCTGCGCCCGCGCCTGGCGGGCGCGCGCGTCCTGGACCTGTACGCCGGCACGGGGGCCGTCGGGCTGGAAGCCCTCTCGCGCGGGGCGGCCTGCGCATTCTTCGTGGACAGGGACAAGCGCTGCCTGGCCGTCATCGAGCGCAACTTGCGGGACTTTGGCTTCACGGGCCGCGGCAAGGCGGCCTGGGGCGACGTTCTCCAGGACTTGTCGTGGATTCCGTTCCGCGCGGGCGCGGCCGCCTTCGACCTCGTCTACCTCGGTCCGCCCTACCGCGACGAGGAGGATCGGCCGCTGGCGTATTCCTCCGCTTCCCTGGCGCGCGTGGCCGAGGCCGGTCTCCTGGCGCCCGAGGGCTGGGCGCTCCTTCAGCATCACGCGAAGGAGGACGTCGCGGTCCCGGCGGGGCTGGAGCGTTTCCGCCGCGAGCGCTACGGCGACACCTACGTGGACTTCCTCCGCCGCCCGGCGGCGTGATGGAACTCTCCTTCACCCGGTACCGCATCCGCCGGGAGTGCCCCTGGAAGTACCGCCTGATGTTCGTGGAGGGGCGGCGCATTCCGCTCAACCCCAACTCCTCCTTCGGCCTCTCCCTGCACCGCGCGCTGGAGGCGTGGCTGTCGGGAGGAGAGCGGACCCTGGAGTCCCTGCGGGAGGCCCTCGACGGCGCGTGGCTGCGGCAGGGCTACCCCGACGCCAAGGACGAGGCGCGCTGGCGCGCCAAGGCCGGACGCGTCCTGGACGATTTCCACCGGGCGGAGGAGTCGCGCCGCTCCCGGACCGCGGGCGTGGAGAAGGAGTTCATCTGGACTTTAGGCCGCCACGAGATCCGCGGCATGATCGACCGCATCGACCAAGGCCCCGACGGCGCCTACGAGCTCGTGGACTACAAAACCGGTTCCGGCGTCCCCACCACTGCTCAGGTCGCCGCCGATCTCCAGCTGCGCTTCTACGCGCTGGGCGCCAAGCGCGGCCTGGGTATTGCGCCGTCCACGCTCACCGTAGACTGCGTGGCCGTCGGCGAGCGCGTCAGCGCCCCCTACGACCCGTCCGGCGAGGCGGCCCTTGCCGACGACCTCTCCGCCGCGGCCGACGCCATCGAAGCCGGCGACTTTAAGCCCGACACGAACTTCTGCCCCCGCTGCGACTTCCGCCGCGACTGCGCCTATTCCACGGCGCGCTGAGGGCGGCGCCGTTCAGGGAAGAGCGCAGAGGAAGTGAGCGGCGGGGAGCACGCGGATTCCCGCGGCCGTTCCCGGATGCGGCGGCTGGGCTTAGGCAGGCGGGGGCGGGGGGAAGTCGCGTCGGTCGCGGACGCGATTGCGGCCGTCGCGCTTGGCCTGGTAGAGGTTCATGTCCGCCTCGTGCAGGAGCTCCTCGACGCTTCGGCGTTCGCCCGCGCCGCAGGTCGCCACGCCGACGCTGACGGTGGCGCCGGCGCCGTAGCGGGCCACGGCGGCGCGCACGCGCTCGGCGATGGCCAGCGCGGTCGGGGCGTCGGCGCCGGGCATGATCACGACGAACTCGTCGCCGCCGTAGCGGCCCAGCAGGTCGCCGGAGCGCACGTGCGCGGCGAGGGTCTCGGCGGTTTCCTTGAGGACGCGGTCTCCGATCAGGTGGCCGCGTTCGTCGTTGACGCGCTTGAACTCGTCCACGTCGGCGATGAGAAGCGAAAGAGGGGCGCGCTCCGCCGCGGCGCGCCGCAGCTCGCGCTCTAGGAGCCCGCAGAGGTGGCCGTGTGTGTAGGCGCCCGTCAGCGCGTCGGTCACGGACTGCAGGCGCAGCTCGTCCATGCGCGCGGACATGAGCGTGCCGGCGGCGCGCTGGCGCTCCGAGCGCAGGCCCAGGACCCAGCCGAAGGCGGCGAAGGCGGCCATGGTTCCCGCCGCCATGTAGGCGTAGAAGAGCCAATTGGCGCCCAGTTCCTGCAGGGCCCAGGAGGCCCGGAAGCTCGGGGCGGCCAGCCAGCCGCGCAGGGCCAAGGCGCCCAGCGGCGAGCCCAGGCCCAGGACGGCGCCGGCGGCGGCGTAGAGGCGCTGGTGGGGCGCGTCGCTCCAGGCGGCCGGGGCGTCCGTGCGGCGGCGGCCCTCCTTCATGGGAGCTCTTCCGGGTTGAGGCTCCAGAGCAGGCCTGGCGCGGGCCCGGCCTCCAGAGCCACGAGCCCGCCGGGGCGAATGTCGACCAGGGCCCGCGCGAGCAGGGCCGCGATCTCGCCCAGCTGGGGCTGGTGGCCGACGGCGAGGACCTCGTCGGCGCCCGCGGCTCGGCGCCCCAGCGCCGCGATCACCTCGGCGGCCGGGCGCGTGTTGTCCAGGAGAGCGAAGGCTTCCGCGCCGGCCGGCGCTTCCAGCGTTTGCGCGGCGATGCGCGCGGTCTGCGCGGCGCGCAGCAGGGGGGAGTGGAGGACGAGTTCCGGGCGCGCGCCGCGGCGCGCGAGCTCCCGGGCCATGCGCGCGGCGTCGCGCCGTCCCCGCGGCGAGAGAGGGCGCAGGGCGTCCTGGTCCACCCCGGCCTCGCCGGCCGCGGGGGAGTGGCCGTGGCGCATCAGGTAGAGGCGCCTCATCGCGGCCGAGGATAGCAAATCACAGGAAGTAGTCGAAGGACGCGCAGACGCGCTCCAGGAGACGGTCGGCCCAGGGGCGGCGGCGCCAGTCCTGGAGCGTGATCTCCCGGGCGCCCTGCAGGCTCCGCTCGAAGCGCGCCCGCAGCTCGGCCGCGAAGGCCCGGTCCAGCGAGTGCAGGTTGACCTCCAGGTTGTGCTGGAGACTGCGGTGGTCGAGGTTGTAGGAGCCGACCGCCGACCAGAGTCCGTCGACGACCACGGCCTTGGCGTGGAGCATGGCTCCCTGCCACTCGAAGACGCGCACGCCCCGGCTCAGGAGGTCGTCGTAGCGGGAGCGCATGGCGTGCCAGGCCGCGCGCACGTCGGGCTTGCCCGGCACCAGCACGCGCGCGTCCACCCCGCGCGCCGCGGCCTGGGCCAGCGCGCTGCGGATGCGCCAGCCAGGCACGAAATAGGAGTTGGCGATGAAGACCTCCTCGCGCGCGGCGCGCAGGGCGGCGACGTAGGCCGCGCGGATCTCCAGGCGCCGCAGGAACTCCCGGTTGCCCACGATCCTGACCTTGGCGCCGCCGGGGACGGGCGGGCAGGCTCCATCCAAGGCGAACCAGCGCCCGGTGTGGGCGTACCAGGTCGCGCGGAAGAGCCGCTCCAGCTCGAAGGCGGCGGGGCCCTCGACGCGCGCGTGCGCGTCGAGCCAGTCCTGCCCGCCCAGCTCGGAGGGCGCGTGCTCGTCGCACAGGTTCATGCCGCCCGCAAACCCCACGCGCCCGTCGCAGACCAGGATCTTGCGGTGGTCGCGCCGGTTCCAGGCCCAACGCGGCCGCCAGGGCGCGACCGGGTGGTACTCCAGGACCTCCACGCCCGCGTTGCGCAGGCGCGTGACGACCGCCGGATCCAGGCCGAGGGAGCCCACGGAGTCGTAGATCAGCCGCGCGCGCGCGCCCTCGCGCGACTTCTTGGCGAGCAGCTCGGCGAAGGTTCGCCCGGTCTTGTCGCCTCCCAGGATGTAGGTTTCCAGGCTGATCGAGGACTTGGCGTCCTCCATGGCCTCGGCCATCGCGGGATAGAGGTCCTCGCCGCGCACGTAGAGCGCGAGCCGGTTGCCGCCGGTGTAGTCGGCCAGGTCCCAGGCGAAGTCCCCGGAGCCGGGCCGGGGCCGCCGCCGCAGGACGCGGCGCACGCGCGACCAAGGTCGACGCTCCATATGCGGGATCGTATCAAAACATCCCGACCGCCCAGTAAGATAGAATCCCATTTCAATGGCCGGTCACGAGCACTTCGCGCGCCTGCAGGCCCTCCTTGACCTCGAGCGCGAGGCCGAGAAGAAGGAAACCCTGCGCGACCTGCGCCGCTTCCCCGTATCCCAGCGCGAGGCCCTGGGCAAGACCGTCTCCGGCCTGACCATGGAGAGCGTGGAGAGCGGGCTGGGAGGGATGCCGCTGGTGGCGCTTTCGCGCTCGCCCAAGGGCGAGGAGCTCTCGCCCTTCCACGCGATGAACGCGGGCGACAACGTGCTCCTGACCTTGCCGTCCGGCGCCGAGCCGGGGGCCGCGGAGGGCACGCTCTACAAGGTGGAGGAATGGCGCGCGGTCGTGGCGCTGGGCGGTCCCGGCCCCGAGGAGCCTTTGCGCGGCGCCTGCCAGCTCGACTTGCTGGGCTCCGACGCCACCTACCAGCGCATGCGCAAGGCGTTGATCGCGGCGAGCGAAGCTCGCCGCAGCCGTTTGTCCGAATTGAGAGAGATTTTCCTCGGCGAGAAGGCTCCCGCCCGCGGCCGTGTCCCCAAGATTTCATGGCTCAACGCGTCCCTCAACGAATACCAGCGAGAAGCCGTCAAGCGCGCGTTGTCGGCCGAAGACGCGGCGGTGGTTCATGGTCCGCCCGGGACGGGCAAAACCACCGTATTGGTCGAAATTATACGCCAGCACGTCGCGCGCGGCGAGCGCGCGCTTGCCACGGCCCCGTCGAACATCGCGGTGGACAACATCCTGGAGAAGCTGCTCGGCACGGGCCTGCGCGTGGTGCGCCTGGGGCATCCCGCGCGCACGCTGGAGAGCCTGCGCCACGGCAACCTCTCCGCGCAGGTCGAGGAGGATCCGCTCTACGAGCAGGTCCGCGAGCTCGACGCGCGGCGCGAGCGCCTGGCGCGCCGCCGCTCCCGCTTCGGGCGCGGTCTGGGTCAGCTCGGCTACGCCGAGCGCGCCGAGCGCGAGCGCGAGGCCTCCCGGCTCTGGCGCGAGGCCCGCGATTTGGAGTTCGAGATATCCCGCCGACTGGTGGCCTCCGCGCAGGTGGTGCTGGCCACCCACGCCGGCGTCTCCCCGCGTTTGGTGCGCGGCGCCTTCGACCTGGTCGTCCTCGACGAGGCCTCGCAGGCCGTCGAGCCCCTCTCCTGGATCTCCGTCGCGCTGGGGCGCAAGGTCGTGCTGGCGGGCGACGCCAACCAGCTTCCGCCCACCCTCCATTCCAAGGAGGCGGCCGAGGGAGGGCTGGCCAGCACCCTCTTCGATCGCCTGAAGGACGTCCTGCCCCCGACGTCCCAGACCCTCCTGCGCGTCCAGTACCGCATGCACGAGGACATCATGCGCTTCCCCTCGGAGCAGTTCTACGAGGGCAAGCTCATCGCCGACGACTCCGTCGCCCGCCACCTGGCCGCGGAACTGCCCGCTGTCGCGGCAACGCCGCTGACCTCCCGGCCCGTGACCTTCGTCGACACCGCCGGCGCGGGCTTCGACGAGGCCTGGAACGAGCTCCTGGAGAGCCGCGAGAACCGCGGCGAGGCGGAACTGGCCGTCAAGATCATTTACGAGCTGCTTGGATCAGGCTTGAAGGCCAAAGACTGCGCGATATTAACCCCATACGTCGCCCAGGCCAAGCTCCTCAAGACCTTGGGGCGCGAGCCCGGCCTGGAGATCGGCTCCGTGGACGGCTTCCAAGGCCGCGAAAAAGAGGCGGTCGTGGTCAGCTTGGTGCGCTCCAACCCCGCCGGCCAGATCGGCTTCCTGGGCGACCTGCGCCGCCTCAACGTCGCCCTGACCCGCGCGCGCCGCTGCCTCATCGTCATCGGCGACTCCACGACCATCGCCCGCCACCCCGTCTACCGCGCCTTCGTCGAGCATGCCGACGCCCTGGACTCCCACCGCTCGTCCTACGAGTGGACGCACGCCTAAGTTATTGACCGAGTGGGACCGGTCCTAGGACCTGGGGCCTAGGCGGCCTAGGACTAAAGACCCTTCTCCTTCGGCGCGGATCAAGGCTAGAATCGCGTCGCAGACTCATATAGAGGAAGGGGGAATCATGAAACGCTCCATTTTCGTTCTCGCCGCGGTCTTTTTGGGCTTGTCCGCGCGCGCTCACGACGGACCTGAGAAAGTCCCGCCGCACGCTTCGATGCCGGCCGCTTCGGATCCCGAGACCGCGACGATGCAGGCGGCCTTGCGGAAGGTGATCCCTTTGCTCCCGGCGGATCAGACGGCCGAGCTGGCGGAGGGTCTGCCATTCGTGGTCCCGCGCCTGGAAACCTTGACCAGCAAGGTTCTTGGCTATGCCCCGGAGGACGACCCCGAGTACAAATATCCCGACCAATCCTATTACCCGAGCGGGACCATCAAGGGCAATATCTCACTGAGGACGGTGGAGGCCCTGAACGTGGCCGACAACCCCAAGGTTCCGTCCCAGGTCCGGGCGACCCTGTACAACCTCTTCTTCCGGGTCGTGGTGCATGAGATCGAGCACTGCATGCAGTACAGGCGCAAGCCGGTGTTCCCGCTGAGCAAGGCCGAGGAGTGCCCCAAGGGCCTCTGCGATCCGGCCCGCATCGAGCAGACGCGGCTGAGGACCGAATACGAGTTCGCCGCCTTGGCGCGAGACTTCAAGGAGGCGCGGTCGCGCCGGCTCGTGGAGACCGCGGACGGCGGCTTCCGCTTCGACGACGAGAACGCCACGCGGAACAAGCAGGACTTCCTCGACGCGGCCAAATACCTGGATCAGCATCCCGAGCTGCTGACAAGCCGCATCAAGAACTTCCCGGACCGGTTGCGGCTGGCCGCCGTGGAGACGGAGCAGATCATCTCGGAGACGCATCGGATCATGTACGAGTCCGCCTACATGATCCCGCTGTTGGGGCGGGAGTACTTGCTGGCCCAACGGATGTACAGTTCCGTTGAGGCCGGCGTGCGCGACGCCGGGGACCCGCTCGGAGTGCCCCTTGGGCGGGAGCATTCCTTTTCGAATGTCAGGCAGGAGGAGATACGCCGCAAGCTGCTGTTTTATCTCGACTTCGACTGCGGACGCAACGCTTTGAAAGAACCGGACATCATCCGCGGCGACTACCGGCACGTGGTGCCCGTCTTCGAGGCCGTGCTGGGGACCTCGAAATGCGGGCCTGTGATGGAGTCCGGCGCCTGATTTTAGAGCAGCTCGGGCAATCCCTCCGCTGACCCATTTTTGCCGGGAACTTTTTCGGGGGGGTCCGCGTATACCTAGGGACGTTCAATCCACGACCTAGGGAGGACGCATGGACGCGACGCTGCCGAAGCTGGAGGGACGGGTCAGGCTGTACCAGGACGCGACGGACCGGCCGACGAAATTGCTGGCCTTCGCGGAGCTCGTGATCGCGGACGCCTTCGTCATCAAGGGCATCCGGGTCCTGCAGAAGCGTGCGGCGGGGGAGGAGGAGCCCTTCGTCTCCTTCCCGGCCGAGCGGGGCAAGGGCGAGGCGCAGGAGCGCTGGTTCGACCTCGCGCATCCCGTCACCGCCGAGGCCCGCGCCGCCGCGACCGCGGTGGTACTGGAACGCTACCGCCAGGCCTGCTCCAAGTCCTAACACTTGATGTGTATTAGAGTGTGTATTATAATATTCACATGCTCTATAAACGCATGAACATCACCTTGCCTCAGCCGATCGCCAAGAAGTTGGAGAAGGTTTCCAACAAGAGCGCCTTCATCGCCCGGGCCGTCGCCGAGCGCATGGCGGCGCTGGAGAAAGCGGAGTTCAAGCGCCGGCTGATCAAGGACTACAAGGAAGCGGCCAACGATCCCGATGACATTGCGGAGATGAAGATATGGGACGAGGCCGTCGGCGACGGTCTCGAGGAGGATGATTGGTGATCTCCCGCGGAAGCATTTACTGGGTTTCGTTCGAAGGAGCGGTCGGAGCCGAGATCCAGAAAACTCGTCCTGCCGTCGTCATCTCAAACAACGCGTGCAACTTCTATCTGAGAACGGTGACCGTCGTGCCGTTGACTTCGCGGGCTCAGCGCGTCTTCAGCTTCGAAGTCGCGGTGCCGGAAAAGGTCGTCGGCGACGGCCGTCCCTGCAAAGCGAGAACCCATCAATTGAAGGCGGTTGATAAATCGCGACTTCGCGCGCGCATGGGGCAAATGCCGGAGGAGGTGATGCGAAAAATCGACGAATCTTTAAGAACGCACTTGGGGCTTTGACGCCGCGCGGCGGTGGCGCCGCCACTCCCAGGCGCCGGGCAGCAGCGAGAGGATCACCACGACGACGATGACTTCGTGGATGCGCCGCTCGATGTTCGGGACCAGGGCGGCCAGAAAGTAGCCGCCCAGCACGGTGCTCAGCACCCAGAGGAGCCCGCCGGCGACGTTGTAGAAGACGAAGGTCGCGTAGTCCATGCGCGCCACGCCCGCCACGGCGGGCGCGAAAGTGCGCACGATGGGCACGAAGCGGGCCAGGACGATGGTCTTGGCGCCGTAGCGTTCGTAGAAGTCGTGCGCGCGCCGGAGGTGGGTCTTCTTGAAGAACGGCCCGTCGGGCCGCGCGTAGAGCGCCTCGCCGGCCTTGCGGCCGATCAGGTAGCCGACCTGGTCGCCGGCGATGGCGCAGAGGGGAAGAAGCGTCAGCAGCCAGAACAGCGAGAGGTGCCCCGTGCGCGCGAAGATGCCGGCCGTGACGAGCAGGGAGTCGCCGGGGAGGAAGAAGCCGACGAAGAGCCCGGTCTCGACGAAGACAATGGCCGAGACCAAAGTCAGCCCGCCCCAGGAGATGAGCGCCTGGACGTCGTAGATTTTCCTGAGGAGGTCCACGGGGCCGTCATGGTAGCAGATTGAACCGGAAACGGCTATAATCGCGCCGGTTTTGAAGCGCCTTCTCGCGCTGTTCACCGACGGAGCCTGCTCCGGCAACCCCGGCCCGGGGGGCTGGGCCTTCGTCGCGGCCCTCCCCGACGGCCGGGTCAAGGAAGGCGCCGGCCGCGTCGAGGCGACGACCAACAACCGCATGGAGATGACTGCCGTCATTCGGGCTTTGGCCGTGGTCCAAGGCATATCCGCCGTTGCCGTTGTTCACACCGACTCGACCTACGTGCTGGGCGGCGTCACGGGTTGGCTCTCAAACTGGAAGCGCCGCGGCTGGCGCACGGCGGAGGGCAATCCCGTCAAGAACGAGGACCTCTGGCGGTCCCTCGACGCGGCCGTCGCCGCGCGCGGGCCGGGGGGCGTCGAGTGGCGCTGGGTGCGCGGCCACGACGGCCACGACGCCAACGAGCGCTGCGACGCCTTGGCCGTCGCCATGTCCCGCCGCCGCCGCGTAGAGCTTTACGACGGTCCTTTCAACGCCTATCCCTATGGCTCGCTGGCCCCGTCGCCGCAGGCGCCCGCCGCGCCGCGTCCGCACTTGCGCTGCGCGCCCGCCGTCGGCGGCCCCGTCGTCTACCTCAGCCTGCTGGACGGCCGGCTGGAGCGCCACGCGTCCTGGAAGGAGTGTGAGGCGCGCGTGAAGGGCCGTCCCGCCCGCTTCAAGAAGGTCCGCACTCCGGGGGAAGAGGCGGCCGTGCGCCGCGCCTGGGGGCTGGATTAGGCGGCCTGGGAGCTGGGCCTAGACGAGAGGCAACTGCTAACATCGGTTCGTGGCGAACGTCGTTTATTACGTGTCGGGACACGGGTACGGGCACGCGACGCGCTCGGCGCTGATCCTGGAGGCGCTGGCCGCGGAGCTGCCGGGCTTGCACGCGGCGGCGCGCACGTCGGCGCCGGCGGCGCTCTTTAGCGCGGGGGTGGAGGTCTCCGTCGGGGCCGAGGAGCCCATGCCCGTCCAGCGCGACCCCTGGACTGCGGACTGGGAGGCGACCTTGGCCGCGCACCGGGACGCCTCGGCCCGCCGCGCCCGGGACGTTGCGGCGGAGGCGGAATTCCTCAGGCGCTTCGGAGCGGACCTGGTCCTCACGGATGTCCCGTCCCTGGCCTGCGAGGCGGCGGCCGCGGCCGGGCTCCCGGCGTGGATCGTCTCCAATTTCACCTGGGACTGGATTTACGCCGAGAAGGCGGCGGAGGACCCGCGTTGGGCGCCGGTCGCCGACCTCCTGTCGCGGGGCTACGCCCAAGCGGCGGGCGCTCTGCGCCTGCCCATGTCGGGGGGCTTCTCCTGTGTGGCGCGCGTCGAGGACGTCGGGCTGGTCGCCCGCCGCTCGCGGCGCTCGCGCGCCGAGGCGCGCGCGGCGCTAGGCGTCCCGGACGACGGCCGGCCGCTGGTGCTGGTCTCCTTCGGGGGCGTGCCGCCGGACCGTCTGCGCGTTTCCGGGGACCTCTCCGCCTGGCGCTTCGCGGGTCTGGGCCCGGCGCCCGAGGGCTTGTCCGCGCCGTGGACCGCGCTGGGCCGCGGCGGGGCTCCCCACGCCGAGGCGGTGGCGGCCTGCGACGCGCTTCTCGGCAAGCCCGGCTACGGCACCTTTTCCGAGGCCGCGGCGCACGGCGTCCGCGTGCTCTACGTGGACCGCCCCGCCTACGCGGAGTCCCGCGCGCTCACGAGCTGGATCCGCGCCAACGCCCGCGCGGCCGAGCTGCCGCGGCCGGACTACGAGGCGGGGGACTGGGGGCCCGCGCTCGCCGCTCTCTTCGCCCGTCCGTCCCGACCGCCCGTCCCGTCCGGCGGCGCCGCGCAAATCGCCCGCCGCCTGCGGGCCCTGATCGAAGAGAGCGTCCGAAACTGATAACATCGGCGAAGGCGAAGCATTCAGGCACGAATTATTTTGATGCCAGATCGAGTGACGTTGAAGCGCCGCGCCGGCGGGGTGCTCCTGCACCCGACTTCCCTGCCGGGGGGCGGCCTGGGGCCGGAGGCGTTCGCCTTCGCGGACTGGCTGGCCCAGGCCGGCCAATCGTGGTGGCAGATGCTGCCCATCGTGCCGCCCGACGAGCTCGGCTCCCCGTACGCCTCGCCTTCCGCGTTCGCGGGCGATCCCGGCCTGCTGGGTCCGGGAGCGGCCGAGGAGCCGCCGAGCCGGACGGACCGCGGAGAGTTCGAAGCTTTCCGCGCGCGCGAGGCGGGCTGGCTCGACGATCACGCGCTGTTCCTGGCGCTCAAGGACGCTCATCGCGGCAGACCCTGGACCGACTGGGACGAGCCCCTGCGCTGCCGCGACCCCGAGGCCCTCGACGAGGCCCGGCGCGGCCTCGAGGAGCCCGTCTTGCGCCACGCTCTGGCGCAATGGCGCTTCGCGCGGCGCTGGGCGGAGCTGAGGGCGCACGCGGCCGGCCGCGGCTTGGGCCTGCTGGGGGACGTTCCTCTTTACGTGCGCCACGACAGCGCGGACGTCTGGGCGCACCAGGAGCTTTTCCTTCTGGACGCGGCCGGCCGGCCGACCGCGGTCGCGGGGGTCCCGCCGGACTACTTCTCGGCCGCGGGACAGCTTTGGGGCAACCCGCTCTACCGCTGGGAGCGGCACGCCGAGACGGGGTTTTCCTGGTGGATCGCCCGGCTCAAGGCCTGCGCGGAGCGCTTCGACGCCGTGCGCCTGGACCACTTCATCGGCCTGCGCCGCTACTGGGAGATCCCCGCGGGCGAGGCCACGGCGGTCCATGGACGCTGGGTGGACGCGCCCGGGGCGGCCCTGCTCGCGGCGGTTCGCGCGGCGGTCCCCGAGCTCGAGATCCTGGCCGAGGACCTGGGCTGTCTGACGCCCGCGGTCGCGGCCCTGCGCGACGCCTTCGGCCTGCCCGGCATGCGCGTGGCGCAGTTCTCCTTCGGCGACGGGGAGGCCGACCGGCCTCGGAACTGGCCCGAGAACTGCGCGGGCTACACGGGCACGCACGACAACGACACGGCGCGCGGCTGGTGGGAGGCCGGCGCCGCCCCCGCCGAGCGCGAGGCTTTCCGCCGCGCCGCGGGCGGGACCGAGCCGGCCTCCTGGGCCATGACGCGCCTGGTCTGGCAGTCCCCGGCGCGCCTGGCCTGCGCGCCCCTGCAGGACCTGCTCGACCTGCCCTCCTCGGCGCGCATGAACCGCCCCGGCACGGCGTCGGGCAACTGGCGCTGGCGCCTGGAACCGGGCGCCCTCGGCCCGGATTTGGCCGCGCGTCTGGCCGAGTTGACGCGCGCCTGCGGCCGCGCGCCGCGCGCATGAAGGCCGCGGCCGTCGAGGCCGCGTCCAGCCCGCTCACGGACCTCGACCTTCACCTCTTCAACGAGGGCACGCACGCCCGTCTCTACGAGAAGCTCGGCGCGCGCCCGGCCGCGCGCGGCGGCGTCGATGGGGTCTATTTCGCGGTTTGGGCGCCGTCGGCCCGCCGCGTGCACGTGATGGGGGACTTCAACGGCTGGTCCAAGAGCCGGCACCCGCTTCAGCCCCGCGGCTCGTCCGGGATCTGGGAGGGCTTCATTCCGGGCCCGGGCCCGGGAGCCCTCTACAAGTATTGGGTCCAAGGCCGGGACCACGGCTTCAAGCTCGAGAAAGCCGATCCCTTCGGAGTCCGGCACGAGGAGCCGCCGCGCACCGCCTCGGTGGTCTGGGACCTGGCCTACGATTGGGGCGACGGGGAGTGGATGGCGGCGCGCCGCGCCCGCGCCGCGCTCGACGCTCCCGTGTCCATCTACGAGGTCCACCTCGGCTCCTGGCGCCGCGTGCCCGAGGAGGGGGAGCGCTGGCTCTCCTACCGCGAGCTGGCGCCCCGCCTGGCCGCGCACGTCAAGCGCCTGGGCTTCACGCACGTGGAGTTCCTGCCGGTCATGGAGCACCCCTTCTACGGCTCCTGGGGCTACCAGACCTCGGGCTATTTCGCCCCGACGTCCCGCTACGGGACGCCTCAGGACCTCATGTTCCTGATCGACCATCTCCATCGGGAGGGGATCGGCGTGATCCTGGACTGGGTGCCGTCGCATTTCCCGACCGACCCGCACGGCCTGGCGCTCTTCGACGGGACCCACCTCTACGAGCACGCCGACCCGCGCCAGGGCTTCCATCCGGATTGGAAGAGCGCGATCTACAACTACGGGCGCAACGAGGTGCGCGCCTTCCTCCTTTCCAACGCCCTCTTCTGGCTCGACAAGTTCCACGCCGACGGCCTGCGCGTGGACGCGGTCGCCTCCATGCTCTACCTCGACTACTCGCGGCGCGAGGGCGAGTGGATCCCCAACAAGCTCGGGGGGCGCGAGAACCTCGAGGCGGCCTCCTTCCTCCGCCAGCTCAACGAGACGGTCTACCGGGAGTATCCGGACGCGCAGACCTTCGCCGAGGAGTCCACCGCCTGGCCGGGGGTGTCCAAGCCGGCCTACGCGGGCGGGCTGGGCTTCGGGCTCAAGTGGGACATGGGCTGGATGCACGACACGCTGCGCTACCTGCGCCGGGACCCCGTGCACCGGCGCCATCACCAGGGCGAGCTGACCTTCCGCGCCCTCTACCAGTTCCACGAGAACTTCGTCCTGCCGCTCTCCCACGACGAAACCGTGCACGGCAAGGGCGCCCTCCTCGAGCAGATGCCCGGCGACGACTGGCAGAAGTTCGCCAACCTGCGCCTGCTCCACGCTTGGCAGTGGGCCCAGCCGGGCAAGAAGCTCCTCTTCATGGGCGGGGAGTTCGCCCAGCGCCGCGAGTGGAGCCACGACCGCTCCCTGGACTGGCACCTGCTCGACCTGGCGCCGCACCGCGGCGTGGCGCGCTGGGTCGAGCGCCTCAACCGCCTCTACCGCGCCGAGCCGGCCCTTCACCGCCGAGACTGCGATCCCGCCGGCTTCGAGTGGGTGGACGCCGCCGACGCCGACAGCTCCGTGCTGTCCTTCCTGCGCCGGAGCGGCGACCCGGCCGAGGACGTGCTCTGCGTCTTTCACTTCACGCCGGTGCCACGCCTCGGCTACCGCGTCGGCGTCCCGGCGGGCGGCTGGTGGGACGTGCTCGCCGACTCCCACGCCGCGGAGTTCGGCGGCGGTTCAGGGCCCTCCGTCTGGGGCGCCGCGGCGGAGGTCTCGCCCTGGCACGGCCGCCCCTTCTCCCTGCGCCTGGACCTGCCCCCGTTGGGGGCGCTGTTCCTGAGGAGGCCGCGCTGATTGTCCGGACCCCGGCCTGCCCGGGGAGCACAAATCCTCCGGGCTTTCCGCCGATGCATTTGTGGGCGGAGCGGCTTTTTCGTTTATTCCATGAATGTCGCCTATAATTTTTAGGGCGCGGACAAGAGCTTTGCGTCCTCACGGGCAGCCGTGGCCGTTTCGTTGCTTAGATAAAGACCGCATGGATATGTCTCGGACAAGGGGACTGTTCCAAATCGGGATCAGTCATCTCTTGGCGCCGATCGCGTCCCGGGAGCGCGTCGCGGTGGCGGCGCAGGACGTTGAGGGCGTTCTCCGCGGGCTCAAGAGCGCCTTAGGGCTGGGCGAGGCGGTTCTGCTTTCGACCTGCAGCCGCTTGGAGCTCTACGGGACGGCGTCCGACCCGGAGCGCGTCCGCGCGCCGGCCCGCGCCTGGTTCATCGGCCGCGCCGGCGTCGAGATCGAGACGGCGCTCGTGGCGCGCGGCGGCGGCGCGGTCTTGACCCATCTTTTCCGCGTGGCGGCCGGCCTGGATTCCTGGATCGTCGGCGAATCGGAGATTCTCGGGCAGGTCAAGCGCGCCTACGAGACCGCGCGGGGGGCTTGCGCCACGGGGCCCGTGCTCAACCGCGCCTTCCAGAGCGCCTTGGCCGCGGGCAAGGCCGCGCGCACCCAGACGGGAATCCAGAATGGCGTGCACTCCATCGGCGGCGCGGCCGCGATGCTGGCGCGCGGCATCTTCGGCCTGCGCGACGGTGGCGGCATCGTCGTCTTCGGCGCCGGGGACGCCGCGGAGGCCGCGGTCCGGCATTTGGCCGCGAAGAATTTTCGCCGCATTTGCGTGGCCAACCGCACCGCGGGCAAGGCGGAGGCGCTGGCGGCCCGCGTGGGGGGGCGCGGGGTTTCGGTCGAGCTCGGCCTGGCCCTGCTGACCGAGGTCGAGGTCGCGATCTTCTCGACGGCGAGTCCCGCGGCTTTGTTGGAGCCCGCCGCCCTCGCCGACGTCATGCGCCGCCGCCGCGGCCGCCCGCTCTTTATCGTGGATCTCGGCCTGCCGCGCAACGTGGACCCGGCCTGCGCCGCTATCGGGGGCGTTTTTCTGTATGATCTCGAGAGCTTGAGGGGAGTCGTGGCGCGCAGCGTCGCCGGCAAGGCCGGCGAGACGGAGAAGGCGGAGGCCCTGGTCGCGCGCGCGGCCTCGGCCTGCGCGGCGGAGATCGACAAGGCGGCCGCCCTGCGCGTGCCGCGGGAGGCGGCGGCATGCGCGGCATCCTAAGACTCGCGGCCGGCGTTCTTTTGGCGTCCGCGGCGTGGGCGGGCGGGCGCTTCACCGCCAAGCAGCTTGCGGCGCGGTTCTATTACGATCTTGGGCCCGAGGAGATCGACGTCTCCGGCTATCCGAAAGCCCAGCGGGAGAACTACGCGGCCTTCGCCGCGACCTGCGCCCGCTGCCACACCTTGGCGCGCCCGATCAATGCGCCCATCGCCGCGCGGCGGGATTGGGAGCGCTACGTCGCGCGCATGCGCGTGCGCACCAAGGTCGCCGCCGACAAGAGCTTCACCCGCGAACAGGCCAAAAAGGTCGTTGATTTCCTGGCCTATGACTCCCAAATCCGCAAGGTGCGGGGCCGCGCCGCCTTCGAGGCGCAGACGCGGCAGTTGAAAGTCCGGTTCGCGGAGGTCGCCGCCGAGCGCGCGCGTTTGCGCATCGAGGGCGACCGGCGCAAGGCCCATCGGAGAATTTAGGAGGAACGATGAACGCATGGATGACGCTGCCATGACCTGCGGCCGCGGCGTCGAGCCGGAAGGCGAGGTGATGGGGCGCCGCTCGTTTCTCGCGCGGTGCGCGGCCGTCCTCGGCGCGGCGATCGCCGCCGTTCTCGGCTCGACCGGGCTGTCCTACTTCATCTCGCCCGCCTTTAAGAAGGACGAAGAGGACTGGGTTGACGTGGGTGGGACAAAGGACATCAGGCCCGGAGCGCCGGTCAAGGTGGATTTCGTCGCGCGCAAGCGCGACGCCTGGGCCGTGACCGAGAAGCGCTCCTCGGCCTGGGTCGCGACCAAGGACGGGCGCGAGTTCACGGCCTTCGACCCGCGCTGCACGCACCTCGGCTGTCCCTATCGCTGGGACCAGGCCAAGGAGCAGTTCCTGTGCCCGTGCCACGCGGCCATCTTCGACGCCGGCGGCGCCGTCGTGTCGGGGCCGCCGCCTCGTCCGCTCGACCGCTACGACGCCAAGGTCGTCAACGGACGCCTGCTGATCCAGCCGATCCCTCGCCGGAGGGCCGCATGAAAAATGCCTTGATCCTCGCGCGCGATTGGATCGTCGAGCGCACGGGCTTCGACCGCGTCTGGGAGGTCCTCTTTGAGCGCCATGTCCCGGAGGCCAAGGGGCCCGCGGCGTGGCTGTACACGCTGGGCAGCGCGTCGCTGTTCGTATTCCTCGTCCAGGTCGTCACGGGCTCCTTGCTCGCGATGAACTACGTCCCGTCGCCCGACCACGCCTACGACTCCGTGCGCTTCATCGGCGAGAAGGTGCTCTGCGGCTCCTTTATCCGCGGCCTGCATCATTGGGGCGCCAGCTTCATGGTCGTGCTGGTTGTCGCGCACATGCTGCGCATCTACTTCATGGGTTCCTATAAATACCCGCGCGAAGGCACCTGGATGGTTGGCGTCGTCTTGCTCCTGCTGGTGGTCGGCCTCGGCTTCACCGGCTACCTGCTGCCGTGGGATCAGAAGGCGTATTGGGCGACGGCCGTCGGCACGAATATCGCGGAGCAGACCCCGTTCATCGGCCCGCTGGTCGCGAAAGTTCTTAAAGGAAGTTCCGAGCTGGGCGCGGCGACCTTGCCACGTTTTTATGCGCTGCACGTCCTCGTCCTCCCCGCGGCGATGCTCCTCGGGCTTGGCGTCCATCTTTTCTTGGTCGTTTGGCACGGGATCTCCGAGCCGCCGGAGCGCGCGCGCAGGCCCGGGGAGGCGCCGTGAGTCCCTGGCACGAGGAGTATCGGCGGCGCTACGCCCGGCTCAAGGGGGCGGGCAAGTCCTTCTTTCCGCACGCCGTCTTCAAGGACGCGCTCGTCGCGTTCTTGATCTTCGCGGCGCTCTCGCTGCTGGCCTGGAAGTTCGGCGCCGGGCTCGAGAGCCTGGCCGACCCCACGGACGCCACCTACAACCCGCGGCCGGAATGGTATTTCCTGTTCCTCTTCCAGGCGCTCAAGGCCTTTCCCGGCAGCCTGGAGTCCGTGGCGGCGGTCGTGCTTCCGGGCGCCGCGGTTCTCGGCCTTCTGCTGCTGCCGCTGATCGACCGCGGCCCTGAGCGGCATCCGTTCGACCGGCCCCTGCTGACCGGCCTGGGCATCCTGGGACTGATCGTCGTCGGCTCGTTGACCGTGGCGGGGCTGCGCAGTCCGCTCGTCAATCCCATCGAGGAAAAAGATCCGCTGGTCGCCGCCGGACGCCGCGTCTACCAGGACATGAACTGCGCGTACTGCCACAAGATCCGCGGCAAGGGCGGCGTCGTCGGGCCCGAGCTCGACAAGGTCGTCGGCGGCGAGTCGGTCGAGTGGCTCGAAAAGCATTTCCGCGACCCAAAATCGGTCGTGCCCGGCTCGGCGATGCCCCAGCTGCATCTCCTGGACGACGAGATCGCGGCGCTTGCGGCCTACATGAAATCCATCGGCGACGAGCCGTTCACGAAGGAGGCGCCCAGGCTGTTTTCCGAGCATTGCGCCGCCTGCCACAAGATCGGCCGGGAGGGGGGCGAGTCCGGGCCGGACCTTTCGCTGATCGGGTCGGCGCGCGACAAGGCCGCGCTCAAGCGCGCCATCGCCGATCCGACGTCCTTGAACCCGGCGGCGGCGATGCCGGCCTTCAAGGACCAGCTGACCGACGTGCAGATCGAAGACCTGGCCCGCTACCTGTCGAGCCTGGGCCGCTAGATGCTATGAGCCTCTCCTCAGCGCATCTGTGCCGAGCCCGAAGGGTCGAGGCCTAGATACTATAAGCCTTTCCTCAGCGCATCTGTGCCGCGTCCGAAGGATCGCGGCCTAGGTCCCGGGCCCAAATTAGAGAGGCCGATGATCTATAATCGGTCCATGACCGAGCCTAAGCGAGGAAATGGGTGTGACCGAGCCCTACGGCGAGGGAATGCCGCCTCCGCACGATGTTGCGGAGTGGCCATCCATCGCCGTAGGAGGCAACCATGGTGAGTTTCGGCATTATTTTGTCCATGACGTTTTTCGGCAACTCGGTCGGCCGATACGCCGCCGCGGCCGCGGTCTTCCTCGTCTGCGCCGAGGCGCTTCAGCTTCTGCAGCCTCGTCTGCTCTCCTTCCTGCGGGCTCAGGCCGCCCGGACCCGGGGGGATTTCGACGACGTGTTCGTCGCCGCCCTTTCTCAAGTCGGGAATTCGGAGCGCGTCGTGGTTGCATTGTACGTCGCGACGCGCCTGCTGGTCCTGGGGCCGGGGGCGGCCAGGTTCATCCACCTCGCGCTGGTCGCGGTCCTTTCCCTGCGCGCGACCGCCGTCGTCCAGGAGGTCGTCGTCTATCTGATCAGCCGGAGCTCGGCCTTCGCCGGGGAGGACCCGAATTCCTCCTCCGTCCTGCAGAACCTTCGCCTGGCCGTCAAGGCGCTGGTCTGGACCGGCGGCGCGCTCTTCGTCCTGGACAACGCCGGAGTGCACGTCGGCACCGCGGTGGCCGGGCTGGGCATCGGCGGCGTGGCCGTGGCCATGGCCGGCCAGCAGGTCCTGGGAGACTTGTTCAGCTCCTTGGCGATCTTCATGGACAAGCCCTTCCGCGTCGGCGACGCCATCGTCGTAGACGATCTCGTGGGCACGGTCGAGCGCATCGGCATCAAGACCAGCCGCGTGCGCGGCCTGGGCGGGGAGATGCTGATCTTCTCCAACTCGGACCTGACCCGCTCGCGGGTGCGCAACTACCGGCTCATGAAGGAGCGCCGCGTGGTCTTCTCCTTCGGCGTGACCTACGGCACTCCCTGCGAGAAGGTCGCCGCGATCCCGGGCATCGCGCGCGCGATCATCGCGCAGACGCCCAAGACGCGCTTCGACCGCGCGCACTTCAAGGGCTTCGGCGATTCCAGCCTCGATTTCGAGGCGGTCTATTACGTGCTGACCGGCGACTACAACGTCTACATGGACGTGCGGCAGAGCGTCAGCCTGGAGCTGATGCGGCGCTTCCAGGGAGAGGGCATCGAGTTCGCCTTCCCGACGCGGACGGTCTACCTGGCCAAGCCATAAATGCACGAGATCAACGTCGCCGGCTTCCTGGCCAACCTCCTGGTGATCCTCCTGAGCGCCAAGCTCTTCGGGGAGCTGGCCGAGCGCTGGGGCCAGCCGCCCGTCCTGGGCGAGCTGCTGGGCGGCGTCGTGCTGGGCTTGGGCCTGTTCGGCTTTCGCCCGGGGGACCCGGCGCTGGCGCTGATGGCCGAGTTCGGGGTGATCCTTCTTCTTTTCGAGACGGGGATCCACTGCGACCTGGAGCGCCTGCTCGCGGCGGGGCCGGCCTCCCTGGCGGTGGCCGCGGTGGGCGTGGCCCTGCCCTTCGCGTTGGGCTGGGCGTTCATGTCGGCGTTGGGCCGCGGCGGGATGCAGGCCGTGTTCGTCGGCGCCGCCCTCACCGCGACCAGCGTGGGCATCACCGCGCGCGTCCTCGCCGACATGGGCCGGCTCGACGCGCCCGAAGCCCAGATCGTCTTGGGCGCGGCCGTCATCGACGACATCCTGGGGATCGTCATCCTCTCGGCGGTCCAGGGGGTCGCGGAGAGCGGCGCGCTGTCCTGGGCGTCCGTGGCGCGCACCGCCCTGCTGGCCGCGGGCTTTCTGGCCGCGGCGCTGTGGCTGGGACCGCGCGTCTCGCGGTCCCTGGTGGGCGTGGTGCGGGGCATGCGGGTTCGCGGGGTGCTGATCGTCTCCGCCGTGGCCTTCGCCTTCGCGCTGGCTCTTTTGGCCCACGCCGTGGGCACCGCGCTGATCGTGGGCGCCTTCACCGCCGGGGTCCTGCTGGCCGGGACCGACCGGCGCGAGGACATTGACGGCGCCCTGCGGCCCTTGGCGGACGTCTTCGTGCCGATCTTCTTCGTCATGGTGGGGGCCCGGGTGAGCCTGGGCGCCTACAATCCGCTCGTCCCCGGCAACCTGGGCATGATCGCCCTCGCCCTGGGGCTGGCGGCGCTGGCCGTGCTGGGAAAGCTTGCCAGCGGCTGGGCCGTCGCGGGCCGGGGCCTCAACCGCCTGGCCGTCGGCGCGGGGATGATTCCGCGCGGCGAGGTGGGGCTGATCTTCGCCCAGATCGGGCTCTCTTCCGGCGCGATCGACGCGCCGCTCTACGCGGCGGTGGTGGGCATGGTCGTGGTCACGACTTTCCTCGCCCCGCCCATCCTGAAGAGGGCCCTGGCCTGAGGCCCTGATGCGCATCACGCTCCGGCTCATCGCGGCGCTCCTGGTGGCGGCCTCCCTGGTGGTGGCCGTCTCCACCTACCTGCAGGTTCGAGCCGAGACCAGGAAGCTCACCGAGGACCTGGCGCGCCGCGGCTCCATGCTGGCCGACGCGCTGGGCGAGCTCGCCGCCGCCCCCCTGGCGGCGCGGGACGCCGCGGAACTCTCCCGGCTGGTCCAGACGTACGGCGGCCGGGAGGGGCTGGTCGGAGTGGCGGTCTTCGATCCCGCGGGAGTCGCCCTCGCCGCCTCCGCCTCCCTGACGCCCGACCTGCGGGCCGTCCAGCTCCTGGCTCCGCGGGCGCTGGGGCCGGAGGGGCGCGTCTCGCGCTTGGTCCGGGACCGCTACATCTACGCCGTGCCGGTCAGGGACGAGGGGACGCTCGTCGGCGTCCTGGCCGTCGTCCGCGACGCGGCCGCCATCCGCACCACGCTGTCGCGGATGTGGCGGCACAACTTCCTGCGCCTGCTCTCCCACGCCGTCCTCATCTCCTTGGTCAGCCTGCTCATCATCCGCTGGAACATCCTGGCGCCCATCGACCAGATGACGGGCTGGATGAAGCAGATCCGCTCGGGGGAGACGTCCGCCGCGCCGCCGGTCGCGCGCGGGCTTTTCGAGCCGTTGGCCTCCGAGGCGACGCAGATGGCGCGCAGCCTCGCCGCGGCCCGGGCCGCGGCGGAGGAGGAGGCCCGGCTGCGCCAGCAGGGCCAGTCCCTGTGGACGCCCGAGCGCCTCAAGGAGCACGTCAAGGAGAAGCTGGAGGGCCGCCCGCTGTTCGTGGTCGCCAACCGCGAGCCCTACGTGCACGCGCGGCAGGGCAAGAAGGTCCAGGTGATCGTCCCGGCCAGCGGCCTGGTCACCGGCATCGAGCCCATTCTGCTGGCCTGCGGGGGCACTTGGGTCGCCCACGGCTCGGGCGACGCCGATCGCGAAATGGCCGACGCCGCCGGCCGCCTGCCCGTGCCTCCGGAGGAGCCGCGCTACACCCTCAAGCGCGTCTGGCTCACGCCGGAGGAGGAGGAGGGCTACTACTATGGCTTCTCCAACGAGGGCCTCTGGCCCCTCTGCCACATCGCCCACACGCGCCCCATCTTCCGCGAGGAGGACTGGAGGCACTACCAGGCGGCCAACAAGAAGTTCGCCGATGCCCTCCTGGAGGAGATGGGGGACGTGCGCGACCCCGTCGTGCTGGTCCAGGACTACCATTTCGCCCTGCTCCCCGCGCTCATCAAGCGGCGCCGTCCCGACGCCCGGGTCGCCCTGTTTTGGCACATCCCCTGGCCCAACCCGGAGGCCTTCGGCATCTGCCCCTGGCAGCGCGAGCTCCTGGCCGGCATGCTGGGCGCCGACCTTGTCGGCTTCCACATCCAGTTTCACTGCAACAATTTCCTGGAGACCGTGGACCAGGCCCTGGAGTGCCGCATTGACGGGGAGCGCTTCGCGGTCCAGCGCGCGGGCCATCTCACGTTGGTCAAGCCGTTTCCCATCAGCATCGCCTTCTCGGAGCCGCCCGTCCGTTCGCAGGCCGAGCCGTCCCAGGAGGCCCTGCGCAAAGCGCTGGGCGCGACGGCGCGCTACCTTGGGGTGGGGGTGGACCGGGTGGACTACACCAAGGGCATCGTGGAGCGCTTCCGCGGCGTCGAGCGCTGCCTGGAGAAGCACCCCGAGTACCAGGGCCAGCTCGTCTTCGTCGAGCTGGGAGCGCCCAGCCGCACCCACATCAAGCGCTACCAGGAGCACATGAACGAGGTCGAGGCCGAGGCCGCGCGCATCAACGCCCGGTTCCAGTCCAAGGACTACAAGCCCATCGTCTTCCTCAACCGGCATCACTCCCACGCCGAGATCGAGCCCTACTACAAGGCGGCCGACTTCTGCATGGTCACGTCCCTGGCCGATGGAATGAACCTGGTGGCCAAGGAGTTCGTCTCCGCGCGCGCCGACGAGTGCGGCGTCCTGATCCTGAGCCGCTTCACGGGCGCGGCCCGGGAGCTGCACGACGCCGTCGTCGTCAATCCTTACGACACCGGCCAGACCGCCGACGCGATCCGCTACGCCCTGGAGATGTCGCCCGACGAGCAGGGCCGCCGCATGGCCGGGATGCGCGCCCAGCTCAAGGAGAACAACATCTATCGCTGGGCCTCCCGCCTCATTACCGAGCTGGCCGCCATCCGCTTATAGCCGGATAAAGTCCGAGCCGCGGTTCTCCGCGGACAGGAACAGGAGCAGGTAGTCGCGCAGGTGGCGCGTGAGCAGGAAGTTGCGCCGCACGTGCTCGCGGCCGTTCTGTCCCAGCCGGCGGGCGAAGTCGGGCTGCTGGAGGAGCTGCCGCATCCAGTAGGCGGCTCCCTCGATGGAGTGGACCAGGACGCCGGAGCGCCGGTGCATGATCTGCTGGGGGATGCCGCCCACGGCCCCCGCGATGACGGGCTTGCCCTTCCAGAGCGCCTCGGACACGGTCAGGCCGAAGCCTTCCCGGAGCGACTTCTGCAGGATGACGGCGGAAGCTCTTTGGATGGCGTTGATCTCGAGGTGACTGGTGGGAGGAAGGGACAGGACCAGGATGTCCTCGTCGCTCCCGGCCGCATCGAGCGCCTCCCGGTAGACCTGGGCCCCCTCCGGGTCGTCGTCGGCCGACCCGCCGACCAGGAGCAAGCGGGCGCGGACGGACTTCTGTATGCTTCGGAAGGCCCGGATGACGCCCAGAGGGTCCTTGAGGCGGTCGAAGCGCGACACCTGCGTGACCAAGGGCTTGTCCAGGGGGATCTTCAGCCGCTCCAGAATAAGGCGGACCTCGGCGTCGTCGAGGTCCCGGTTCTTGTCGCTCAAGGGGTCGATGGAGGGGGCGACGAGCATCTGCGGGATGGACAACGTCTGGGCGAAGGCGGGCGAGGAGATCACGCAGGCGTCGTAGCGCTCCACGTAGGGTCTCAGGAAGCCCCACACCCCCGGGTCCGCGTGGGAGAGATCGATATGGCAGCGCCACAGCCAGCGGTTCTTGAGCTCGCCGCGCTTCTTGACCAAGGCCGCGGGCTGGGGGTCGTGGATGAAGACGAAGTCGGAGTCCAGCGCCAGGCCCTTAAGGTTTTCGTCGGTGGCCTCTTCGTAGGCCTGGAAGTCGCGAGGGGAGGCGCCGTGGGGGTCGCCGTGCAGGGCGTTGTGGAATTTCTTGGTCGCGGCGTAGAACTCCTCGCCGCCCTTCATCACCTCCCAGCGGGCGGGCATCTCCAGCTCGTTGAAGAGGGGCACCATGCGGTTGAGGATCTCGGCCACCCCGCCGCCCACGGCGGTGGAGTTGACGTGCAGGAGGGTTCGGCCCCGCAGGCGTTGGGCGAGCAGGCGCAGCTCGTCGACCGCGTCGGCGCCGGCGAAATCCTTGTAGTCCTCGAGGCTAGCCACGGTCGAGCTCCCCGAGCCGGTCCGCGACCATCCTCAGGATGCCGTCCTTGAGCGCCTCGTGGGTGTGGGAGTAGGGGTCAAGGTGCGCGACCCGGTCGGCGAGCTCATCCTCGCCCAGGTCCCGCTCGAACCAGAGGGAGAAGTCGTTGACCCCCAGGGGCGGCCGCAGGCGCGCCTCGAAGACATGCAGGTAGAGGCTGGCGACGCTCACTTTGCGCAGGAGGTCGTGGAATTCCCGCAGGTCCCGGGCCTCGTAGGGTGTCGGCAGGGAGAAGCGGATGGAGCGCTGGAAGTGGAACTCCTCCCCGGGCGGGGCGGTCCGCGGCACGGGGCGCGCCTTGAGGTGGTCCTCCAGGACGGCGGTCAGAGCCTGCCGCAGCTCCCCGATCGTGCCGTAGCGGACGGTGTCGATGGCGCTCAGGCGCTCGCCCGCGAGCTCGTCCTGCAGGGCCGAGACGGCCCAGCCCGCGAAGTCGTTGGCCGGCTCGGGGACGAGGAACTGGAACTGCTGGATGAAGCGGTGGGTGTGGGTGTAGAGGACGGAGTCCGGGACGACCTTGATCCCCTCCAGGAGTTCGCGCAGGTCCGCGGCCCTGACTCCCGCGGCCGCCGTCAGGCTGAGCCGGGTGAAGAAGCGGAACGGCTTCTTGGCGAGAGGGAGGGCCATGGGAGCCTGCATAAGAATTGTAGCAGACAGTCAACGTCCCGCCGGCCTTTGAGCAGGAACCGCGCGGCGGTGCGGGAGGCCGGGCCGACCCGAACCGTCACGGCGCGGCGCCCCAGCGCAAGAAAGCCTTCCTCGTCGGTGCGATCGTCGCCCACGAACAGGAGCCGCCCGCCCGGGCGGGCCAGGCGCGCGATCTTGAGCAAGGCATGGCCCTTGTTCCAGCGCGCCTTGGGCCGCGCCTCCCAGGTCTTCTTGCCCGCCGCCAGCCGCAGGCTCCGGGCGAAGGGGCGCAGGGCGCGCGTCACGGCCGCGTGGAGGGCGGGCTCCAGGCGGGGGGCCATGCCGCGGTAGTGGACGCTCAGCGTCGGGCCCTTGTTCTCCACGTGGGTTCTCGGGAAGTCCCGCAGTGGGCGCTCGAGGCGCCGCGCCAGGGCCCGCACGTCGGCCGCGGCGGCCCGCGTCCGGGGATGGCGCCAGCAGAAACCGGGGCCGAGGATTTGCAGGCCGTGGTTTCCCGCGTAGTGGACGCCCTTGAGACCGACGAGCCTCCTCACGTCGGCGAGGCCGCGGCCGCTGACGATGGCCAGCCGCACCCGCGGGCGACGCGCCAGGCGGGCGAGCAGGCGGCGGGTCTTGGCCGGCAGGCGCGCCAGGGACGGATGGGGGGCCAAGGGGGCAAGCGTACCGTCGAAGTCCAGTCCGACGACCAGCCCCCGCGGATCGGAGCGTCCGCGCTTGATCTCGCGCTCCAGCTGGCGCCAGCCCTTCATGGCCGCGTCCTCACCGGAACGCCGCGTCCGCGGCGACGGGCAGATGGTCGGAGGCAAAGCGCGCCGCCTTGGGCCGCGTCCGCGGCGAGGGGGCGAGATGCACGTCCCCACGGGCGTAGACGGCGTCCAAGGCGCGCAGGGGCGCCACGGCCGGGAAGGTGGGCCGGCGGCGCGGCAGGCCGCGGAAGCCGGCCGGCTCCAGGATCGCGCGGCCCAGGGTCCCCCAGACGTCGTTGAAGTCGCCGCCCAGCAGGATCGGGGTGCGGGCGTGCAGGCCGGCGAAAGGATGGCTGGCCAGGAAGCGCCGCAGCTGGATGCGGCGCTCGATGCCGGAGAGGCCCAGGTGGAGGTTGTAGACGTGCAGGGTCCGCACGCGGCCGGGGGACAGGCGCAGGCGCAGGCGCGCGTGGAGCGCGCCGCGCCGCTTCTTCCAGGAGACGGTGAGGTCGATGCGGCTGGCGCCCGCGATGGGGTGGCGGCTCAAGACGGCGTTGCCGTAGCGGCCGCCGCCCCGGCAGGCCGCCTCGGGGACGAAGACGCGGTGCCGGTAGCCGAGCAGGTCCCCCAGGAGGGCGACCTGGTCGCTCTGGCCCTCGCGCGGCCCGCCGACCACGGCCTCCTGGAGAAGCGCGACGTCGGGGTCGTAGTGGGCGATGGCCTCGGCCACGCGCGAGGGGGAGAGCCGGCGGTCCACGCCGCCGACGCACTTATGGACGTTGTAGCTCAGGACCCGCATGGGGGAAGAAGCGCTCATGCAGGGCGCGCACGGCGGCCTCGACGGCGTCGTCATCCACGACGAAGGCCACGTTGTTCTTCGAGGCGCCCTGCGAGATCATGCGCACGTTGACTCCGGCCGCGCCCACGGCCGCGAAGACGTCGGCGGCCACGCCGGGCCGCGACTGGATGCCGTCGCCGACGGCGCAGATCACGGCCTGGCCGCGCTCGACGTCCACCGCGAACTCGGGGGCCAGCTCGGCGGCGAGGCGCTCGACGTGGCGCTCGCTGCCGGTCGTCGCGGAGACGGAGACCTCGGAGGTGGCCACCATGTCCACGTCGATCTCGTGGCGCGCGAAGGCCGCGAAGATTCGGGCCAGGAAGCCCGGGCCGGAGATCATGCGCGGGCTCGATGCGCTCACGATGAGCTGATGGCGCTTGAAGGCGATGGACTTGAGGATCCCGCCGCCCGCGGACTTGGCGGGGTGCGCCAGGATGCGCGTGCCCGGGTGCTCCGGCTTGAAGGTGTTGAGCACGCGCACGGGGATGTCCTTGCGCATCGCGGGGACCAGCGTGTGCGGGTGCAGGACCTTGCCGCCGTAGTAGGCGAGCTCGCAGGCCTCGGCGAAACTCAGCACCTCCAAGGGGCGGGCCGCGGGCACCAGGCGCGGGTCAGCGGTCATGATCCCGTCCGTGTCGGACCATATCTCGATCTCCTCGGCGCTCAGCGCCGCGCCCAGGATGGTCGCGGAGTAGTCGCTGCCGTTGCGGCCCAGCGTGGTGATCTCGCCCGCCCGGGTGCGGCCGACGTAGCCCGTGACGACCGGGAGCTCCCGGATCGCGGCGAAGGCGCGGCGCAGTTCCTCGTCGGCCTCCGGAAGGGGCGCGGCGCCGCCGAAGCGGTCGTCGGTGACGAGGCCCGCCGCGAAGGCGTCCACGGCCCGCGCCGGCATGCCCGCCTTGCAGAAGGCGGCCGCGATCAGGCGCGCCGAGAGGCGCTCGCCGAAGCTGGCGGCCCGGTCCAGCGTGCGCGGCGTAAGCTCCTGGAGGAGGGCGATGCCGCGCGCCAGCGCGCGCAGCTCCTCAAAGAGCGGCTCCAGGGGCTTGGCGTCGACTCCCAGCTCCCCGGCGGTCCTGCGGTGACGCTCCGCCAGCGGGTCCAGGCGCGAGAGGTTTCCGTCCAGCGCCTCGCGCGCCAGCGCGAGCAGGTCGTCGGTGACCCCGCGCAAGGCCGAGACCACGACCAGGGGCCGGCGCGCCAGCCGCCCGCGCACGATCCCGGTCACGCGCGCGATGCGGCCCGCGTCCGCCACGCTCGAACCGCCGAACTTCATCACGATCATATCGCTGGGGTCCTGGAAACACAAAACCCCCGGGCTTGACTCGCCCGAGGGCCGGTCCCGACATTTCTCGTTACGGGTTCGAAAGCGTCGAAGGGATTATAGCGCATTCCCGCGCGGGGCGCAAGAGAATTCTTCAGTAGACCGAGTTCCAGTCCCGCGTGGTCACGCGGAACTCGACGCGGCGGTTCTTGGCGCGGCCCGCGTCCGTCTCGTTGTCGGCGATCGGGGCCGACTCCCCGAATCCCTTGAAGAACATGGTGGGAGGGGGGACGCCTCTTTTGGCCAGATAGGTCTTCACGGACTTGGCTCGCCTCTCCGAGAGGTCCAGGTTGTAGGCGTCCGTCCCGACGGCGTCGGCGTGCGCGCGGATGAAGAGCTTGAGGCGGTCGTCGCTGCGCAGGATCAGGGCGATCTGGTCGAGGGTGGGGTAGGACTCCGGGAGGATCGCGTCCTTGTCGAACTCGAACCGGATCTGGGGCAGTTCGCCGCGATCGACCTTCTCCTGGACGGCCCTCAGCGCCTCCTGCGCCTGCCGCTGCGCGGCGGAGTCGGAGAGGCGCGGGAAGCGCCGCAGGTCGTTGTCGACCAGCACGGCCTGACGCGGCCCCCCGCAGGCGCAGGCGCCCGCGGCCAGCCCGACGAGAAGGAGCCGTCGCATCGGCATGATTGTAGCCCGTCCGGCGCCCGCGCGCAAGCCCGCTGCGCGCGTCAAGTCCTCGGGGCGGCGCGTAAGGGGTTGCCTCTAAATGCGACAATGCCTGATGAGATTTCTTCCCGCCGCGAGCATGTGCCTGCTGGCCTTGGCGGCGCCCGGCGGCGCCGCGGCGTATGACGGCGGCGACGCTTCGGGCGCGGGCGCGCACGGCGCCACCTCCATCGGCCCCCGGGCCGTTTTCTACCGCCCGACCGACGCCGATCGCGGCGTTTGGGCTCCGGGGGCGCAGCTCCGTCTGCACCTGACGCCCGCCTACGTCCTCGAGGGGTCGGTGGACTTTCCCCGCTACGCGTCCAGCGGCGCGGCCGTGCGCGCGACCGTCATCCAGACGACGCTGGTCGGCTATTTCTACCCGGAGACGACCTCCTCGCCTTACCTGCTCATTGGCGGGGGCTGGTATCCGGTCCGCGCGGACGCCCGCTACGTCAACCCGTACCGCCGCTTCGGCCCGCACGTCGGCGCCGGGCTGGAGCTGATCCTGGGCGGCAGCCTCTCTCTCGACGGCTCCTACCGCTACCTGTGGACCCAGGACGTCGGCTGGTCGAAGCTCGGCCACCTTTTCGGCCGCGATTACGCCAAGAGGGGATTCATGTACACCCTCAGCCTCAACTACCGCCTTTAAGTTTCGATCAGCGGGCGGCGGCCGGCGCCGACGTCGCGGCCGGCAGAGGGCACATCTTGCCGCCGAGGCAGCCGCGGCCGATGGCGAAGCCGATCCCGCCGCCGATGAGCAGCAGCGCCGCCGCCTTGACCGCCTTGCAGGCGCAGCAGCCGCAGCGTAGCCCGCAGCCGCCCTTGCCGCACGTCCCGTCGTCTTTCTTGTCTTCCATGAGATTGTCTCCTTGAGGGCGTCCGTTAAAAACATGATATCAGTTCTCCGGTGCGCTGTGCGGCGGGAAGTGATAGGATTGCGCCCGCATGATCCGGCTCGAGGGCGCGTCGGTCGAGTTTCCCGGAGGGGTGCGCGCCCTGGACGGCGTGAGCCTGGAGTTCGCCCACGGGCAGACCACCTGCCTGGTCGGCGCCAGCGGCTCGGGCAAGAGCACGCTCCTGCGCCTGGTCAACCGCCTGGTCGAGCCCACGGCCGGCCGCGTGCTCTTGGACGGCCGCGACGCGCGCTCCCTCGACCCGATCGCGCTGCGCCGCGGGATGGGCTACGCGATGCAGCGGGGCGGCCTCCTGCCGCACCTGACCGTGACGCAGAACGCGGAGCTGGTGCCGCGCCTGCTGGGCTGGCCCCCGCGCCGGGCCGCCGAGGCCGCCGCGCGCACGCTCAGCCTGGTCCGCCTCGACCCCGTGCGCTACGGCCCGCGCCGCCCCGGGACGCTCTCCGGCGGCGAGCGCGAGCGCGCCTCCATCGCCCGCGCGCTGGCCGCCGACCCCGCGGTGCTGCTGCTCGACGAGCCGCTTGGCGCCCTGGACCAGCATCTGCGCGAGACCCTGCAGGACGAGCTGCGCGACCTCTTCGCCCGCCTGGGCAAGACCGTCGTGTGCGTGACCCACGACATGCACGTGGCCGTGGGCCTGGCCCACCGCGTCGCGGTGCTCTCCGGCGGCCGCCTGGCCCAGTTCGGCACGCCGCGCCAGGTGGTGCGCGAGCCGGCCGACGAGCGCGTGCTCGCCCTGCTCGGCCGCCGGCGCGAGGCCCTGCTCCGCGAGGCGGGGGAGGGCGCGTGATCGCCTACTTCCTGGCCAACCGGGCCGAGATCGGCGCCCTGACCCTCCAGCACCTGGGCCTCTCCGGCGCGGCCCTGGGCCTGGCCGTCCTGGCCGGCTTTCCCCTGGGCGTCCTGCTCACGCGCCGCCGCCGCCTGGCGCCGTGGGTCCTGGGCGGCGCCGCCGCGGTCCAGACCATCCCCAGCGTGGCCCTGCTCGGCCTCCTCCTGCTCCTGCCCGCGGTGGGGGGCATCGGCGCGCGTCCCGCGGTGACCGCTCTTTTTCTATACTCCCTGATGACCGTGGTGGAGAGCGTGTACGCGGGCGTCGTCTCGGTGGACCCGGCCCTGGTGGACGCGGGGCGCGGCCTGGGCATGACCGAGCGGCAGATCCTGCGCCTCGTCGAGCTGCCGCTGGCCCTGCCCGTCCTGGTCTCCGGCCTGCGCATGTCGGCCGTCCTCTGCCTGGGCACGGCGACCGCGGCGTCCTACATCGGCGCGGGCGGCCTGGGCGATCTGATTTTTCGCGGCGTGGGCCGCGGCAACCCGTACATGGTCGCCTGGGGCGCCCTGCCCGCCACGCTGATGGCCGTCGGCGTCCACCTGGCCCTCGTCGCCTGGGAGCGCCGCCTGGCGCGGGAAGTCCGGTGAGGCGCCTGGCCGCCGCCGCCCTGCTGGCCCTGGCCGCCTGCGGCCGCCCCGCCGCGCCCCTGCGCGTCGGCTCCAAGCCCTTCACCGAGTCCGAGATCGTCGGCGAGCTCGTCGCCCAGCTCGCCGAGGCCGACGGCGCCAAGGTCGAGCGCCGCTTCTTTTTGGGCGGCACCGTCTGCTTCGAGGCTCTAAAGACCGGCGACTTGGACGTTTATGTGGAATACACCGGCACCGGCCTGGTCAACCTCCTGCAGGAGCCCCCGAATCCCGACCCCGCCGCCGTCTACGCCCGCGTCCAGACGGAGTTCGCGCGCCGCTGGGGCCTGACCTGGGGCCCGCCGCTGGGCTTCGACAACACCTACGCTTTGGTCGTGCGCGGCGCCGACGCCAGCCAGTCCGGCCTCTCTCGGATCTCCGACCTGCGCCGCCTGGGCCCCGCCTTCTCCTGCGCCTTCGACCTGGAGTTCGCCGACCGCCCCGACGGCTGGAAGGGCTTGAAGTCCGCCTACGCCCTGGACTCCTGCCGCCGCGTCCGCCAGATGAACCCCGGCCTCCTCTACGACGCCCTGGCCCGCGGCCAGGCCGACCTCATCAGCGGCTACTCCACCGACGGCCGCATCAAGACCCTCGGCCTGCGCGCGCTGGCCGACGATCGCCGCTTCTTCCCGCCCTACCAGGCCGCCCCGCTCCTGGGCTCCAAGGCCTTCGCCAAGGCCCCCGGCCTGCGCGCCCGCCTCGAAGCGCTGGCCGGCAAGATCTCCGACGACGATATGCGCGCCATGAACGCCGCCGTGGACTCCGACAAGCGCTCCGCCCGCGACGTCGCCCGCGACTTCCTCCAGCGCAAAGGCCTCCTGCAGCGCAAAGGCCTCCTGAACTAAAGTCCTTACGGGCCCCAGTGCTCGACGGGCGGCTGGGGCTCGAACTGGGGGCAAGGCTCGCGGTAGATGAGGCCGTAGGATAGCCGTTGGCGCTTGCGGGTGCAGTAATAGTAGCTGCCGCGCTTCAGGTCCAACGTCAGGTCGAAGCACCGGCAGTCGATGCAGTGCGGGATCGCCATCGCGTGCCTCCGTTGCGTCATCATGCCGCCCAGGCCTCCCAGCGCCGCTCGACGTCCTGCTGGATCGCCCGGCGCTGGTCCGGCGTCAGCTTCTTGAAGCGCCCTTGCGGAGCGAGGAACTCCTCCACGGGCTTGAGCTTGGCCGGGCGCATGTTCAGGCGCAAGCGCTCGTCTTCCACCTCGTAGAGGGGGAATATTCCCGTCTGCACGGCCAGGCGCGAGAGCGAGACGGTCTCCCCGGGGTCGTATTTCCAGCCCGGGGGGCAGGGCGAGAGCACGTGGATGAACCGGAAACCCTTGATCGCGCGCGCCTTCTGGAACTTGCGCACCATGTCCTCGCTGAAGGCGGGCGTGGCCGTCGCGAAATAGGCGGGGCGGTGCGCCCGGACGATCGCGCCGATGTCTTTGGGCGGCCTTTGGCTGCCTGGCGCGTCGGGCGTGGTCATGGTCCAAGCGCCCCGCGGCGTGGCGCCGCTGCGCTGGATCCCGGTATTCATGTAGGCCTCGTTGTCGTAGCAGGCGTAGAGGATGTCCTCTCCGCGGTCCGCCGCCCCCGACCAGGCCTGCAGGCCGATGTCGTAGGTGCTGCCGTCGCCGGCCCAGACCATGACCTGGGTCTCGAGGTCGCCTTTCTGGACCAGCGCTTGCTTGACGCCCGTCGCCGTGGCCGCGGCGGCGGCGAACGGGCTGTGCAGAAGCGGCACGCCCACCGAACTGCGGGGCGCGGAGCCCGCGATGACCGTCCAGCAGCAGGCGGGCACGACCAGGATCGTCTTGGGTCCCAGGCCCTTGAGGGCGTAGCGCATCGCGATGGTCGCGCCGCAGCCCTGGCAGGCCTGATGGCCCGGGCGGAGCAGTTCCTCGGCGGGGATGGAGGGTTTCACCGCGCGTCCTCCACCCACGCCGGGTCGTCGGCCACGGCGCGTCCGGCATCGGCGTCGCGCCAGATGTCGCGCAGGAACTCGACGGTGATGTCGCCGCCGCCCAGGCCCGCCACGTAGCCCGCGATCTCGCGGCGCGATGGATACAGCGCGGCCTTGATCTCCTGGAAGAAGATGCCCGAGGCGCCGGGGGAATAGCTGCGGTCCACCACGGCCAGGCGCGCGCGCGGCGGCAGGCAGGCGCGCAGAGCCTGCGTCGGAAACGGCCGGAACACGCGCAGGCGCAGGCAGCCGGCGCGCAGCCCCTCGGCCCGCAGGGAATCGACGGCCTCCTGCGCCGTCGAGCCGACGGCCCCCGCGGTCACGAGGATTGTCGCGGCGTCCTCGCAGCGGTAGTCCTCCACCAGGCCGCAGCCCCGGCCGAACTGGGTTTGGAAGTCGCGGCCGGCCGCGGCGATCTCGCCCAGCGCGCGCCGCATGTCGTGGTCGATGCGCCGCCGCAGCCGGAAGTATTCCTTGGGCATGGTCAGGCCGCCCAGCGATATCGGCCGGGCGGGGTCGAGGATGTCCGGGGGCTGGTAGGGCGGCAGGAAGGCGTCGGCGGCGGCCTGGGAGGGGACGTCGACGGGCTCGTAGGTGTGCGACAGCGTGAAGCCGTCCAGCACGACCATGGCGGGAAGCCGGACGCGTTCGGCGACGCGGTAGGCCTGGAGCACCGTGTCGAGCACCTCCTGGCTGGTCGCGCAGTAGAACTGCATCCAGCCCGTGTCGCGCTGGGACAGGGAGTCGGTCTGGTCGGTCCAGAGGTTCCAGGGCGCGGCCAGCGCGCGGTTGACCTCGACCATGACCACGGGCAGGCGGGCCCCGGCCACCCAATGCAGGAGCTCGTGCATGTAGGCCAAGCCGTGAGAGGACGTGGACGTGAACGTGCGCGCGCCGACCGAGGCGGCGCCGAGCAGGATTGACATCGCCGAATGCTCGGAGTCGGCCAGCACGAAGCGGCCCTTGAAGTCGCCCTTGGCCGCAAGCTCGGCGAGCAGCTCCACCGACTGGGTCTGGGGCGTGATGGGGTAGGCCGCCGCGACGTCCACCCGGGCCAGCGCCGCGCCCAGGGCGGCGGCGTGATTGCCCATGAGGACCTTCTTCACGCGGCCTCCTCGGGCTGCATCGCCACGCAGTCTCGCGGGCATTCGGCCGCGCAGATCGCACAGCCTTTGCAGTAGTCCATCAGGATGACGGGGACCTTGTCCGTCCTTGTCACGCAGGCTTCGGGGCAGTACTTCCAGCAGATCAGGCAGCCGGTGCAGCGGGCCGCGTCGATGACGGGCCGCTGGCTGCGCCAGTCGCCCGTGCGGTTCTCGGACGTCGGCTGGTCGCCGACCAACTGGACCGGCAGGGCGTCGGTCGCCTCAACGCGCCGCACGCGCCGCCTCCCGGAAGACTTCGAACGCCTCCCTAGTCGCGGCCAGGTTGCGCTCCACGGCGGCCGGGACGGCCTCCCGGACCGCCTGCTCCAGGGCGGGCCAATCGGCCAGGGATAGGATCGCGCAGAGCGCGCCGCAGATGGCCGTGTTGACCAGGGGGCTTGCCGGCGTGCCCAGCCCGTGCGTCAGCGCGATGCGCCGGGCCGGCACGGCGATCACGCGCCGGCCGGGCCAGCGCGCGGCCAGCGTCTCGCGCGGCAGTTCCGAGTTGACGATGACCAGCCCGTCGGGCTTGAGGCCTGCCGTCACGGCCGGGCTTGCGGCGAATGCGGGGTCCAGGAGCACCACGGCGTCGGGCTCGTAGATGCGGCTGCGCACGCGGATGGGCTTTTCAGAGATGCGGGCGTAGGCCAGGACCGGGGCGCCGCGCCGCTCGACGCCGAACTCGGGAATGGCCAGGCACTGCCCGCGCCCGGAGTTCAGCACCGCCTCGGCGATGATCTTGGCCGCGACCACGGTGCCCTGCCCGCCGCGGCCATGAAACCGAATTTCGAGCACGCCCTGTCGCGAAGCAACAGAACAGCCTCGGACAGGCTTCTGGTTTAAGACCGAAAGGGGCCGATCTCTCCCGGTTTGCGCAGCATCTTGTTGACCTCGTCGAGGTGCAGCTCCTCGCCGACGATCATCTCGCGCGCGTACTCCTCCAGGAGCACGGATTTCCCCTCGGAGGCCTTCAGCAGTTCGCGGTAGGCCCGGATCGCGGCGTTCTCGTGCTCGAGGCTCTCGCGCAGGATGTCGCCGATGTCGTGCTTCTCGGTCTCGAGCAAGGGCCCGATCTTCAGGGACGGATGCCCGCCGAACAAGGTCACGAGCTCGCCCGCCTTATGGGCGTGGAGCAGGCTCTCGTCGGCGTTGCCCTTGAGCCAGGAGACGATCGGGAGGCGGTTGTAGCCGTAGACCATCAGCGAGTAGTGCGTATAGCGCACGACGCCCGCCAGCTCCAGCTCCATGATCCGGTTGAGGATGGCGACGACTTTTCTCTTGGCTTGATCGTTCATAGGGGATCCTCCGGGAGGTCGTTTCACGAGGGGGAGTCTATCACTTTGCGGCGGGCCAGCTAAACGGAGCCCATCTCCAGCTCGCTCCAGCGCTTGAACAGCGCCTCGACCCGCGCCACGGCCTCCTCCAGCCGGACCTGCCGCCGAATGAGCTCGGCGGAATCCGTGGCGATCGCGGGGTCTTCCAGCGCGGCGCGCGCCAGGGAGGCCTCGCTCTCGGCGGCCTTGATGCCGGCCTCCATCTTCTGGAGCTCCTTGGCTTCCTTGGGCGAAAGCGTCCGCTTGGAGGGGGGAGCCGCGGCCGCCGCGGAGACGGGATGCGGGACCCCCAGGGAGTCCGACGCCTCGCGCGCCGCCTCCCACTGAGACAAGTCGGCGTAAAAATTAGCATGGCCCCGCCCGTCCAGCACCAGGAGCCGCTGGGAGACCCGCTCCAGCAGGTACTGGTCGTGCGTCACCAGCACCAGCGCGCCGGGAAACTCCATGAGGCTGTTCTCCAGCACCTCCAGGGACTGCAGGTCCAGGTCGTTGGTGGGCTCGTCGAGCAGCAGCACGTCGGCGGGGCGCAGCATCAGCCGGGCGATGAGAACGCGCGCCTGCTCGCCGCCGGAGAGCCGGCTTAAGGGGTGGTCCATCTGCTCCTTGCGAAACAGGAAGCGGTCGGCCCAGCCGTAGACGTGGATGCGCGTCCCCTTAAAGTCCACGTGCTCGCCCGCCTCGCAGAGCGAGCGCTTGAGCGTCTGGTTCATGTCCAATTGCTCGCGGTGCTGGTCGAAGGTCACCACCTTGAGCCGCTCCGCGCGCTTGACCACGCCCGCGTCCGGCGCCAGCGTCCCCGCCAAGAGCTTGAGCAAGGTGCTCTTGCCCGAGCCGTTCTCGCCCAGCAGCCCCAGCTTGTCGCCCGGGCCCAGCATCAGGTCCAAGGGCCCGAAGAGCTTGCGGCCCCCCAGGCTCTTCTCCACGCCGATCGCCCGCACCAGGCTCTTGCTTTGGCGCTCCGTCGCGTCGAAGTCGATCTCCGTGGCGCGCGTCTGCGCGTTGCGAAACTTAAGCTCGGCCAAGTCCGAGATCATCTCCTCCGCGCGGTCGATGCGCGCCTGCTGCTTGGTCGTGCGCGCCTTGGGCCCCTTGCGCAGCCAGGCGATCTCGCCCCGGACCGTGTTCTGCACCGTGTCCTGGAGCGTCTCCTGCTGGCTAAACAACGCGGCGCGCTTCTCCAGGAAATCGCTGTAGTTGCCCTGGCTGGAGAAGTGCCCGTCCTCGTAGCGCTTGTTGAGCTCGATGACCCGGTTGCACACCCGCTCCAGGAAGCTCCGATCGTGCGTCACCGTGAGGAACGCAAACGACAGCCCCGACAGGAAGGCCTCCAGCCACAGCACGCCCTCCAAATCCAGATGGTTCGTCGGCTCGTCGAGCAGCAGCAGGTCCGGCTCTCTTAGCACCTGCGACAAGATCGCCAGCCGCTTGCGCCAGCCCCCGGACAGCGCGTTGATCTCCTGCCCCGGATCCGCGAACCCCGCCCGCTCCATCCCGTCCTCGACCCGCATGTCCACTTCCCAATCTTCCAACCCCAAATCCGACAAAGCCCGGCTCAACTCCTGCCGCACCGTCCACCCCGCCTCCACCGCCTCAAACCGATCCTGCTGCGCCAAATACCCAATCCTCACGCCCCGCCGCGCCACCACCTTCCCCTCATCCACCCCTTCCAGCCCCGCCAAAACCTTCAACAAGGTCGACTTCCCCGCCCCATTGGGCCCGATCAACCCCGTCCGTTCTCCCTCAAACAACCCAAACGCCAACCCCTCAAACAGAGGTCTAACCCCAAAGCTCTTCGCCAACTTCTGACAGCTGAGTAATATTGTCACGAGGGGGGATGCGGACGGAAAGTATAGCCTATCGCTTGTCCCGACGGAGAATGCAAAATGCGGGAACTTTTTGGCACCCCCAAGCGTATATAAGTGGAAGCCCCGGAACCGGAGCGGGCATATGATAATATCGCCTTCACATCCGCTATGACCCTGGAATTAATCCCGGAACATCTCCGTAAGCTCTACGAGGTTCACGAATGGAAGCATGCCTGCGCCATTCTGAAGAACGATTTCCTGTCGGAGTGGAATGACATCCTTGAGGTGCTTGCCGCCTTCCGGCTCCACAAGACGGACATCAAGACGCCCGGCGGCGGGAAATCTCCGATCTCCAATAAGCTGGATGGGGAGTTTCTCAGGCGGGGCTGGATTGAAAAGGCCTTCGACACGAAAGTCGTCGTCGACAAAAAAGCCCGCGAAAATCCTGCGCATAAAATCGACTGCTACAAGAACCAGATCGCCTTGGAAATCGAATGGAACAACAAGGATCCATTCTATGATCGCGATTTGAACAATTTCCGTATTCTCTTCGAACTTCGGGCCATCAGCGTCGGTGTCATCGTCACGCGCTGCGATGCGCTTCAAGGCATTTTTGATCGCCTAGGCAAGGGCGATTCCTACGGAAACTCAACCACGCACATGAGCAAATTGCTGCCTCGCATCGAGGGCGGCGGAGGCGGCGGATGCCCCATCGTGGTGTTCGGAATCACGGACAAGCTGTATCTGGACGGCAAATGAACGCGCGTCGAAAAGCCGGCTCAACGCATTCCATCGTTGCCGAGGATCTTCTCTCCCTTGGGATGGAGAAATTCGGCACCATTCTCGCCGACCCGCCTTGGCAGTTCGCCAACCGCACCGGAAAGATGGCTCCCGAGCACAAGCGCCTCTCCCGCTACTCAACCATGACCCACCAAGAGATCATGGAGCTCCCCATCCCGCAAATGGCCCTGCCCAAGTGCCACCTGTATTTGTGGGTCCCCAACGCCCTCATCCTCGAAGGCCTGGAAGTCATGCGCCGCTGGGGCTTCCAGTATAAGACGAACATCGTCTGGTACAAAATCCGGAAGGACGGCGGTCCCGACGGCCGCGGAGTCGGCTTCTACTTTCGCAACGTCACGGAGCTCATCCTTTTCGGCGTGCGCGGCTCCATGCGCACGTTGAATCCGGGCCGCACCCAAGTCAACCTTCTCAGCACCCGCAAGCGCGAACACTCCCGCAAGCCCGATGAGCTCTACGACATCATCGAGCGCTGCAGCCCCGGCCCCTACCTGGAACTATTCGCCCGCCATTCCCGCCCCAAATGGTCCCAATGGGGCAACGAGATCGGCACCGACGCCGTCCGCCAGCCCTACGCCAGCACGTATTCACGGCCTATGTCGCAGGAGATTCTTCTCTTGGATAAGGCCAATGGCGACCATTGCAACGGTGGCGGGCATGGGGTTATCCAGGCGCGCCGCAAGTTGGTGGGAGCCGCCTCGAAGTAGAATAGGAATGTTCAGCTTCGAGTCTTAGATGTTCGCTGGAGGCGGAAACATCTGCCGCATAGCACTAGACGCAGTGTCTCTTATTTCATTCGCAAGACTCGTCAGATCTGTGATGCTGAACTCTTCGAATCCATGGTGCAATCCCTTCTTCTGTTTAGCGGTTGTCTTTATTCGGAAGAGTTTTGGAGCGGCCTCAGCTTTCCTGTCCATCGACCAAAGTGAGTGTGTAACCAAATTTCTACGCATCTCAAGATTCTCGCATTTTAGAATGAGTGCATCCAGGGACGTTGGTTTAATATGCGGAGGTACGGCCGGCAGTTTATTCCAGTGCTTCACTAAGGAGCTAAGCAATTTCAATTTCTGACGGAACGACTGTTCGGATGTAACCATTAGGCCGACGTCTATATGAACTTTCATGAGCTCGATAATGATTATCCCGATATAGAAATCGAGGCTCGCGAAATTTGTGGTGACGCGGCCAACCTCCTTTAAAACTTCATCGCTCAGTGCCATGCATATCTCTTATGGCCATCTCAGCCGCCGCAACTTCAATTCTCCATCCAGGACTTATCCCTCTTCGCAAAAGGCTCTTAAAACGAGCCTTTTATTGATCTGTTTGCGGATCGCCTGGAAAAGCTATTTCGTGACGAGTCCGTTTCCCAATGGCATCCCGTCGGGCTCTTTCTTTTATGATGCTGATAGATGGTTTGAAAGAGAATTGCTCCATTGTGCAAGTTGGCGTTGGGCACTGCGCCCACTCTTCCGATGCAGTATAAGTTTTTGGAAGTTCAAGCAATGGAGCCTCACATTTTGGACAGCGAGGGTCGCCAAGTTGAATATATCTATTCCCCTGTTGATCGGCATACAAAACCGGGATCCACTCAGCAGGTTCATGAAAAAATTTTGGCCCCGGAAACATTTTGGGGTATTCATCTAATGAAGGACATTTATGCTTTCGTAGTTTCCTCAGTTCCATATCTTGCCGCCACGCAATTACTAACAGCGTTATGGTGGATACTACGATTACCAGAACGGCAAAAAGAGAAATACGAGCCCATGTCGCGTTTAGCGGCATGGGAGTTTGGGGGCTATTCCATGCTGCTATGATTATACGTTTTAGTACTGGCAAAAGAGCGAGTGCTGCCGTGCCCCATGCTGCTGATACTAACGAGTTCCATCCGCCTTCTACTACAGAGCCGATTAGCCAGGAGCCCTTTTTCTTTATTGTCATCACGAGATTCTACAAATCCACTCAGCAAGGTGTAATACAAAGTGAAGCCCTTTGGTAGACCCATATTGGAGGGCTGGACTTTGCCGCCCGTCTTTAAGGTGGAGCTCTCCTCCTTTTGACTATTTCGGGCGGCGTTTAAACGCCAGCTTTTTGCGGGGGAATTTGCGGCGGGCGGTGTCTTGGAGGGCTAAGCGCTTGGCGAGGGCGGTGTTGGCGGCGATTTGGAGTTGGACGGAGGGGTTGTGGGGGGAGAGGGCTTGGGCGCGGGAGGCGAGGCGGCGGGCTTGGAGGAGGTCGCCGGAGGCGCGGGAGGCTTGGGTCCAGGCGATGAGGTTTTGGAGGTCGAGGGGGGTTAGGGCGTTTTGGAGTTCGCGCTCTTGGGCGGCGGCGGGCCAGTCTTGGAGGGCGGCGTAGGCTTGGGCGCGGTGGGCGTGGAGGGCGGGGAAGCCGGGGGAGACGCGCTCAAGGCGGGCGTAGGCGGCGAGGGCTTCTTGGGGTTTGTTTTGGTCGAAGAGGATTTGGCCGCGCAGGTCCAGGGCGGCGGGGTAGGCGGCGCTGCCGGGCCAGACGCGGGTGGCTTGGGCGAGGGCGCTGCCCAAGTCGCCGGCGCGGGCCGCGGCCAGGGCTTGGCCGTAGCGGACGTCGGAGACAAGCCAGAGGCCGGGCGCGGCGGCCAGGAGGGCGATGAGGGCGAGGGCGGGGGCGCGCAGGCGGCAGCGGGTCGCCTCATCGAAAGGCAAGGGGAGGGCGAGGACGGCGGCGCGGGGCTGGGCGAGGCTTCCCATGCCGGCGGCAATACCGGCGGCGGCCCAGGCCAGCCAGGCGCCCGCGCCGGAGGGCGGGGTGAGGCCCAGCGCGCGGGAGAGGGCCCAGGCCGAGAAGGCGGCGGCGAAGGCGGCGGCGTAGCCGGCCTCGGCCAAGGCGCCGCGGCGGCGCAGGCTCCAGGCCGCGCCGAAGCCGCAGGCGGCGGCGGCCAGGGCGGTCCAGGCGAGCAGGACGAGGCTTGCAGGATTCAGGGTGGAGCTTTGCAGGAGCGCGTCTTGCGCCTGGGGGGCGGCGATGGCGGCCAGGGCCGCGCTGGCGAGGGCGAGCAGCGCGGCGCGGCGGGCGGCTTGGCCGCGCAGGATCGCGGTGCTGGCGGCGGCGAAGAGTACGGCCGAGAGGGCGAAGGCGGCCAGGCCGGCGCCGCTGCGCGCGGCGAGCAAGGCGAGGGCGGCGGCGGCCGCGGCGGAGAGCAGGCGGCTTGCGCGCGAGGCTTCCGGGTCCAATTGGGCGGCGAGGGCGATGGGAAGTGCTGCGGCCGCGAAAGAGGGGAACGGTTCTTTTATGAGCGCGGCCGCGGGCAGGGCCGCGGCGGCGGTCCAAAAAGACAGGCGGGCGGCGGAGCGCGCGCCGCCGAACTCCAGGAGCGCGGCGGCGTAGACGACGCCGGCCGACAGGGCCGGGACCAGGTCGGGCAGCAGGGCTGTTTTTGAAGGCGCGGCGGCGAAGCGCGCCAGCGTCCAGGCGGCCAGCGCCAGCAGGGGGAGCAGCGCCGCTTTGGCGGCGGCGGGGGCCTCCCAACGCCCGCGCTCCAGTCCCTTGAGCAGCCAGGCGGCGGCCAGGGCCAGGGCGCAGATCTCCAGGAGCGCGGCGTCGGGCGCGGCGGGGGCGAAGGCGCGCACGGCGGCCAGCAGGGGCGCCAGGAAGACGAGGGCGAGCAGGGCCTTCTCGCCGAGGGACGGCCGGTCGAAGCCTTGGGCGGGGGCCGGCACGGGCGTTGGGGCGGCGGCCTTGGCGGCGGCGAGGAGTTTTTCTTTTAGGGAGTCCGGAGCGCGCGGGGCGGGCGCGGGGGCCGGCGCGGGCTTGGCGAGGGCGCGGCAGTTCGGGCAGGCGGCGAGATGCGCCTGCGCGGCCTTCCTGAGGCTTGGCGAGAGGCGGTTTTCTGCGTGCAAATCTTGGACGTTGATGAAGGCATGGCAGTTCATGAGAGCAGCTCCTTGAGTCGTCCCCGTCCGCGGTGCAGCCTGACGTCCAGCGCCGAGAGCGAGCAGCCCAGCGCGGCGGCGGCGTCCTCGCGCGGGGAGCCTTCCAGGTCCACCATCGCCACGGCCAGGCGCAGGGGCGGGCTTAGGCGGGCGAGCGCGCATTGCACGCGGTCGGCGTCTTCGCCCTGCTCGGCGCGGCGCTCGGGGCCGGGGGCGGCGTCGGCCAGGGCGTCCTCCAGGGAGCCGGCGTCCTCGCCGTCCCTGGCGGAGAGCGGGACCGAGCGGCGCGCGGCTTCCTTGCGCAGGGAGCTCAGGTAGACGTTGCGCAGGATTTGGCTCAGCCACGCCTCGAAAGGCAGGCCGGGGTCGTAGGTCGCGAAGTATTTCATGGCGCGCAGGAACGCCTCCTGGACGACGTCGCCCGCGTCCGCCGGGCTGCCGGTCAGGCGCAGGGCCACGGCGTAGGCCTTGTCGGCGTGCAGGGCGATCAGGCGGTCGAGCTCGACGTCCACCGTGTCTCTTATACCTGGGAGGGGGCCGGAAACTTACAGTCCGGGGGCCCCGGATTATAACAAGGAGCCCCCCGCGTGCGGCGGGGGACTCCCGGTTGTCTGATCGCCGCGTCTACTGCAGGCTGGCCTTCTTCTCGGAAAGGAGGCCGCGAAGGCTCTCCAAGCCACCCGTCAACTCGGCGACGAGCACCGGCTCCTTCTCCACTTGGAGGCGTCCGGCCAGCAGAGCCTCGCCCTGCGCGGCGTCTATGACCTTGGCGAGAGCCGCTTTTCTCACGGCGACGGCCGCCAGGCGGCGGGTCTGCGCGTCGGGGCTCTCCAAGCCCTTGCGCAAGTGTTCGATCCTCGCCAGGCGGGGGCGCGCCGCCATCGCCGCCAGGCCGCGGCGAAACTGAGCGTTATCGGCCGTTTTCATATGCGCGTTAAGGAGCGGCGCGCTGATCCAGGGCAACTTGGCGTTGGACTCCAGGAGCCCGGCCTGCTCCAGGTTCTCCAAGATGAGGCCCAAGACGTCCGGGTCCTTGTAGTCCTGCAGAGCGACGGCGCAGCCGGCGATGAGCCGGGCGTTGTCGGTGGACTTGAGCAGGGTCGTGATGGCGTCGCGCGCCTTGAGGCCGCCGGCGCGGCGGAGGGCCTGGGGAAGGAGCGCATCGGGGATCATCCCCTTGTCGGCGAGCTCCAGCACTTTCGCGTACACCTCCGGGCCGCGCGCGCCGCCCGTGCCCAGGCGGGCGAGAATCTCCTCGCGCAATTCGCTCGGGCCCTCCTCGAGAATCCGCAGGACGTCGGCCTTGTCCCGCGGCGCGGGCGCCTTGGCGACGGGATCGGGCGCCGAGACGGGCGAGGCTTCGGCGGCGGGCAGGAGCTTCCCGGTTTTGACCGGGTCCGGCGTTTGCGCCAGCCGACTCAGTTCCAGGTACTTATGGCCGGCTCCTGCGGCGGCGACGACCGCGACGATTCCCGCGGCGGCTTTGAGGCGATTCATATGGTTTCTCCGGGCGGGTTTCGGAGCCTCTGATGCGAAGCGGGCTCCGCGCCCATCCGTGATACGCGGACGGGCCGGAAAAACTTACAGACCGGAAACACAAAACCCACCTTTCGGTGGGCCGGTCCCGACATTTCTCGTTACGGGTTCGAGCGTCCAACCTTGTGGCCACGGGGAGCATAGCATACACGCGGCAAGCCGCGGTTATTTCAACTCGGCCAGAAACGCGCGAAATGTTTGGAAGGACTGTCTCCGCATCTCCGCGGCATCGCGGTTCGTGTATTGCAGGGCGGTCCAGACCGGACCCGAGGAATTCTCCGTCGTGAAAGCCTCTTCCAGATTGCGCTTGAACTTGCGGTACCATGGGGCGGGGTGCTTGGCCGCCGTTTCCGCCATGCCTTCGACGACCCTCTTTCGCCATTCAGGCTTGAGCAAAACCTCGTAGATGTAGGCCAGGTCCTTGCCTTTCTTCTCGATGATCGGCCGCCGCGTGAAGATCAGCCCCTTGGTCAGGACAAAGGCCGGCAGCGTCGGCACTTTGAACCTTGAACGAATCCTTTCGCCTTTGAGCGTTTCGCCTTCGAGAGAGACTGTCTCTGTGTGGGCCAGCAGAATGTCCGTGTACCGGAGGGCGGGCACGATCAGTCCGCTTTGGATCAGAGTGGAAGTATCCTCGCCGCTTCCAAACAAGGGAGTGATGAACTCGAACGGCACCGCGACCTTGCCCTTGCGATAGAAAAATCGGGTGGAAGGTTTTGATTTCTTCCCGAACGCCGTAAGACCGAATCCCGAATCGGAGGATTCCACTATAAAGTCGGCGGCCTGCAGCGAGGCGACGATGCCTTTTTCTCCGCGCAGCGGAATTCGGGCCTCGATAGCCGCGTCCACATCGTTGGAGTGCACCGCGATCTCCGGCGACTCTTCCTTCCAGGCATATATTTGCGGCACCCATCCGCCGACGATGACGATGTCCGACAGATAATCGCGCAGCGCGTCCAGCGCCGTGAAGAGAACCTTCTTGACGACTTCCGGCGAGGCTTCAGCGGGCATCGCGCCACCTCGGCATTAGAACCCGGGAGAGGATGTGCTCGGCCTGCTCCCGGCCCCGGACCGGATAGCGGTAGCAGTCGAGATAGAGTTGGACCGCGGAGACGACAGGCAGCTTGCGGATCACCTGGGCCCCATGGAGGCCGGAGTCCGCGTAGTAGGGCTCGATCAAATGGATCGGCCCCAGGTTGTCCGGCTGCAGGCGCAGAACGTCCTGCCACGAGCGTTTCAGTTTCCCCGCATTGGGCAAATGGACATGGACCTCCTTGAAAGTCGCGAACGGCGCGACGAGAGAAGCTCCGGCCATGCAGGTCAGAGCCCAGGGACCCGGAAGGTGGGGGAGAGATTTGGATATCCGATTGAGGATGGCGTTCGCATCGGCGGCGCCGTCAATCGAGAATCGATAATACTTGACCGGCTTCATGGCGTACCACGCCGCCCAATCGCGCAAGAGCTGGACCGGATCAAGAAACCGCGCCTCCGTGGGACTTTCCCGCGAGGCGAGCCCGATACGCTGCAGTTGGCGCAGGCTCAGGATCGCCAGGGCGGGGCTCGTTCCCGCCATTCTTGAGAGCTCTCGGATTCCCCAGACTTCGGCCGGAGCGGCTAAGGCGGTCCTCAACAGCATGGACGCGCTGTCGGCGAACGGATTCCGTTCTTGGGACGGCGGCGTTTTAAGGAGCTTCATTTACAAGATTGTAAACAGTATATATTTCAGAACAATATCTTATACTTAGAGTAATTCGTAGGTTCATTGTAGCAGTCATTTACAACTTTGTAAACAGTAAATACTAATCAGCCCGCCTCAGTCGAAGATCAAGTTGGAGTCGACCATCTCCTCTATGGCGTGGGTTTGGCATACACCAAACAAGTGAGCTTAGAATATTTTTCCCATCCCACATTTTTAGAAGCCACCCAGAAAAGAAGGTAGCCCAAGGTCAGCCTGGCAATCCCTTTTAGGACTACGGCCAAAGCAGAAGCTCCGGAATTCGGCTGGTCGGGCTACAGGAATAGTATAACGCATATCCCAATTACCGCGAATGCTTTGTGTCAGTATTTTTATAAAAATTCATGCACATGGTTGATCCATGCGTGCGCGATGACCGGCCAGAAACTCCATCGGCGAAAACTTCTTGTGCTGCTCGGCCACGTCCCGCCGCGCCAGGTGGACGTAGCGCCGGGTCATCTCCAGCGTGGAGTGCCCAAGGATTTCCTGCAGGCTGAACGAGTCGCCGCCGCTGCGGACGTAGAGCACGGCGAAGGTATGGCGCAGCGTGTGGGGGGACACTCGCACGCCCTCGATGCCTGCCTGGCGGCCGTAGCCTGCCACGATTTTGCGCGCATCGCTGCGGTGGATCGGCCGGCCGCGCGGCCCGAGAAAGAACTGCGCGGCCTGGACGCGGCCTTGAGCCCGGGCGCGCGTAGTCCATCATCGCCTGGCAGGTCCGCGCGGAGAACGGGACGCTGCGCTCCTTGCGGTCCTTGCCCATCACGGTCAAGGAGCCGTTGAGCCAATCAATTTAACCTTGTGGTGTTTCGGGCCCGGGGCAAGAAAAAACCCGGCCGTTTCGGGCCGGGTTTTTATCGCTTCTACCGTCGGAGATGGTTGCGGGGGCTGGATTTGAACCAGCGACCTCAAGGTTATGAGCTTCACCCGTTTACGCGGAAGCTCTCTCCGTCGAGGACCAGCCCCAACTCCACGCGGTTTCAACGACTAACCTTGTGGTCCTGCTGTGAGTATAGCAAATTGCCGGAGCGACTTGAGAATCGCTTCTCGTGACTGGAGGTTCATTTTGTAGAGGCTCTTGGACAGGAGGGTCACCGCCCGCAAATCGAGATGGCACGCCAGGATGATTCGGGACGTGGCGAAACCCTGGAGTTCAGGGTCCTTGACGAAGAATTTCAGCCGGGTGAACGCCATTTCGTAACGGGCGACCAATGCCATCGCGTAAACGAATGGCAGGAACAAGAGCGCCAGGACGATGGGGAGTAGAAGTTCCAGGAGCGTCCCGAGCGTTGCAAACTTGCCGAAGTCGGCGCGGATCCGATAGCAAACAAACGCAAAGAGGCCGAAGCCAAGGATCGCCATTATGGTGCCCAGGGGCTTTCTCACGCTGGCGAACTCAGGCTTCATCTCCGCTACCGCCAGCATCACGCCTATCAGGGTCGCAAATGGGATGAGAATCATTTCCAGTGGGAAGCTGAGCACGTGCAGGTTCATCAGAAAGTCGAGCAGCACGGCGATTTTGATGGTCTCCGCTGCTGCCTTCCGCAGAGAGAACCCTTCATCTGTCACGGCATTGAAGAACACCGGAAGGGCGGTCAGATACCAGAGCAGGGTGATTTTCAATCTCGACTGGTCCCACAGGCCCACCGCGCGAAGCCCGGCGACCATGCCCACGACATAGAGTCCCATCAACACCAGCGGAGTTGAGACCTTCCACTCCAGGAAGCTTCGAAGGACTTGGATCAGCGATTCCCGAATCTCGCGCATAGAACAGACCCAAAGCGCAAATACCGCCAACCATACCAAGCTGGCGGCCTCCCTATTATCCAGGTAACTGAACAGGAGCTTAAGACTCATCATAGGCGAAAGCGCGAGAGCTTTTTGTTCAACGCGGCAAGATCGAACGCCTCCGGGTCATACTTGCCGCCAAGCCATTCAAGGCGTGCTTCATGTTCGGGATGCTTCGGATCGGCGATGATCTCAAGCGTCTCCTCGTACCCCGGGACTCCGCCGCAGTCCTCCGGAGGGCAGGCCCGGGCACCCTCCAGGCAGATCGGATACTTCTTGGGATCGTCGGGCGGGAGGGTCTTTTCGACGAGCAGCGTGTGCGTCCAGCCGTCGCCGAAGTCGTACTCGTAGCGCCAGACCTCGCCCTCCTTCTTGATCAGGTCGCCAAGCCGGACGGTCTTCTCCATGGACGGCTTGAGCTCGCCCTTCCGATCGGAACGAAATCTGTGCTGATGGCAATCTTTCCAGCCCATCGCGCGCTGAATGATCTTGTTCAGCGTCAGGAAGGGAATCCAGCTCGGCACGAGGATGCGCCGCCAGATGGGCGGCTCGATGCCGTCGAGCGTGATCTTGAGCTGGAGAATGCCGATTGAGAGTTGCATCAGGACTTGAGCACTTCCAGCATCTTCTTTGATCCGTCCGAGACGCTCTTCGTGATCTTGGCGATCGTCGCTCCAGCGCCGTGCGCCTTGGCGAACTCGCCGGCGGCCTTCTCCGCCATAGCCGGAGCGGTCTCGCCCAACTCGCGGCACGAGTCAAAGACCGCCTTCGAGGCGACTCCCGCCTCTTCCGCGAGCTTTTCCCAGTGCTCCTTGTGGACCCACTCCGAACGGTATTGGCCGCCGACGCGCATGGCGAACTTGGCGGACAGGCGTCCGTAGACCCGCGTCGAGAGCAGGTCGTAAAGCGGAGTGAGCCGATAGTCGCCGCGCTTGATCAGCATGGAGAGGTTCTTGGCGTGCGCGTCGCAGTTGCCGATCAGGTAGTTGAAGATGACCCAGCGGATCATGATCATCTTGTCGAGGGCGGGCTGGGTGCTCTGATCTTCGACCAGGCCGAAGCAGGCTTTGAGTCCGGGGCCGCCGTCGGACTCGTACTTTTTCCCGTAGGGATAGCCGAGCGCCTGGAGAAAGTCCTCCTGATGGATTCGGCGCAGCTTGCCGTCGTCGCCGCGGAGCCGGTCGTAACGCTCGATCAGATAAAAGGGGTACTTGCCGCCGATGACGATCGAGATTGGCGCCGGCAGGCCGAGCCGGCGCGCCAGCTCCATGCAGTAGGCCTCGTTCTCGACGATATCGGGGAGATCGGGGATCGCGGGCTTGATGATGTGCGAGCTGGGATGAGAGCCGCGGGGCAGGAAGAACTTCCCGTCCTCGTAGAAAACGGGGATCTTCTGCTGCGCGCCCGCGAGCGACAGCCGCAGGTCTCCGTTGGCCAGCAGCAGCGGGTTCTGCGGCATCTCCTCGATCATGCGGTCGAGGTCCTTGCGGGCCAGCGGCTCGTAGCTGCCGGAGTCGTTCGTCTGCTGGCCCTCAGGCAGGATGGACAGCGCGCCCGCGCACTCGCCGCCGAGGGCTTCGAGCAGCTTGAAGTCGTTCGATTCGGAGATGCCGAGCTTGCCGGTGATCAGCCGCCGCGTAGGCCCTTCCGGAAGAAGGTTGCCGAAGAAGACGCGGCAGGTATTCTCATCGAACGACTCGGGCCGCAGGGGAAGGCGGACGGAGATGGGCATCGCCTCCGGATCGGCCAGCCAGCCCGATTCGTACTGGAACTCGAAGTGCCCGCGATCGTCCTCGCGCAGGCGGCCGGCGAGCTTCGTCCCCCAATAGACGTTGAGGACGCCGCTCACTCGCCGAACTCCTTGCGCTTGATGAGGACGTTCAAGCCGAACCCGTGCAGGACCTTGAGGACCTTGCCCAGATGGAGCGTGGGTTTTCCATTCTCCAAGTCCGACAGGAATCGCGTCCCGACGCCGCAGAGGGCCGCTGCTTGGGCCTGCTTGAGGCCGGCGTCCTTGCGCGCCTGCCGGACGATCTCGCCGATGTCCTCGGCGCTCTTCGCAATCGTCCGCTGTGTAGTCGTGTTCATTTTCCCGCTCGGTAATATTTTTGCAGTTATCCGCCTTATTTGAGATAATTTTCCCGAACGGGAATATTATACCCGTCCGGGGCGATTTACGCAAGGGATATTCCCGAACGGGAAAATACGCCCTCAAAACGGTCATTTTATACCCGATCGCGCCTTTTTTTGCGCCTCCGGAAAGCGGGGTAGGGTAGTACCCCTTATTGAACCGGCGGTGTCCAGCTTGGTACGCTCAGAGGCGTAGCGCTCGAGCGTACCAAGCTGGAGCGGCCCGCTCGCGCGTCCTGCGCCAGCGCCTCCATCGGTGAGAACTTCCTGTGCTGCTCGGCCACGTCCCGCCGCGCCAGGTTCACGTACTGCCGGGTCATCTCCAGCGTCGAGTGCCCGAGGATTTCCTGCAGGCTGAACGAGTCGCCGCCGTTGCGGACGTAGAGCACAGCGAAGGTGTGCCTGAGCGTATGCGGCGATAGCCGCACGCCATCGATCCCGGCTTCCCGGCCGTAGCGGACGATGAGCTTACGCATCTTGCTGCGGCAGATCGGCTTGCCGGTCCGGCCCAGGAAGAACTGCCCGCCTTTGATCGGCCGCTGGCTGCGGGCGCGCGCGTACTCGAGCAGCGCCTGCGCCGTGCGCGCGCTGAAGGGCACGGAGCGCTCCTTGCGGCCCTTGCCCATGACCACGGCCGCGCAGTTGACCCAATCCACGCGCGCCGCCTCCAGGGACAGGACCTCGGAGATCCGCAGACCCGAGTCGAGCATGACCATCATCATTGCGCGGTCCCTGACGCCTTCCCAGCTCCGCGTGTCGGGGGCCTCAAGTAGCTGGGCTGCCTGCTCCGGGCTCATGGGCCGGATCAGCGCGCGCTCGCGCCGCGGCCGCTCGACCAGTTCCATCGGGTTGCGGGCGAGCATGCCCTCGCGCGTCCAGAACCGGAAGGCGCAGCGGATGCCGCCGTAGGTCCGGAAGACGGTCTCGGAGGAATGCCCCTTGGCCCGCAGCGCGGCCAGGTGCTCGCGCAGCAGAGCGGGCGTGACGAGCGCCAACTCCCTCGCGCCGCGCCGGGCCAGGGAGGCCTCCAGATCGCGGAGGATATGCCGGTACCAGACCACGCTGCCGGCGGCCAGGTTCAGGGCCGTGCAGCGCGCGAGGAAGGCCTCTCGGGCGGCTTCCAGGGAGCCGTTCATGCCGCCGCCTCCGCTGGCGCGCCAGCCGGGGGTATCGTGAATACCTGAACGGATTCGAGGCTGCCGCGGCGAATGAATCGGCACTGTCTTGGCGCCGTCCTGAACTCGGCCAAGCCGGCCGCGTAGACGTTCGTTCGCTGCACCGTCGTCGCGAGATGGACGATGTGCTCGACTCCGGTGGGCCAGCCGGTCAAATAGAGAACCTTGCCGTCAAAGGTCTGCCGTGCGCCCTCGGTGAACATGGCCCGATAGTGCTCGCGCGACTTGGACGTGAGCTCCACCTCCACCTGATGCGCGACGCCCGCCGCATCGGCGATGCGCAGATCCGGCAGTCTCAGCTTGGTGAAGCCGCGCTTGATTCGACCGCGGCGGTACAGGTCATCCCAGGTCCGCCGCGCCGTTTGGACCTTGAGGCCGAGCAGTTCGGCCAGGGTCAACCCCACGCCGCAGACCGCGATCTCGTGCCGTAGATACGCTTCTCCCACGCCGCGACTCGGATGGTTGAAGACTGCCAATTGATGCCGCTTGAGTTGCTCATGGCCCCGGCCTGTCAGCAGGTAAACCTGCCAGTAATTCGTCGGCCTCCAGGTCCGGATCAGCCCCGCGCCGGCCAGCGCGCTCAGCCGTTTGTAGGCTCCGCCCCAGTGGTCCTCGCGCCGCAAGTCGTTGAAAAACAGCCTGATCCGCTCCGGCTCCGGAAGCTCCGTCCTGAAGAAAACCCCGTCGATTTGTCCCAGTCCCATCACGCCCCATTTCTCGATCGCCGCCAAGATATTTAAGTCTCGTTTGGTCAGTTCCATTCTCCTCCTCTTCATCTCCAAAATTATTTGCTGCCCCTCGCCCACCGCCTTCCCGACCCCTCTACCACAACCAATCTGCATGGTTGGGGGAGAGGGGTCGGGAAGCGTCATCGGCCTCAACGATGACGAGGTGGGCGATCTTGGCCAGCAAATATCGATAGTTTTTGATTGGGAGCTCTCCGAGCACCCCCGCCAACACGTTGGCGGACCTGTTGGTGGACTCTTCGCCCTGCTATTACTATTCCGGCCGAAAAGCAAAACCCGCACACGGCCCCCTACTTACATATCGGGCGGGAGGACCAAATCGGCACAGACCTCCCACTTACTATTCCGGCGAGAGAGCCAAATCAGCACATGGCCCTACACTCTGTAATGCAATCCAGCCGCGGCGTTTCCTACCACTTGGGGCGATCCCAGAATGAAACGGGTCAAAAACGATGCCATGACGAGTCCCAGGTGCGCGGAAAACTCTGCGCCGAAAACGGTGAAACCCCTGCGGCCGCAGAGGATAACCTGCCTTGGGACACTGATAAGCAACGCGGGGGGCTTCCGTGTCTATTCCCGTGAAACGAGGGAATCTGCACACCCGCAGACGCGAATTTTAGGCTTTGGTAGGTCGCGAACAAGCGATATGCTTCGCTCGCGTCGCGTGGCTTTGGGGCAGGTAGGCGTTCATGAAGCTCTTGAAGAGAGCCCCATGATTGGGGATAAGCAAATGGAGCAACTCGTGGGCGATGACCTGGTCCTGGAAGGAGACGGGCTGGGACAACAGGTCGGCGCTGAAATAAACTCGGCCAGCGGTGGAGCACGAGGCCCATTTATTGCGCATAGCCTGGACGTAAACCCGCTTAGGTTGGACACCGATCTTAGTCGCCCAGCGGCCCACCCGCTGCTTGAACAGTGGCCTAGGGACCGGCTTGCCTCGTGGTGTCGAGATCATTTGCTGCGCAGCTTGATGATCTGCTCGGCCATTTCTTTCATGCGTTCCAGGCCGACGGCCGGGCGCAGCAGCTTATAGAGTTCGGCTTTCAGTTGGCGGAACTCCTCCGCGTTCGCCGCGAAGTGGGGCAAACGCACGAACAGGGCGTCCACCTCCCGAGCGATGGCCTCAGCCTTAGCCGAGCCTGCACGGTCGAGCAGCCAGAAGGCCGCGAACGCCTCGGGAGAGAGTCCGGTCTTCTCGGCCTTGCGCCGGGCTTCATCGTACTCCCGCACGAGCTCCTCGAGCTCCTGGAGGGCGTCCTCCGTCGTCGTCTGGCGGTCTTCGTAGTTGCGAAGAATAGTTTCGGCGCGCTCGCCGATAGGGATCAGGAAGGGCTGGCGCGCGCCCTGCGAGTGAGCAAGCCCTGCCAGGGTGCGGACCAAGTTGATGATCTTGGCCGCCGGCGGAGCCTGCTTCTTCTTAAGAGCTTCCAGGGTTTCCTCGTTGATCGCCACGGTCTTGGTCACCGTGTCGAGCCCGAAAGCCTGGGCATGCTCGCGAACGATGCTCTCGGTCTTCTTCATGAGGTCCGAGTAGAATCCGCGGTGAGGGTTCACTGCGGCCCGGATCACCTGATAAAGCCTGCAGAGCTTGGCGTAGTCGTCCATGAACGGCCGCATCATGGGGTCGGGCGAGATGATCTCGTAGAGGTTCTCAAGCTTCTTGAAGAAGTCGAAGAACCCGTCGCGTTTGGCGATCTCCGCGAGCGCCGCCACGGCCCGCTCCACGGCCTTGTCGTCCATGCGCCCGCGGCAGAGGGCCAGGTAGGGCGCGGCCTCTTCGTTCATCATGCGCACAAAGAGGGCCTTCAGCGCGTCGATGTTCTTGATGACGCTCTGCACCACATCCGAGTCGAAGGAGAGCGCCTTCTCCATGCGTTCGAAGATACCCACGAAGTCCACGACCAAGCCCGCGGGTTTCTTGATCCCGTCATCCTCGTAGGGCCGATTGACGCGCGCGATCGCCTGGAGCAAGGTATGGTCGCGCATAGGCTTGTCCAGGTACATGCAGTAAAGGATCGGTGCGTCGAAGCCTGTGAGCAGCTTCTCGGTGACGATCAGAATCTTGGGTTTCTCGCCCGGCTTGGTGAAAGCCTTGCGGACGTGCTTTTCCTGGTCGTCCTTGAGCTTGAACTTGGCCAGCGCCGGCGGATCGTTGTGGGCGGAGGTGTAGACGACGGTGGAATAATCCTCCGGCAGGACACGGTCGAGCTCCTTCTTGTAAAGGGCGCAGGCTTCCCGGTCCACGCCGACTAAGAACGCCTTATAGCCCAGCGGCTCGATGTTTTCTTTGAAATGCTTGGCGACGAACTCCGCGACCTGGCGGACCCGGTCCTTGGACTTGAGGAACGCCTTAAGCGTGACGGCGCGCTCAAGGATGTGGTTGAGCTCCTCGATGTCGCTGATGCCTTCAGTCTCGGCCAATGCCCAGAACTCCTTTTCAAGCATCTCCCGGGGAACGCGGATCTCGTTAGGTGCCAGGGCGTAGTGCAGCTCCAACGTCGTCCCGTCTGCGATCGATTCCTGGATGGAATATTTATCCAGGTAGCCCTGGGCGTCGTCCTTGCCGAACACCTTGAAGGTGCCCTTGCCGTAGGCGATCTGGTCGATGGGCGTCCCGGTAAAGCCGATAAACGTCGCTTTCGGAAGGGCTGCCTGGAGATAGTTCCCGAGGTCGCTACCGGTGGAGCGGTGGGCCTCGTCCACCAAGACAAAGATGCTGTCGCGAGTGCAGAGGTCCTTGTCGGCTTTCTCGAACTTGTGGATCATCGAGACGATGAGCCCGCGGTAGTCGGTCCGCAGAAGCTCTTTGAGGTGCTTCTTGCTCTGGACGATCTCGGCCTTGCCCTCGCCCAAGATGCTGGTGATCCAGCCCGAGAGTTGGCCTTCCAGCTCGTTTCTATCGACCAGCATCAGGACTGTCGTTTTCCCAAAAGAGGGATTCTCCAGCAGTTGCCGCGCTGCCGTGATCATCGTGAAGGTCTTGCCTGATCCCTGGGTGTGCCAGATAAGGCCGGTCTTCTTAACGGGGTCGAGCGCCCGTTCCACGATTTTCTCGACGGCTCGGGACTGGTGCTGGCGCAGGACGGCCTTCTGGAGCTCGTCGTCCTTCAGGAAGAAAATGATCCAGTCGCGCAGGAGCTTGAGGAACCGCTCGCGCCCGAAGAAGCGCTTCACCTTCGCCTCGAAGTTGCCGGGCTCCTCTTCCTTCCAGTTGAAGATGCTCTTTCGGTCGAGGTTCCAAGTGACGCCGTAGTGAAAATCGAGCAGTTGGGTCGCCTCGAAGACTTGGGGGGAGACCATCAGCTCCGGCGTCTCCTCGTGGTAGCGCCTCAGCTGTACCACGGCGCGGTCGATTCCATCCGCATACTTGGCTGACTTGGTTTCGGCTATGGCGACTGGGATGCCGTTAATCAGGAAAACGACGTCGGCGCGGTTGCCCTTCTGGCCATTGGTGTATTCCCACTCATCGGTGACGTGAAAGACATTGTTTCCGGGGCGCTCGAAGTCCACCACATTGACATTGCGCCGGCGCTTCTCGCCCTCGGAATGAATCGAGTGGTCGCCGCGCAGCCACTTGAGAATTTCGGCGTTGCCCTCAATCGTGCACCGGACGTTCTCGATACGGGCGATGATGTCGTCCGCGTTCTTCCCGTCCACCACCCCGGGGTTTAGGGCATTCAGCTTCTCGCGCAACACCTGATAGAGCAGCCATCCGCCGGCACCGCGTCTGAGTCGAAGGACCTCATCGGCAGGGAGATAGGTCCAACCGATCTCCTCGGCATAACCGATGAGGGGGTTCTGGACCGCGTCGCGTTCACCGCCGAGCTGTGGAGGCATGGCCTATTTCGCTTTGGTCAGGTTCTTCAGGACAGACGACATGAGTTCGAACAGGGCATGCTTCGAAACAGCCTCCTCCTTCTCCTTCGGTTCTTCTCGTCCAAAGAACTTCTCCGTAAGCCTCGCTTTGATCTCGTTGCGCTGAGCTTCAGGCAGCAGAACGAGGTAGGCGTCGATGGATGCGAGTTCCAGGTGCGTTTTCCTGAGTGCGTTCTCCCGATCGCGATGTTTTGACGATTCCTGGGCAGCGTAGATCGCAGGAATCGCGATCACTACCGCCGTTCCTAGTCTGAACGCGAAAGTATGCCAGCTCACATCGTGGAAGATGCTGAAGAAGAACGCGATACCTGCGACCACGATCATTGCGCCCATTAGCCACAGGGCCGCGGTGCGGAGCCAATCAGCAGTGGAGCGCTCGGTATCGGCCGTGGTCTTGAAGTGTCCCGCGAATGAGGCGGAGCCGATGGCGCCAAAAATCTTATCGACCTCCGCTTCCCGAGTCTTCAGATTCTGGAGGTGCTGGTCGCTCTTCTTTTGTAGGTCCTTGAAGAACTCGTCGCCGCGCGTCTTCTGGGCCTCCTGGAACTTCTTGGCATCTTCTTCCCGGGCTTTCAGCAGCTGTTGAAATTCGGCGGCGCGTTTCGCAGCGTCAGCCGCATAGGTATTCGTACGGGTGGTCTCGGCGCTCGTAAATTGCTGCTGGTACGCGGCAATGGACTGGTCCAGCCGGCCCTTCTGCTGCTCGATTAAGGCTGCCAATCCGTCAAGCCGGGCTTTCTCGGCGTCGATGGACTTGGTAATCGCGGCTACAGCGGCTTTTTCATCAGTAACGCCCTTGCGTATCTGAAGGAGCTCCTCGGATATTTTCGACTGGAAGGCCTTGGCCGCCTCGGTAACCGTCGCTACGACTGTCCCTGCGTCCTGCCGCTCGCTAGGGCGCAAAAACGCCAACAACTCGTCAGCCATCGAGTTCGCATTGTTGATAGCTCCAGCGTTGGGGTTTTGAGAAAAGGCGGTGGCGTAGTTCTGAAGGTTGTTCGACCAGGTCCCGATATTCGCCCACGCGTTCGGATGATAGAGCTCTGGGTCGAGGTTCTGTAGGCAGGCCAGAACGGCCTTAACGGCCTTCAGGAGGCGCGCGTAATTGGGAAGATCGTCCCCGGTCAGCTTGTCCGTCTTTGCTGATTCAAGGAGGCGCAGGGCCTCCTTTACCCGCTCGATCGGCTGCTGTGCGTTAAAGACATCATGCCATCGCGACATGGTTCCCTCTCATCCCCAGACTTGCTTCATTGCGCTCTCGCAATAATAACCTGCATCCTTGAATCGTTTGGATTGTAGCCTGGGCGCGTCTTCGGATAGATGTCGCCAGTTACGGAGAGATTTCGAATCTCCGAAAGCAAATAGAGTCGCCAGCCCGGCAGTTCGCCTGAGTGGCTGAAGCCCGCCGTTTGGAAACAGGAAAGGACTTCGTGGCCAGTATCCTTGTGCAGGCCATAGGTGTGCGGTTCAGCCGTCCCAACGAGCCCGTTGTACCAGAAGGTGATGATTCGGCGGTGGCTTACTGCGGCAGTCAGTTCTGAACCCATATTGTGATCCTCTTAGCTAGCGGTCTTCCCGTATTGGATCTTGCAGAGCGCGACTCTGAATCCGAGCCCCTGAATTAGCTTCACATGAGTTAGAAGATGGATTTTGCTGAACAAAAACATATCCGTGGCGGCCGAGGCCTTCCCCCGCATGGGCAAGGCGAAGACGAAGCAGGCCTTCCGCGTGGGCGTCTCGATGAGATGGCCGGACCATTTCTTTGTGAGTATACCCGCGACCTTGGCACGGTAGGTGTCATCGCCGCGCAGGAGCTGGGCAGAGACGCTGCCTTGCGCGAAGAGGTGGCTCAAAGTGGCCGAGTCGCGCATACGTTTGACCGCGATGAAGTACCCCTCGTGCGTGGCAAGGTCGCAGACCTCGATCCTGTTGTGTCCTTCGACATGAACGAGCTTCTTGTCGAGGAGGAGCCAGTCCTTCTGCTTGGCCGCGCGCTCATTGTAGTCGCCTTCCTTCTCGCCCTCGTTCATGCGTGGCATCTTAAGCCGGGCCGTGATGTCTTCAAGAGCGCCGATTTGGCGCTTTATTCGTTCTACGAACGAGCGCCGCGCGTGGAACCACTGGCCAAAAGTCAGGGTATAGGTGTCCTGGCTATAGGTGACCTCACAGACCAGGCACTCTCGCAGTGAAAGTCTCTCCGTGGCGGGATTGCCGTCAGAGTCGAGGCCTACGACCCAGGTCTTATCGGGATCGGGCTGGACGTCAGGGTAGGCGTCGTAGAAGTCGTAAACCGCGCCGATGTGGAGGTCGTGGACTTGGACGTTCTTGTGGCCCGAACTGATCTGGAACTGCTCGACTCGAGTCTCGTCGATGAAGTTCGGGAAGGCGGCCACGATGTGCCCGCGCTTGCGCTTGGCCAACTGCTCGGCCAGCTCAGAGTCGAGCGTGGTAAGTACGGGGTCGGAGGATTTAACCGTTTCGAAGCTGTCGGCAAATCCGAAGTGTTCCTTGTATTTATCGGATTTGTACTCCTTGAGTAGTTCCTCGCACTTCTTCCCGAGTTGAGGAAGAGAAACATCGCAGGTGATGTGCATTGAGTCGGAGCCGCTGACGTTGCTAGCGACATCCTTGTCCTTGGGTTTGCCGGAGACGTAGCGCACCAGGTCGATCTGGGGGTCGAGGCCGAAATCCGAGACGGCGCTTTCCACGCTGACATGGGTTCGCTTCTGCTTGACGACCTGCTCCAGGTTCCGGGTATCGACTGTCCGGAGCTTGGCGGGATCCATGATATTGAAGGCGCCCATGAGCCCGAATCGCGGCTCTATCTTAGACCGGTCCAGTGCCAGGAAGCCGTAGCCGAATGTGACGGCGAAGACCCGCCCACCAGCTTTCAATAGAAGGACAAAGGCACTGCTCGCGGTGTGGATGCGCAGGCCGCCGGTATCGAAGTGATCGCCGAGGAATCCAAGCCACTTTGGGGGCTTGAATCGAGTGGTCTGCACGAAGGCCTTACAGGGGTAGGGCAGCTGCGAGGCGCCCTTGAGTTCCTTGTAGGCATTCGGGCCGGCCAAGCTCTCCGGCTTGATCAGGTCGTCGAAACCCTTGACGCTGTCTCGGAATAGGTGAATCGAGAGTCTCATGGGGCTATGCGGACCTTCCCTGTCATAAGCTGATGGAGCATCGAGGCAAAGAGAGAATTAAGCTCATTCTCTTTCGCCGTGGCGGTCAGGGTGCTCTGGTCAATCGCACTCAGAGTATCGGCCACTTTTTGCTGCTGGTTCAGAGGCAGAAGCGGGACCTTCTGGCGACGCACGTCCGTATCCGTGACCGCTGGGTAGCTAGCGCCATGCTGCACGCGTCCCAGGGCCTCGAAGAACTCAGGACGCTGGACCGCGTAGTAAAGAAATTGTGGCAATAGCTGGTCGCGATCGGCTCGTAAAACACAGAATGCGGTAGAGCAGAATTGCCCGTCCAATTTGTGAGGGACCAGCGCAACCCGCTTCAGCGTCGGACGAACAGTCGCAACAATAACATCGCCGCTCATAATTGGCTTGCGCGCCCTGCTTGGGGCCGATTCAGGTGTATGCGCTGCCGTTGAGGTTATGCAGTAGTCCTCATTTGAGACGGCGGACACGTCTACGTACTCGAATTCTTTTTCTGGAGAAGCCATTCGGACTTTGAGGCAGATCTTGTCAAGATGGCCCCACGAATATTTTGAATCAGACTCTTGTGGGAAAACCTCGCGTAGAGTTGCGGCCTTTAGCTCTCTTAGGGCTGCTATTGTCTTGCTTTGAGTTTCAACGGCCGCCTCGACTTTCGCAAGTACCGTCGAGATAGCGCGCTGCTCATCCAGTTGAGGAAGAGGAATGGCGAATTCCTTTAGTCGCGCAGATGAGAGATTGGGGATGGTCGTCCTGTTTGCGGCACCTTCATAGACCTTTCGATGAAGAATCACTTCTTGGAGCCAGTACATGGCAAATCGGGGCTCGATATGGGGGACAATTCGTCTAAGCCGATGAATATGGTTTTGATACAGACAATCGGGCAGTTCGTTGCTCCAGATCGCTGTCCGCCCAACTTCTCCGCCCTCGCAGACCAAAAGATCTCCGAGTTGAAGTTCCAGTTTTTTGGATTCCGCATCCGTGAAGTGCATGCGATCTACAGAGGAGAGGTTAATCTTGCCCCAGAGGACATTGGAAGTTCGCAAAAACGGTCTGGGGGACGGACCACCACGACTCTCGGCTGACATAGCCTTCCCTTGTTGAACATCGAAAAGGCTGCCAAGGGAAGCGAGTCGCCAGTCACGCGGAATCTGACCGACTTCAGTCATATGAGATTGAGATCGCTCGCTATCGGTTTGCACAGCACCCTGAAGTATTTTGCGTCGGGAAGTCGATGAGGTGGTGGCCATTAGCTGTATTCGTATCCGAGGCCCGTGAAAATCTCTTCAAGTTCCTTATCCTGACGCGAGGCTGTGCCCTTGAGCTTCGCCAGATCGGCGAGTATGTCCTGGATGTCCCTATGCTCGGTGGCACCGGTTGTCTCGATGTAGCGCGCCGGCGAGAGGTTGAAATCGTTCTTGTCCCCGATTTTCTCCGCCGGTAGGAGCTTGGCAAAGCGCTCGGCGTCCTTTCCGGTGCGGACGGCCGCCGCGATCTTGTCGATAGCAGCCTCGGTCAGGAAGTTCTTGGGCCGTCCCTTCTCGAATTCGGCCCCGGCATTGATCATCAGCACCTTGCTCATTCGCTCCTTGGGCTTGGCGTTGTTGAGGACGACGATGATGCCAGCGGCCGTGGTGTTGTAGAAGAGGTTGTCGGGAAGCAGAATCACCGCCTCGACGAGATCCTTCTGGATGAACCACTTCCGGATGGCCTTCTCCTTGTTGTCGCCCTGGCTGCCGCTGCCGCGGCTGGCGGCGCCAGTGTCGAGGACGATGGCTGCGCGGCCCGTATCCTTGAGGGAGGCATGGATGTGTTGGAGCCAGGCCCAGTCGGCGCTTTGCCGGGGGGCGAAGCCTCCTCGGCCAGAGAAGCGGTCCAGGGGGTCTTTCTCGTAAGTCTCTTCCGGGGAGAAATTATCTTGGTTCCACATGGGGTTGGTAACCACAATGTCGAAGCGCTTGAGACGGCCGCCCTCCCGGAACTTCGGGTTCGTCATGGTGTTGCCGCGGACGATCTCGCCCTCCATGTCGTGGATGACCATGTTCATCCGGGCGATGGCGAAGCTGGCTCCCGTCAGTTCCTGGCCGTAGAGCTTAAGGGGCTTGGCTACGCGCCCCTCGCGCTCGGCGAGATCCAGCTCGCACTTGACCAGGAGGCCGCCGGAGCCGCAGCAGGGATCGTAGGCTTCCTCGCCCTGCTTGGGGCGAAGAATCTTGGCGATCAGGCGGCCGACTTCGCGCGGCGTGAAAAACTCGCCGGCGCTCTGGCCCTGGCCCTCGGCGAACTTGCGCAGGAGGTACTCGTAGGCGCGGCCGAGAAAGTCCGGCTCCACGTCGTTGAGGCCCAGGCGATGCTTACTCAAGATCTCGATGAGGCGGGCCAGGGCGTTGTCGCTCAGCTCTCGCTCGCCGTTGCGCGTCTCGTTGTAGTCCACGATATCGATGACGCCTTGGAGCGACTCGTTGGCTTTGGCCACGGCGCGGATAGCGCTGGTCACCTGCTCACCGAGCGTCTTGGGGGCGCGGCCGCCGGGCCAGGTGTGCTTCTTTCTTCCACTTATAACGGGCCAGCGGGCCTCGGCGGGGATGTAGAAGCGTACCAGGCTGTGGTCGGCCTCCACGTTCTCGAGCGCCATGACCTCGTTGCCGAAGGTCTTGATGAGGCGGGTGATCTCGTCCTCGAACACGTCGGAAAGGCGTTTGACAAAAATGAGCGGGAGGATGTAGTCCTTGAACTTCGGAGCGTCCTTCTCGCCGCGGATGGAGCAGGCGGCTTGCCAGAGCAGCGCCTCCATTGATTTGAGGTCGAGCATGGCGATGGGGCGGCGGAGATGAAGGGGTTCATCGGAGGCGGTTTCTTCGTCCGGCTCCTCCAAAGTCATGGGTGGGCGGCGGACGGAAATCGGCTCGTCGCCAGGCTCGGCCTCCGGGAAGAAATCAGCTATAATGTCAGCGCACTCGTTCCGCTTGCTGAGCACGAAGTGGCGGATCAGGTTGAGCACGGCGGTCGTGGGCTTCGTCTTGCCGTTCTCCCAGCGGTTGATCGTCGGGTAGGACACGTGAAGTTCTCGGGCGAGATCGGCTTGGCGCAGTTCCAGGCGGTCTCGGATGGCCTTGAGCAGCTTGGGGAGTTCTTTTTTATTCATGTATCAGGTGATAGTCTAACTGATACTTTTTGATCAGTCAAGGCCCATGGCGCCTTTTGTCAAGGCGCCTTTCGGCCGCGCCTTCACTCGAATCCTATGGGCAATGTCCTGCGTCTGGAGCCTCGCGCCAAACCTTTGCCGCCCCGGCAAGGAGACCCGGCGATGGAGCGCGCCCTCCTGGGTTTCTTCGGCGCAGCCTTGAGCCTCCTCCAGAGGGAGAAATCCCAGGCTGAGTCAATCGAAGGCAGGAACCTCCATATCCCGACCTTCGAGATCACCGATGAACCCGGCCGGTTCGGGGTCAACACGAGCACCAAGATCGAGCTAGTTGCCGACTGGACCTGGTTCGTCCTGCGCCGCTACGAAAAACTGCGCGAGCTGACGGAGCTGAAGACCGGGCTCGGCGCGCTCTCCAAGCATGTCGAGGTCGAGAAGTTCTACGGCTGCGACCAGTCTTACTTTTTCCACCCTGTCATCGAGTTGATCGAGACGAGCAAGGGCTTGGATGTCCCGATTGAGATGCAGACGGCGGCAGCCAAGAGCCTGGCCGAGCAGATCGTGGATGGCCGCTACCAGGTCGAGACGACCTCCGTGCTCATGGGGTTTCAGAGCGCCGTCAGTCCGATTCTATTCGGCGACTTCGAAATCCGAAACTACACGCAGGAGGAGTGCCGGGCGCTTTGGGAGGCCGATGGGAAGTCGGCCGAAGACGGCAACTCGCTTAACCCCAGCGACTTCGTGGTTAAGGTCTTTGGCATCGCGGACTCCAAGAAGCACGGCAAAGAATATTGGGAGTTCCTGCGCCAGATTCAAAAAGTGGTCTTTTGTCTGCGCCTATTCAAACCGGGCCGTCTTCAAATCGACAATCGGCCCTCGATGGGCAAGCTCGGCTGGGCCTACGGCATGCCGGCGACGCAGCGCCTTCGCTCGCCTTGGCCCAAGGGCAAGACATACCGCCTCTCCGCCGAGGAGATCGAGGACTTCAAAGATCTTTGGGCGCGTCATGCCAGTGCTTTTGATTCCAAGGATCGGCGCCTGAGTCTGGCCATCAAGCGCTTCAATGGCTACTACGACCGTGAAACACCCGAAGACGGCATTATCGACACTTTTATCGGGTTCGAGGCGCTGCTCACCGAAAACAACCATGAGATCACCTACAAGCTGAGCCTGCGAGCCGCGAACCTCATCGGCGAATCGGCTCAGGAACGTGAAACTATCTTCAACGACATCAAGGCAGGCTACAAGCTGCGCAGCCTGATCGTTCACGGCGACGAACTCAAGAAGCAGTTCGATCTGCCCTCAAGGCAGGCTAAGGTAAACCTCAAAGACTTCGGCGAGGCGATGAGCCGCTATCTGGCCAAGGCTATCCTGCGCGTCAGCGCCTTGGGGCTGGCTAAGCCCGAAACTGAACTCCTGCCCTACCTAGACAAGCTTGCGCTGAAATAGTCCTCAGCGCACGAGTATGCGGCGCCTCCCGCCTGGCACGAGACCAAGACGGTCCATCGGACTGAACTTCTGATGGAGCAACGCCACGTCACGGTTCGCCAGCCCGACATAGACCTTCACCATGTCGAGCGTCGAATGCCCGAGGATTTGCTGTAGGCTGAACGCGTCGCCGCCGTTCAGGATGTACTGAGTCGCGAAGGTGTGGCGCAGGGTGTGCGGCGAGACGCGGACGCCTTGGATGCCGGCCTGCTGGCCGATGCGGCGAAACTCCTTGCCGAACAGGTAGCGGCAACCGCGGCCGCCGTAGCGGCTCACGAAGAACAGGTCCTGGCCGGGGACGTCGCCGCGGCGGGCCGCGTAGTTCCAGAGCACGCGCTTGGTGTTGATGCCGAAGGGGACTTGGCGTTCCTTGCCGCCTTTGCCCATGACGCGCAGGACGCCGGCGCCGAAATCGATCGCGTCCTTGCGCAAGTTGATGACCTCCGAGATGCGCAGGCCGGTGTCGAGGATCAGGACCATCACGGTCCAGAGCCGATGCTCGTCGTAGCGCTTCTGGTTGCATTGGGCGAGCAAGATGCGCACTTGGTCCATCGAGAGCGGCCGGATGAGCTTGCGCTCGACGCGGGGCTTCTCGACGAGCTGGATGGGGTTCTGGGGGATGAGGCGCTCGCGGGAGAGGAAGCTGAAAAAGCAGCGCAGGCCGCCATAGGCGCGCTCGACGGTCACGGTGCTGTTGCCGCGCTCGCGCATGGCTTCGAGGTACTGGCGCAGGAGCGTGGGCGTGACCTCTCGGACGGTCGTGACGCCGCGCTCCTCGAGGAACCGGCCGAAGAGCTTGAGCAACTGCTTGTACCAGCCGAGCGTTCCGGCGCTCAGGTTCTGCGCCTGACAGCGCAGGCGAAATGCCTCCGAGGCCGAGCCTAGCGTCACTTCGAATTGTCCGGCGGGGCGGAAGGCGAGCGTTTTTCTCATCGTTGGACCCTCACTAACCTTGTGGTCTGGCGAGGGTTTAGAAACAAGAAACCCTGGCCTTTTCGGACCAGGGTTTCGTTTGTTTCTCGACGAGAAACGCCGCTAAATGGTTGCGGGGGCTGGATTTGAACCAGCGACCTCAAGGTTATGAGCCTTGCGAGCTACCGGGCTGCTCTACCCCGCAGGGACAGTGTAACACAAGTGAGGAGGCAACGCAAACAAAAAGTCCGGTTTATCGCGCCCCGGCTTGACGAAGAAAGGCCGCGATGCGGCGCCAGCGCGCGGCCTTGCGCGCGTACGGGATCGACGCGGCGGCCGGACTGCTCGACGGAAGCCTCTCGACGCGCACGCCTTGCGGCAGGCGCGGCGCGATGAGGCGGCGGAACAGCGCGTCGGCCTTGCCGCCGTTGAGAAAGACCGCCTTGACGCCGGAGCGCTCCAGAAGCTCGGCGACGGGGTTGGGCTTTTCGCCGCTGATCGCGGAGTCGAGGCTGCCCTCGCGGCGGCAGGACTCCAGGACGTCCCAGAGCGCGACGCCGCGGCGCTTCAGCGCGGCCAAGCGCCGCCGGTAGGGCAGCCCGTGCAGCTCCTCGTCGAGCGCGGCGCCGAGCAGTCGCCAGAACTGGTTGCGGGGGTGGGCATAGTAGCGGCGCGCGCGCAGGGAGGCCTCGCTCGGCATCGAGCCGAGCATCAAGACCCGCGGCGAGCGTCCGACCACCGGCGCGAAGGAGCGCGGCATGCGGGGATTGTGGCGCTTCGCGGCGGGGCAGTCAAGCGGGGCGGGCGAAGTAGACGGGCGGTTGGTGATCGCGCCGGGGGGCGCTTCAGCTCGGGGCGTGGTCGGCGGAGAAGGCGCAGCGGGCCAGGCAGCCGCAGCTCCCGGGGCCGCCGCCATAGAGGGGCTCGGCGCAGGGGACCTCGAAGGAGCCCTCCGCGAGGGTCCTGCCCAAGGCGTCGGCGAGCTGGGGGGCGAAGTCCACGGAGCCGGAGCCGCAGCGGCCGGGGCAGTCAGCCTCGAACTGGAAGGGGTCGCCGGGCTTGAGGGTGGTTTCGGAGGACTCCAGGACCGCGCCCTGGGGGCTGACGAAGGACAGGGTCACGCGCAGGGCGCGCACCGAGGGAAAGCGGGAGGCGAGGGTGCCGGCGGCGCTGGTTTCGGCCAGGGCCTCGCGGGCGCGCTGGACTTTTTCCTCGTTCTTGCTGGGGCCCGTTTTGCGGCGCTTCTTGCGGTAGAAACCGGCCATTCAAGCCTCCTGGCCCCTTGGGGCGGTGGGAGTTTAGCATATCGCCGCGAGGCGGCCGTTCGCTATACTGGGCGCATGGCGGAGTCCGTCGTGCCCGTGGTGTTCGAGGATGAGCGCGTCCTGGCCGTTTGCAAGCCCGCGGGGCGGCCGGTGATCCCGGGGCGGGGCGAGATCGGCGAGCCGGTCCGCGCCGAGCTGGAGGAGCGGCTGGGCCGGAAGCTCTTCGTGGCGCACCGCCTCGACCGCGAGGCCAGCGGGCTCCTGATCTTCGCCAAGGACGCGCAGACGCACCGGCTGCTCTGCGCGGAGTTCGAGGCCCGCCGCGCGGCCAAGGCCTATCTGGCGGCGGTCGCGGGCGTCCTGAACGGGGCGGGGGTCTGCGACCAGCCCCTGCGGGAGTTCGGCTCGGGGCGGGTGGCGCCCGATCCGCGGGGCAAGCGCGCCCGGACCCGCTGGCGGGCGGAGCGCGCCCTGCGCGGGGCGACCCTCCTGCGCGTGGAGCCGATCACCGGCCGTCGGCACCAGATCCGCGCGCACCTCTGCGCCCTGGGCCACCCCATCCTGGGCGATCCCCGCTACGGCCCGCCCCCGCGGCCGGTGGGGGGCGCGCCGCGCCTCATGCTTCACGCCCTGTCCCTGCGCGTGAAGGCGGGCGCGGTCTACGACCTGCAGGCCGCCCCGCCGGCGGACTTCATTGCCGTCCTGGCCGGGATCTAGATGCTATGAGCCTTTCCTTGACGCATCTGTGCCGAGCCCGCAGGGTCGAGGCCTAAAAGGGGTTGTCGGCGTCGGCCAGCAGGGGGAGGGCGGCGTCCTTGGCGGTGAGAACGGCCTCGGCGGGCCGGACGGGCCAGGGGATGGCCAGGGCGGGGTCGTTCCAGCGGATGCCGCGGTCCACGTCCGCCGACCAGACGCCGCTGACCTTGTAGGCCACGTCGGCCGTCTCGGCGAGGGCGCAGAAGCCGTGCGCGAAGCCCGGCGGGACCCAGAACATGCGGTTGCCGGCATCGTCGAGCTCCACGGCCGCGTGGCGGCCGTAGGTCGGCGAGCGGCGGCGCAGGTCCACGGCCACGTCGAAGACGCGGCCGCGGGTGCAGCGCACGAGCTTGCCCACGGGCCGGGGGGGGACCTGGTAATGGAGGCCGCGCACCACGCCCCTGCGGGAGCGCGAGAAGTTGTCCTGGACCAGGCGGGGCAGGCCGGCCTTCTCCCACTCGTCGGCGCGGAAGGACTCGAAGAAGAAGCCGCGGTCGTCGGCGAAGAAAGGGCCCTCGACCAGGAGGAGGCCGTCGAGGCCCCCGTAGGGAGTCAGCGTGAGGGCCATCAGGCGCGCCTTGCCGCGGCCGCGGCGGCCAGCCGCCAGTGCTCGCGGCCTTCCGGCGGGAGAGCGTAGACCGGGTCGTAGTACTCGTAGCGGCGGGTCAGCGCGTGGGGATCGTCGCTCTCGATGCCGGTGCGGTAGTTCTTGGTCCAGTAGGAGATGCCGTGGGCGCGGTCGTAGTCGGCGAGCTGGTGGATCCAGCGCTTGCCGACGTAGGGGACGTCGACGACGACGCGCGGGGTGGCGAAGCCGGGCAGGTAGCCCATGACGTCGTGCTGGAGCTTGAGGCCCTCGGCGACGGAGAGGCGCCAGTGCTCGGAGTTGGGGATCATGTCGGCCATGTAGAAATAGTAGGGCATGATCTTGGCGTGGTCGAGGAGCATGAAGCAGAGCTCCAGGATGTCCTGGGACGTGCCGTTGACCCCGCGCAGGAGCACGCCCTGGTTGCGCACGTCGCGGTAGCCCATTTCCAAGAGCTTGCGCGCGGCTTTCCCGACCAGGGGCGTCACCTGGGCGGCATGGTTGGCGTGGGTGTGCACGGCGATGTCCACGCCGCGCTCCCAGGCCTTCTTGGCCAGGCGCTCCAGGGCCTTCAAGACCTCGTCCTGCAGGAAGTGCTGGGGCAGGGCCTGGAGGGACTTGCTGGCCAGGCGTATGTCGCGGATGTTGGGGAGGTCGAGCAGGGCCGAGACGAAGGCCTCGAGCTGGGCGATGGGGACGTTGGCCACGTCCCCGCCCGAGACGACCACGTCGCGCACCGAGGGGGTCTTGCGCAGGTAGTCGAGCATGCGCGCCCAGCGCTCCTGCGGCCCCAGCTCGAATTTGTGTTTGGCCACCTGCGGCGTGGAGTTGCCGACCAGGTCCATGCGCGTGCAGTGGCCGCAGTACTGGGGGCAAGTGGAGATCATCTCGGCCAGCACCTTGGTCGGGTAGCGGTGGGTGAGGCCCTCGACGGCCCACATCTCGGACTCGTGCAGGCTGTCGCGGGCGGCCTTGGGATGGTTGGGCCACTCCGGGTGGCGGTCGCAGGCCATGGGGATCATGTAGCGGCGGACCGGGTCGTTCCTCAAGTCCCGCTCGTTGATGCAGTTGAGCATCTGCGGGGGGATGAGCAGGGACATGGTCGCGCTCTGCCTCTGGTCCCGGACGATCTCCTCGGCCAGGTCCTCGGTCAGAAAGCGCCCCAGGGCGTCCTTGAGCTCGCGGACGTTCTTGACCGAATGCTGGCGCTGCCAAAGCGCGTTCTCCCATTGCTCCCGCGAGACGTTTTTATACCCGGGCAGCCGCCGCCAGTCCGGCTCGGCGTAGGCGCGGCGCAAGGGATAGACGAAGGGCTGGTGCGCGGGGTTCGCCCGGACGGCTTTGGCCATTCCTCGATTTTATATCAATTTGATAGACTGGCGGCGTGACGATCCGGCGGGTCTGCGTGGTGGGCGGGGGGACGATGGGAAGCGGCATCGCCCACGTCTTCGCCCAGCGCGGCCTCGAGGCGGTCTTGGTGGAGTCCTCCTCGGCGCTCGCCGACAAGGCCCTGGCCTCCATCGTGCGCAACATGGACCGCCAGGCCGCCAAGGGGACGCTCTCGGCCGCGGACAAGGAGGCCGCGCTCAAGCGCCTGAGCGTCGTCACGTCCATCGAGAAGGCTGCCGGTTTTTCTTTTGCCGTTGAAGCCGTTCCCGAGAATCTGGAGCTTAAGAAGAAAATTTTTTGCGAACTTGAGATTCATGCCGCCGCGGGGGCTATCCTTGCCACCAACACGTCGTCGCTGTCCGTGACCGAGATCGCCTCCGCCGTCAAGGACCCCTCGCGCGCCGTCGGCATGCACTTCATGAATCCGGTGCCGGTCATGGCGCTCGTCGAGATCATCCGCGGCCTGCAGACCTCCGACGAAACGCACCGCACGGTCTGCGAGCTGGCGGTCCGGCTCGGCAAGACCCCGGCCTCGGCGCGGGACTTCCCCGGCTTCGTCTCCAACCGCGTGCTCATGCCCATGCTCAACGAGGCCATCGAGTGCCTGCGCGAGGGCGTGTCCTCGCGCGAGGACATCGACACGATCATGAGGCTGGGCATGGCGCACCCCATGGGGCCGCTTCAGCTCGCCGATTACATCGGCCTGGACGTGTGCCTGGCCATCATGGAGGTCCTGCACCAGGGCTTCGGCGACTCCAAGTACCGTCCCTCGCCGCTTCTGCGCCAGATGGTCCGGGCCGGCCGCCTGGGCGTCAAGTCCGGCCGCGGCTTTTACGACTACCCGAAGAAATAATGGACTTTACGCCCACCGAGTCCATGCGCCTCCTGCGCGACTCCGCGCGGGAGTTCGCCGAGAAGCGCCTCAAACCCGGCGCCCAGGAGTGGGACGAGGCGGAGGCCGTCCCGGAGGCGGTTTACAAGGAAGCCGCGGAGCTGGGCTTCTTTGGCTTGCTCGTGCCCGAGGAGTTCGGCGGCCTGGGCGTGGACCCGCTGGCCTACGCCGCGGCGATGGAGGAGCTCGCGCGCGGCTCGGCGGCCTTTCAGGTCTGCGTGACCGTGCACAACTCCTTGGTCGCCTCCGCGATCGCCAAGCACGGCACGGCCGAGCAGAAGAAAAAATACCTTCCCAAGCTCGCCTCGGGCGAGTGGATCGCGGCCTACGCCCTCTCCGAGCCGGGGGCGGGCACGGACGCGGGGTCGCTGTCCGCCTCCGCGGTGGACAAGGGCGATCACTATCTCGTCAACGGGACGAAGTCCTGGGTCACCAGCGGCGGTTTCGCGAAACTATTTTTAGTTTTCGTCTCGACGAACAAAACGGCCGGCGCGCGGGGCATCACGTGCCTGCTGGTCGAAAAGGACGCGCCTGGATTTTCGGTCGGCAAGAAAGAAAAGAAGATGGGCCTGCGCGCCTCCGATACGCGCGAGCTGAACTTCCAAGACGCCCGCGTGCCCAAGGAGGCGTTGCTCGGCGCCGCCGGCGGGGGCTTCAAGATCGCGATGAGCCAGCTCGACGCGGGGCGCGTCGGCATCGCGGCCCAGGCCGTGGGCCTGGCGCAGGCCGCCTTCGAGGAGGCCGTCGCCTACGCCAAGCAGCGCCGCCAGTTCGGAAAGGCCTTGGCCGAGTTCCAGCTCACCCAGGCCAAGCTCGCCGACATGGCCACCAACATCGACGCCGCCCGCCTTCTCGTCTGGCGCGTCGCGGCCAAGCTCACGGCGGGGGAGAAGTGCGCCAAGGAGGCCTCGATGGCCAAGTCCTTCGCCTCCCGCATCGCCAACAAGGCCTGCTTCGACGCCGTGCAGATCCACGGCGGCAACGGCTTCGTCCGAGAGTTTCCCGTCGAGCGCTACTACCGCGATGTCCGCGTCACCGAGATCTATGAAGGCACCACGGAGATTCAATCGCTGATCATCGCCCGCGAGGTCCTCAGCGGGTGAGCGGCTTGTAGTGGATGCGCTTGGGCTGCACGTCGCCCAGGCGCTTCTTGCGGTCTTCCTCGTAGGCCTGGTAGTTGCCCTCAAACCAAGCGACCTTGGAGTCGCCCTCGAAGGCCAGGATGTGGGTCGCCAGGCGGTCGAGGAACCAGCGGTCGTGGGAGATGACGACCGCGCAGCCGGGGAATTGCTGGATGGCCTCCTCCAGCGCGCGCAAAGTGTGGACGTCCAGGTCGTTGGTGGGCTCGTCGAGAAGCAGGACGTTGGCTCCCTCTTTCAACATTTTCGCCAAGTGGACGCGGTTGCGCTCGCCGCCGGATAGGTTTTTGACGAGCTTCTGCTGGTCTTGGCCGACGAAGTTGAAGCGTCCCACGTAGGCGCGGGACGGCATTTCGAGTTTGCCAAGCTGCACGACGTCCAGCCCGTCGGAGATCACGTCCCAGACGTTCTTGTCGCCGGCCAGCTCCCGGTTTTGGTCCACGTAGCCCAGCTTGACGGTGTCCCCGACCTTGAAGGTTCCGGAGTCCGCTTTCTCCTTGCCGGTGATCATCTTGAAGAGCGTGGTCTTTCCCGCGCCGTTGGGGCCGATGACGCCGACGATGCCGTTGGGCGGGAGCTTGAAGGAGAGGTTCTCGAAGAGGAGCTTGTCGCCGTAGGCCTTGGACAGGCCCTGGGCCTCGAGGACCACGTCGCCCAGGCGCGGGCCCGGGGGGATGTAGATCTCCAGGTCCTCGTAGGTCTTCTCTTTTTGAGACTCGGCGAGCATTTTGTCGTAAGCCGAGAGCCGCGCTTTGCTCTTGGCTTGCCGTCCCTTGACTCCGGCCCGCACCCACTCGAGCTCCTTGGCGAGCGCCTTCTGGAGCTTGCCCTCGGACTTGGCCTCCTGGGCCAGGCGCGCCTGCTTCTGCTCCAGCCACGCGGCGTAGTTGCCCTTCCAGGGAATGCCCTCGCCGCGGTCGAGCTCCAGGATCCAGCCCGCGACGTTGTCGAGGAAATAGCGGTCGTGGGTCACGGCGATGATCGTCCCCTTGTACTGCCGGAGGTGCTGCTCCAGCCAGTCCACGGACTCGGCGTCGAGATGGTTGGTGGGCTCGTCTAAAAGCAGGATGTCGGGCTCCTGCAGGAGCAGGCGGCAGAGCGCCACGCGCCGCTTCTCGCCGCCGGAGAGGGTGCCGCATGTCTGGTCCGAGGGCGGACAGCGCAGGGCGTCCATGGCGAGCTCGAGCTTGTTGTCAATCTCCCAGGCGTTGCTCGCGTCGATCTTCTCCTGGAGCTTGCCCTGCTTGTCGAGCAGTTTTTCCATGTCTTCCGGCTTGAGGTCCGGGTCGGCCAATTTCTCGTTGATCTCCTCGAAGTCCTTGAGAAGCTTCATCGTCTCGCCCACGCCTTCGCTGACGGTCTCCTTGACGGTCTTGTTTGGGTCGAGCCGGGGTTCTTGTTCCAGAAGCCCGACGGTGTATCCCTTGGACTGCGTGATCTGCCCGGTGAAGTCCGCGTCCTTGCCCGCCATGATGCGCAGCAGCGTGGACTTGCCCGAGCCGTTGTCGCCGAGCACGCCGATCTTGGCGCCGTAGTAAAAGCTGAGATAGATGCCTTTTAAGACTTGTTTTTTGGGCGGATGAATCCGGCCCACGTCGATGAGGGAGTAGATGATTTGCTTGGTGTCCGTGGTGGCGGCCATGTTATTTGATGTGAATCCGTTTGGGGTCGAGTTTGTTCCGAAGCAGGCGGATCTCTTCGGCGGTCGGCGACACGGCTTGGTCCAGCGGCGTCTTCCGCCGCAGCGTCCAGCCGACATTTTCCTGCGCTTGAGTAAAGGTCACGCCGGGATAGAGCGCGGTCAGGACCAGCTCGCCGCCGGCGTCGGGCTCTAAAATCCCCATGTTCGTGATGACCTTCCGGACGCGCTTTCCCGAGGAGGTGATGAAATCGACCTTCTCGGGGAAAGCGCGCTTGTCGAGCTTGGCGACGACGAGCACGCGCCGGGCGTGGAGGGCGATCTCGCAGGCGCCGCCGGAGCCGGGCAGGCGCACCTTGGGCGCGCCGTAGGGGCCGACCACGGTGGTGTTGATGTTGCCGAGGCGGTCCACCTGCGCGCCGCCCAGAAAGCCCACCTGGATCTTACCGTTCTGCAGGAAGGACTGGAACACGTCGGCCATCGAGCAGACCATCAGCGAGCCGGCGGCCAGGGCGGGGTCGCCGATGGAGGGCGGCACGCGGTCGGGAACCGCGCCGACGGCGCCGGACTCGTAGATCAAGGTCATGTTCGGCGCGTGCGTGGCGCGCGCCAGGTTGCAGGCCAGGTTGGGCAGGCCGATGCCTACAAAAACGACGTCGCCATCGTGGATTTCGCGCGCGGCGAGCACGCACATGCGTTCGTTGAGCGTGCAGTCCGTCGAGGCGCCGGCGTATGGGGGCATGGAGGGAATATTAGCTTTTCAGGCCGCGCCCCGACCCTCACGCGGCTGCCATTGCGGAGGTTGCGGCAAAGGCGTTGTCGCCGCTTTGCAGGTGGACGCAACGGTCCGCCGCGGCGGCCAGCGCGGCGCGGTGAGTGATCAGCAGCACCGCGGCGCCTTGTCTGCGCAGCGCGGCGAGAGCGCTTATCAGCGATTTTTCCGTGACCGCGTCCAGGAAGGCCGTTGGTTCGTCGAGCACGTAGATCGGGCACTCTTTGAGCAGAGCGCGCGCCAAGGCAAAGCGTTGTCTCTCTCCGCCGGACAGAATAAAGCCGGATTCTCCGATGTCCGAGTCCAGTCCGCGCGGCAGCGAGCGAGCCTTGTCCAGAATAGCGGCCAGAGCGCAGGCCCGTTCCAGCGCTGCGTCCGAGACGGGCCGGCCGAGGGCGAGATTTTCGCGCAGAGTGCCGGCGTAAAGAAGAGGATCCTGGCCGACGTAAGAAAATTGTCTCCGCAGACAGGCCAGGTCCCAGCGGCGGAGATCCACCCCGTCCAGCGTTACGCGGCCCTTATCCGGGTCGACCAGCCGCATGAGCAGGTGCGACAAGGTTGTTTTACCGACCCCTGAAGGCCCCATCACGGCCGTGATCATGCCAGGCTCGAGGCGCAGGTTGAAATTCTTGAGAAGCGGCACGTTCGATTCATGAGAGAAGCCGACGTCCTCGAACGCCACGCGGCCCTCCACCGACGCGGGACGCCAGGCTCCGTCCGTTTCGCCCAGGCCGGTTTTGATGTCGGTGTATTCCAGCACTCGTGTCAGGCGCAAATCGGCTTCCCGAAACAGCCCTGCCGCGCCGGCCAGCTGCATGGCCGGGCCTGTCAGGTAGCTGAGCAGCGCGGTGAACGCCATGATGGACCCGATGGTCGCCTGGCCCTGAACGATCAGCCGCGCTCCCAGCCAGAAGACCAGCAGGCCCAGCACGTAGACGATGCAATTGACGGCCTGGGAGTAAGCGGCCGGCTGGAGCTGCCTCTTGATTCCAACTTTCCTTGCCATAGTCCAAAAAGAGGAGAACCTCCTTTGGTTCAGGTCCGCGGAGTCAAACGCGGTTGAGAGGATGTAGCCCTGGATGCTGAGCGTTCGGAAGATATGGTCGATCAGCGCGGTTGCCGCGGATAACGCCTTTTCCGTCAGACGCCTCGACGCGCGGCCGGCTTGGCTGGCGAGCGCCGCGACCAGGCCCAGCGCCGCGAAGGCTGGGAGGCTGAGCCGAGGGCTGCTGTGCCACATGAACCCGCCCACGATGATGATTTTGAACGCGGAGACGATGCTGGCTCCCAACGCCTGGGCAAATGCCGTCTCAAGACTTTGGACGTCGCCATAGAGGCGCTGGTGGATCTCGGCGGGCTTGGTCATCGTGAAAAACCGCAGACTCTGCATCTGCAGATTGTGGTAGAGATCCGCTCCAAAACGCGAGCATATCTCGGCTCCAACCTGGGCATAAATTGCCGTTCGCGCCAACGCCAGACCGGCCGCGGCGGAAAACAGGAGCCCCTGCGCGATCAGGATGCCGGTCAGCCGGCTCATGTCGGAGCGCAGGATCGCCTCGTCGAACAACGGGCGCGTCAGCAGGGAAGCGGCGACGGCCAGGGCGGTCTCCATGCCCAGGATCAGAGTCCCCGCCCAGAACGCGGCGGCGTGGGGCTTGAGGCAGGCGTACGCCCGCGTGAGCCGCTGCGCCCTAGACATGCGTTCGTCCCGTCAGGAGGTCGCACACGGCGTTGGCAATCGGGTAGTTCGGCCCCTCGTCGTAAAAAGAGAAGCCCGGGAGGGGATTGACCTCGAAGCAGAAGTATTCGCCGCGTTCCGTCCGGCGCAGGTCGATCCCGCTCAGCACGAAGCCGAGATTGCGGCTGATGCGGACCAAGTCGTCGCGAACCTCGCGCGGCAGGGTCAGGGGCCGCATCGGCGCCTTGGTGCCGGTATACCGATAGGAATAGCGATAGTCCGAGAACGTCGTATTGATGCCCAAGGCGTGCACTTGCCTGCCGACGACGTGGACGCGGATGTCCAGTCCTTTTATGTATTCCTGGAATTGCGCGGGCAGGAGGCGTATGCAGCCAAGCCGCCTTCTCCAGGGCGGAGACAGGCGAAGACAGATGGAACGTTCCGAGCTGATGCTCTTGAAGCTCACGTCGCCCCACTGTTTCTCCCAAGCTCGCACCGAAGGCGGCCGCGACGTCACTAAAGTGGCTGGAACGGAGATGTTCGGGGTCGCGATCCGGCTGATCTGGTAAGGCTTGGAGAAGTTGCTCGCCGACGGCTTGGTCAGGCCGATGGTCGGGACGTCCCACAGGCGCGTCAAATGATCGAGCGCGATGAAGCGCTCGTTTTCGCGGCGATCCGGCGTCTCCAGGGATGAATCCGGCGGCGGCGTGCCCAGCATGCGCACGTAGGCGGAGCGGATGGAGGAGATGTCGTAGCGGCAGCGCGGGGTAATCAGGCTTCCGCGCACGCGGCCGGAGGCCGTGCGGCCGTATTCCAGGTGGAAGTCCCGCGGAAAGCGGTCCTGGTCGAACAGAAAATGGGGCTCGCCTCGTTTGGCGAGCTGGTCGCGGACGCGGCCAATGACCTCATCATGGGTGACCCCGATCAGGCAGACGGGGCCATTTCCACGCGCCCGAAAGCGCGGCGGCGCAGCGGTGTTCATGCCATCTCCTCGAGACGTCCTAGCAGGGCCTCGTTGACTTCGTCGCTGAACGGAAGGTAATGGCGCAGCTGGGGCAGGGCCGTCATTCCGTGAAAGACCCAGCGCCCGGGTCCTTCCGGCAGGATGCCGACCGCTTGCGCGAACTCCAAACCGCAACGGCCGAACAGGCTCCTGAGGCTGGCCTCCGCGTCCGGCAGGTCCAGCCGCTTTTGCCTGACGACGTCGAAGTGCCAGAGTTGCCCGGCCGCGAACGTCGTGACCGTCAGATAGCCGATCTGGCCTTGCAACAGAAGGACGGGGCTGCGCGGCGAGCCGGCCAGTTCGTCGACGAGCCTCTCCCGCTTGGCCCGCGGAAAGCAGTAGATGTCCTCCGAGTGGTCGCGGTGGACGGCGACGCCTTCGTGCCGCTTCAGAAAACGCAGGGCCGCGCGAAGCCGGGTGGTCACGGTCCAATCGGGGACCGCGAGCCCGGCGGCCTCCGCCGCCAGGAACTGCTCCGTCAGGCGCAGGCCGCAGCCGCTGATGTCCGCCGGTTTGGGCCGGTTGATGATCCGCGGATGGGCCGCCAGGAAGGCGAGCAGGGCCGCCTGAGCCTCCATCCAGGCGTAGTGCCTGTCCTTGGGCGCCCAGTCCCTTGGCGCGATGGGACGCAGGGCGCCGCAGCGGCTCAAGATGCGTCGTCCAGACAGGCTGGATTGGATCCGCCCTTTTCGCGAGATCCGCAGTTCCGGCGCCAGGACCCGCCAGAACTCGCGCGGGAATACCCAATCGACCGATTTTTTCCGGTGGCGGGCATAGCGGCTCAGCGCTCCCGCCACCGCGTCGTCTTTCTCCGCCAAAATCAGAATGGGCTCGGCACGCATTGCCTGACCTCCTCGATGTTCTTGACGGCGCGGACGTCGAGACCGGGCGGCGCCTCGTAGCCTTGGGGGATGAAGATTTTGCCCCGTTTGATCAGAGGATTCGACAGCTTGATCTTCATCCCGCCCACGGGAAGCACGCTGCCGAACGGCGTGACCTCGCCGGTCGCCCAGATCGGAGCCTCGTTCTCGACGATCCCATGCATGCGCATCACGGCCAACGCGGCCGCCAAACCGATCGAAGGGCCGGTGACTTTCCTTATATAGGAGGGAACGTAGAAGTAGACCGCGGGATTTTCCGATAGGATTCCCAGGTGCGCCAAGGCGCCGCAAGCGTGGCGGCACGCCTCTCGGCTGGACGGGTCCATGTTGGAGGAGAAGTTGATTCCAGGCGTGGTTCCCGCGGCCATCGCGCTCAAGGGGACGCAAACGCCCTCTGCGGCGTCATCGAACGCCAGCGCGAAGACTTTCTGGCAGGACAGACCCTCCAAGGAATCCATCATGGGCGTTCGACGGCCAGGTCGCCGCTGCGCACGTGGAGCCTGATGGTCGGGCGCTCGCAAGGGGTGACGTTCGCGGAAAATCCGTGCGCGCTGCCCCAAGGGGTGCGCACGGATCCGACCATCGCCTTTGCGCTGACGCAGGCGTCGGGGGGCAAGGCGCTGCTGTCCAAGGCCAGTCTCCCGGTGTCCACGGAGACGTCCATGGTTCCGTTGGGGCCCTTGACATTCAGCAGGCCGCTGACGAGATGGGCGTTCAAAGCCATCTTGGGCGGCATGGTCAGAGTCGTTTTCGCCTTCCATCCGGGTCCGGCGGCAATCGTGATTTTTTGCGATTGCTTGTCGACGACGACCCGCGGCGTCGCGCCGCCGTCCGATTCGTAGCCGGCGGGGAGGAACTCCGTGCGATAGGAGACGACGCCCTCAGGCCCAGAGATGATCAGCAGCGTGCCTTTGTCTTGCTCGATGGAGACTTTGCCTCCCGCACCAGAAAACGACCCTGCCTCCGTTTTCACATTTTGGCCGTGAGACGACGAGGTGAACAAAACAGCCAGTGAGATGATGCATGTCCAGCGCACGCCGGTGCGTTTAACCATAGGAACCGCCTCCCCAACGCTCGTTTATGATGGCATCTCGGATGTCGAAGAAATTGGCCGCCGGCAAGTCGAATCTCCTTGGCGGCGGCTTTGTTCACGGCGCCTCCCTCATTCGATAAGCTTAGACGAGCCCATAGGACGGAGTCAGCTCGAAGACGATCGGAGCCGACTCGTAAGATACCCCGGATGCGGTGGACAGGTACGCGACCTGGTCGCACTTCTCCTGGTCCTTATCTTTTTTATCGAACTTGTCGCAGGTTTGGCTTCCGCAGCAGCGCGCGACTTTGACTGGCTTCAGCATTGGCTTGACTCCTTTTTCTTGAGTTGTACGAAGCATTTTTTCTTCAGACTTCAAGGTGCTGGCCGGCAACGGACAATAGCCTCGTCCCAGCGCAGGGAGAGGACACAACACGCGATCTTTTTTCAAAGCGCCCTCCGCCCGAGGGGACGTGTCTCCGAGACTTGCCGCCATTCCCGTCAGCGGCCACAGCAGGACGGCGCAGGCCCGCAGGGTCGTCCAGGCGGTGGGCTTCATCAGAGTCCCTTAGGCGAGGCGTCCGCCGCCGACCGGGGCCAGCTCGAAGACAATAGGCGCGGATTCCATGCGGATGCCTAGAGAAGCCGAATAGGCGTCGCGTTTTTCAGCTTCATCTTTTCCGTCCTTGTTTTCCTTGGTGTTGTCCTTATCCGGCCATTTCTCCGACAATTGGCAGCAGTAAGCCGTCTCCACTTGATTCTTCATGCGTGATCCCCCTTGGCGGACGATTTCGTTTGCGTTGCCCCGAAGATTTCCGCCAGCGATTTGCAGAAGGCGGCCTTGATGGTCGGGCGCAGCTTCTTCGGGATGAATGGCTCGCGTCTCTTCTTTCTCATGCGGTGTTCCCTTGCCTTGTCAGAGCCAACGCCCAGGTGCAGATCCGGGCGTTGGCTCTGGTCTTGCACGCTCTAAACGAGCCCCTGGCCATGCACCGGATGCAGCTCGAAGACGATCGGCGTCGATTCGATGGAGGCGCCCAACAGCGGCGAGTACGCCGCATCGTGCTTGTCGTCCTTTCCATCCTTGCCGTCTTTACCATCCTTTCCGTCCTTTACTTTGCAGTAAGCGACGTCAACCGATGTCAGCATGGGTTTCTCTCCTGGATGATTGTTGTTTATGTCAACAGGCACGCATGACAGATCAATTTTTATGCCGCGAATTCAATCGCTAGCCCAACTTCCGCAGTAAGCCGAGAATAGGGCTGGGATTTCCAGCATCTGGGTCCGAAAGTCGCCACTACATTTGCGCCACCAGCGACTCAGGGACGCGCATGCGTCGAGGCAGTTCGACGCCGAGGCGTTGAAGTAAACGAAGCTATCTTGACGCTTGCGACCGGCCCGGGGTATCGAGCCGCCGCCACAGGTACCAGCTCGCCACGGTGCGGTACGGGGCCCAGGCCCGGCCGTGCCGCTCCAGGGCCGCGGGCGGGGGAAGGCGGCCGTTTTTCCGGTAAAGGAGGCCAAAAGCCTTGCGCAGGCCGAAGTCGGCCGCGGGCAGGACGTCGGGCCGGGCCAGGTTGAACATGAGGAACATCTGGGCGGTCCATTCGCCTACGCCGCGCACCTGGGTCAGCCGGGCGACGATCTCGGCGTCGGGAAGGGGCTCCAGTCGGCGTCGGGGCGGGACGACGCCCGAGAGGCATTTGTCGGCGAGGTCGCGCGCCGCGGCGAGCTTGTTGGCGGAGAGGCCCGCGCCCCGCAGGGGCGCGTCCGGCGTGCGGCGCAGGCGCGCGGGCGAGAGCTCGCCGCCCAGCGCCGCGACGACGCGGCCGTGGATGGTGGCCGCGGCCTTGCCGTTGAGCTGCTGGTAGACGATGGACTCGAGCAGGGCCTCAAAAGTGTCCCGCGCGGCCGGCGTCAGGCGACAGGGCCCCACGTCGGCGATCACCCCGCCCAGGACCGGGTCGGCCTTGCGCAGATGCCGGAGCGCGGCGGAAAGATAAGTTGGCTTAGTAGCCATAGCTCACTCCGGCGCAGACGCGGGGCTTGGCCGCCAGCCGTTCACAGAGCCCCGGATTTTTTCTCATATAGTCCGCGCGGTCCTTGACGCCGTAAACGAACTCGTCGAGATATTTTTTGAACGAGCCCTCGTCGCGCGCGATCGCGTCCCAGGCCGCGTAAAAGTCGTTGTCGCGGTCATAGAAGCCCTGCGCGTAGGACGGATGCGCGCCCCAAGGCTCGACGACCACCGCGTCCACCTGCAGGCCGGGGATGAGGGTGCGGTTGGGGTCCTGGCGGATCACCGCTTCATCCACGAGTTCCTCCACGGTCACGATCACGCGCTGAGAGGCGAAGGCGGCCTCCTTTTGAACGCCCAGCAGGCCCCAGACCTGCGTATTGCCGCTCTTGTCGGCGCGCTGGGCGTGGACGATGGTCACGTCGGGCCGCAGGGCGGGGACGGCCGCCAGCTCCTCGCCCGTGAAGGGGCAGGCCACGCTCTTGATGAGCGGGTTGGCCTTGGGGATGTCGGTGCCTTGATAATTGCGCAGGGGCCAGAACGGAAGGTTGGCCGCGCCCGCCGAAAGCCGCGCGACCATGCCGAAGTGGGAATACTCCTCGAGTTCCAGCCGCGCCGGCCGCGCCTCGACCGCGCGGCGGAAGGCGTGCAGGGAGCCCACGCCCGGATTGCCCGCCCAGGAGAAAATCAGCTTTTTGGCGGCGCCGGCCTGGATCATCTGGTCGTAGATCAAGTCGGGCGTCAGCCGCGCGAGCGTCAGATTTTTTCGCCCCTGCCGGATGATCTCGTGTCCCGCGGAGAAGCCGATGAGATGCGTGAAGCCCTCGATGACGACCGTGTCGCCGTCATGAACCAGCGCGGCCACCGCCTCCTTCATCGACACGACCTTGTTTTTCACCGCATAATTCTAGCGAATTTCAAGATCACAATTTGTGATCTTGAATAGAGATGGAACTAATTGAGAGGGGTCTGCGTATATGGATTATGAAAAAGACAATGTCATCCCAGCGGGCTAGGATTATTTTCTTGCGGGGATTGCGAGTGCTTCTCGATTCCGAGCTTGCTCGTCTTTGCCGTTGGCGTTTATGGAGCAGGGCGTGGCCATGCTCTCTTCGGTGCTTAAGAGCGAGAGGGCCATCCAGGTCAATATCGGGATCATGCGCGCCTTCGTGCGGATGCGGCGGACTGTCGCCGAGCACCGTCAACTGGCGAGCCGATTGGATCATCTTGAACGCAATACGGAGGCCCGGTTCGAGGTCGTGTTCGACGAGATGAGGAGGCTGCGGGCGCAGGACCAGGAAGAGCGCATCCGGGAGTCGCATCGGCGCATCGGCTTTCAGCCGTAAAGACGGCGCGGCGCGTGCGCCGCGCGCTCTTTGCTGGTACAATGGCGGCATGAACGAGCCGAGGCGCAAGCGGGTCCTCTTGGTGGACGACAACGCCGACCTGCGGCGCAGCGTGGTCCTGTTGCTGGCGGGCGAGGCGGAGGTCGTCGAGGCGGCCACGGGCGAGGACGGCGTCCGGCTGGCCCGGGAGGAGGCAGTGGATCTCTTCCTGCTCGATTTGACGCTGCCCGACATGGGGGGATTGGAAGTCTTGGAGAACTGCCGGGCCCTGGCTCCCGCGACGCCGGCTCTGATGCTGACCGGCGAGCACGACGTGGAATTGGCCAAGCGCGCGCTGGATCGCGGCGCGTCGGCTTACGTCACGAAGCCCTACCACGCGGAGTCCCTGCGCCGCGAAGTGCGGCGGCTCTTGGGCCTGGACGCCCTGGGCGAGGGCGACGCCGGCCGACCCTGGAAGATCGGCTACTAGGACGCGCTCCTACTGATATACGTATAAGTAATAGGACTATCTAAGGCCAGGATAGCTCCGACGCCTTTACGCAGGCCCAGAGAAGCCTCTGACTCTGCCGGAGTCTTTGGAGCGGCGTGTGAATGAGCCGCTTGAGATGCCGGAGATCCGTCGGGACGGTGTTTGCCACGCCGCGCTTGAGATAGCTCCAAATGAACTCGTCAGGGTTGAGTTCTGGGGCGTAGCCCGGGAAGCGATGCAGCTTAAGACGGGGCGCCGTGCTCAAGAATTCGCGCACGAGAACACTGCGATGCTGGTTGATATTGTCCCAAACGATGAACACGGGACCGCGCAGACGCTTGAGGAGTAGTCGCAGGAATCGAACAACATCAGGTGATCGGACATTCCTGTCGCGAAGAAATCCGGCGTGGAGTGCGATTCGCCGCCGTTTTGGCGCGACGCAGACAGCCGAGATCGCTGATATCTTGGTCCAGCGGCCAGCGCAACGCAAAACGGGAGTCTGGCCTCGCGGCGCCCACGTTCTGGCGACGGGAGGGATCAGCAGGAAGCCGCTCTCGTCAATGAATACGAGATGGGCGCCAGACTTTTTGGCTTTTTTTTATAGACGGCCATTCATAGCGCTTCCAATGCTCGATGGCCGCCTCGTCACGCTCGCGGGCCCGCTTGATCGGCTTCTGGCAACTCCAGCCGAGGCTTCGCAGAAAGCGCCACATATGATTCGGATGGTAATCAACGCCAAAGCGCTTCTCGGTGACTTCAGCCACGCGTCGAGCAGTCCACATCTCGCTCGGATAGCCACTTTTCGTCGCGCCGGATAACAATATCCGCGCCAGTTGCTTGCGCTGAAGTGCGTTGAGCCGAATTGGTCGGCCAGGAACTGGTTTAGCCTTCAGCCCTTGCTCGCCATCCTTGCGAAACGATTCCTGCCAAGCGTAGACCGCGCTGCGGGCGCAGCCAATTTTCCGGGAAACCCACAACGCGCCGTGGCCGGCCTTCAGCAGCTCAAGGGCGCGAAGACGGCGTTGCTCCAACTGCGCTGGACTGCCCATTGGTCGTGACATGCGTCCAGCATACTAAATGACCTATTACTTATGCGTATATCAGTAGGCCGCGATCCTGCGGACGCGGCACAGATGCGCTGAGGAAGGGCTTATAGCATCTAGCCGTAATAATTCAGCAACCCGCTTCCTTTATGCTGGGGGCGTCGGTTCGGGCGGCGAACCCATGCCCCTGTTAAAACGAGCGTTCATCATCACCGCGGCGATCCTTGCCGTCTCCAGCGCGCGCGCGCAGGAGGGCGGGGGCGCGCCCGCCGCCGCGAGCCGTTCCATGCGGAACGCGATCCGCTTTTACGAGAAGGGCGACGACATACAGGCCATGGACCGCTTCATGGAGATCCTCACCAAGGGCGCACCGGCCGAGCGCTCCATGGCCAACGAGTACATCAACCTCATCACCCGCCGAATGAACATGGCCGAGGAAGGCCGCCTCCCCGCCCCGGGCGCGTCCGACGCAGGGTTCGGGGGCGGACAGGTCGTCGGCGCGCAGGCGCCCGCGCGATCGGCCCCCGCGGCGTCCTTGGGTGAGCTGGAGCCGGGGCCCGCCCGCCCGGCCGCGCCCCGCAAGCCCTCTCCGCGTGTCGACGGCGCCTCGTCCGCGGATTCCGCCCTGGCGCGGCGGGAAATCCTCGCGCGCCTGCGCGTCGCCCAGGAGCGCAGCCTCTCCGATCTCAGGGCGATCGAGGGCGTGCAGGCGTCCGCGCGCGCCGACGGGGCGCCGCAGGCGATCGGTCTTCCCTCGGAGCTTTTGTTCAAGTCCGGGATCGCGTTCCGGCGCGACGCCGCGCGCGTGCTCGGCCCCTTGACGCGGCTGGCGTTCGCCTCCGGCAACGCCCAGATCATGATCCTTCCGGAGGGCGCGGCCTTCGGGGACGCCAAGGTGCTGGACATGCGCCGCGTCATGGGGTTGTCCGCGGGGCTTTTCGACGCGGGCATCGCCCCTGCGCGCGTGCGCGTCAACCTGCTCAACGCGCAGGTCGGCATCCCCAAGGCCCTGCTGCACTTCAAGGGCATTCTCATCGTCTTCCTCTACGACGAGCCCCTCCGCCTGAGCGCGGAAAGCGCGGCGAGCGAGGAACTCGGGCCCCCGCTTTCGCTGGGGGTGTTTCCGTCCCGCCTGCGGCCTTCGCGCAACGAGGGGGGCATCATCGAATTCTCGATCTCGGAGCCCCCAGCGGGCCTGGCGTCTTGGACGTTCAAGCTGCTCCAGGTTTCCACTGCCGCTCCCGCCCCGGCGCCTCTCCAGGAGGTCTCGGGGGCCGGGCCGGCCTTTCACCAGATCTTCTGGAATGGCCGCCGGGACTATTTCGGCGATCCCCTGCCCGCGGGCCGCTACGAGTGCGTGCTCTCGGCTCGGGACGCCAAGAACCGCACGCGCACCTTGCGCCGCTGGATTCAACTGAGCGACGATGAGGCCGTGCTTGCCGCGCCGGCGTCCGTTCCCGCGGGGGCGGCGCCGGCCAAGCCCGCGGCGCGTCGGGGCGCTCCTTCCGCGGAGCTTTCGGGCGCGGCGCCCAAGCCCCGCCCGCGTTCCCGGCCGACGCGACGCGCCCGCCGCCGCGCCTTGCCCTCCCGTACGCCTGCGGGCGCCGGGGGCGCGCCGACAAAGGCCGCGCCCGCCGCCGAGCCGGGGCGCTATCGGCTGGAGTTTCTCCGCAATGCCTACCAAATGACCGCGTCGGGCGAGCAGGCGCTCGCCGCGGCCGCGCAGGAGGCCGCGGCGGGCCCGCTCGCGGCCGTGACGGTGGCCGGGGGCGCGGCGGCCGACGAGGCCGATGCCGCCGCCCTGGCCCAGCAGCGCGCCCGGATGGTGGCGGGTCTGCTCATCAACCGCTATCAGATCGATCCCAAGACGATCCGGCTCTCGACGGCCGCGCCCAACGGCTCTCCCAGAGTCGAGCTGACGCTGTCCCGGAGCGGCCGATGAGCCGGCTGGACGCCCTCGTCGATCAGGTCGCCTTCGGTCGCCGTCCTCCCGCGCCGTCGGCCAGCTTGGGGGTCTACCTCGGCCCGGAGCTCCTCTGCGTGTCGGAGTGCCGCCGGGACAAGGACGGCCGTTTGGCGGTGGAGCGCGTCGTTCGCATCCCGATTCCCTCCGACGGGAAGCCCGCCGCCACGACCATGAGCGCGGACTTCTTGTCGGACCCGGTTCGGATCGCCGACCTGGCGCGCCGGCCCCTGGAGCAGGTCCGCTGGGGCGTGCGCCGGGCCCGCGTGACGCTCTCCCATCACCTCGGCCTCCTGCGCTACTTCTCGATGCCGGCCGTGGATCGGCGCTTCCTGCGCAGCGCCGTCCCGATCGAGGCCAAGAAATACATTCCGATACCCTTCGACGCCCTGGCCTATGATTTTCAGACCGCGCCCCTGCCGGCGGACGCGTCGGGCCGAGGCCGACTCGGCGTGCTCATGGCGGTGACGCAGAGCAAGAGCATCGCCGCCATCCACCGACTGTTGGAGGCGCTGGGCCTCCAGGCCGACGGCTTGGAGGTGGCCCCCTGCTCGGCGCTGCGGCTGTGGCGGGCGGCCGACCCGACCCGTCCCGCCGAGCCGTTCGCCCACGTCCATATGGACGGCGGCAACGTCCGCGTCATGATCTGCAGCGGGGGCGTGCCCGTGTTTTTCCGGGAGGTCTTCCTCGGGGGGGACCCGGCGCCCTCCGATCAGCGCCGCATCGACCTGGCGGGCTGCCTGTCCTTCGTGCAGAAGCAGTTCGGCCTGGGCAAGCTGTCTCAGGTGCGGGTCAGCGGCGGCGGGAGCGATCTGGAGCGGTGGCGCGCGGCGTTCGCCCAGGAGGTTGGAGCCGACGCGGTCCTCCAGGACACGGCCGGCCTGCTGGGCGTCAAGGAGGGAGACTGGGGCGTCTACGCGTCGCTGGGAGCCTCCGCGCACTCGCTTTTCCCGGCGGGCGTCGAGCTGGATTTGGCGGCGACGGATCGGGTCGGCGAGGATGAACGCGCGGCCGCGCGCGACCTCATGCTGGCGGGCGCGGCCGCGGCGGTCCTTTTGGGGGCGACGGGGGCCTTCCAGTCGGCGGCCGCCGGCTATCGCACCCGCGAGCTGCGCCGCTACGAGGTCGACCCGCAGGTCGCCGCGACCCTGCGCGGCCAGACCGCGTCCGGGATCGACCTCCTGCTGCGCGGCATGCAGGCGCAGCTGGACATTCTCGGCGCCGTTTCCAGCGCCGAGAGGCCGCGGTTGTCGCGCGTGCTTCGGGAGGTCGTCGCCGCCCTCCCCGAGGAGGCTTGGCTCGAGCGCTGTTCGGCGGCCGATCCCATCGGCGGCGGCCGCTCGCCGATGACGCTCTCGCTCCGGGGACGCGTCCGGGCGCAAACCGTCGCGGCCGAGCAGGCCTTGGCGTTTCAATTCAAGGAGAAGCTCCTTGCCTCCCCGCTGGGCCGCTCGTTCGAAGTGCAGATCGCGGTTCGCAACGCCGGCGGTCCGGAGGCCGCCGCGGCCGCCGCCGCGGCCCAGGGGCGCACGGCCTTCGAGCTGGAGCTGAGGGCCAAGCGATGAGAACGCTTTCTGCGCGCCTGCTGGCGCGCGCCGTCCTCGCGGAAGCGGGCGTGGTCGCGGGCGCCCTGCGCGCCCAAGGCGCCCGGCGTTTTGGCCGAGCCCTCGGCGTGGGCGCCGCTCTGATCCTGGTCGCCTACCTCGGCGTCTACGCTCCCGCGCGCCGCAAGAGCGCGCGCGTGAATTCCGAGATCGAACGCGCCAAGGCGCTCGCGGAGCATGGCCGGCAGTACAAGGAGCTGAGCGGCCGGCTTCAAGAGGCCTACGGCCGCCTGCCTCCCGCGGAGCAGAGGGAGCAGTGGCTGTCCGACGCGGTGCGCGCCTCCCTGGACGCTCAGGGGCTGGTCACCGAGGACTTCAAGCCCGTCCGCACGCAGGAGGAGAGCGGCTTGATCTTTCAGTCCTCCACGGTTTCCTTAAAGCTGAGGTTTGCGGAGCTCTTTGCCTGGATCCAGCGTCTGGAAGCCTCCGGCGTTCTGATGCACGTGCAGTCCTTGGAGCTGGAGAAGAAGCCGGACTCCGTGGGCCTGGCCGCGGCGGCGTGCGAGATCGTCACGATCGTGCCCAAGCAGAGGTTCCAATAATGGCGGCTTGGCCGAAAGGAGCGCGGGGCGGACTCGGCTGGGTCGTTCTGACGGCGGCCTTGGCCGTGCCCGCGGTCCTCTTCTATGGCTGGTGGTCGCGGCTGAGGGCCGAGCAGGAGCGCAGCGCCCCCGGGGCCGCGCGCCGCCCGCTGGAGGGAGGAGTCTTCCAGAGCTCGCGCGCTCCGGCTCGGACCGCCGCCCCGCCGCCGGCGGAGCCGGCGCCCGAGGCGCGCGGCGCCGCGACCATCCCGGGCCCGGCGGCCGCGGCGGCTGCGGCCGCGCCCGTTGCGCCGGCCGCGGCGATCCCGCCGGCCCCCCCGGAGGAGCCCGCTCCAGCCCGGGACCCGATGCTTTCACCCATGGACCGGGAGCTTCTGCGCCGGCAGGCTCTCGAGGAGGATCGCCGCGGCCGCGCCTCGGCCGGACCCCCGGGGCGTCTCCGGACCCCCTCCCGCCGCGCCCTGTCGGAGATCCAGCGCGCCGTGCAGCTGCAGGGGATCGTCGCCAAGTCGAACGGGGAAAACCTCGCCATCGTCAACGGCGAGGTCGTCCGCGCCGGGCAGACCTTCGTGCTGCCCGGGCGCAAAGAGCGCGTCAAGGTCCTTCGGATTTCGGCGGCGTCCGTCGCCTTTGAGAGCGGCGGATTCCGCTTCCTGGAGCGTTTGAGCAGGCCGTAGGGAGGCATCATGGTCCGTGAACATCAACGACGTCGGCATCCTCTCGTCCGCGCCGGGGCGGCCGTTTTCGCCGCTCTTCTCGCCCTGGACGCAACGCCCGTCGGCGCCCAGCGCCGGCGCGCCGAGCCGGAGGCCAACCCGGATTTCCAGAGTCAGGTCCAGTCGGCTCCGCAAGGCGGGCCCCTCCAGGCCGAGGGCGGCGAGACCTCCATCGAATCCACGGCGCCGTCTCCCGAGCTCGCGCCGGCCGCGGCGCCCGGCGAGACGCCGCGCGGCGTCCAGACCGTCCAGATCGGGGCCGCGGCGCCATCTCGCCCGGCCGCGGCGGCCTCTCCCGCCCCCTTGGACACGCGCGTGACCGTGCGCGTCAAGGGCGCCCCGCTGGCGACCTTCCTGGACACCATCGCCGCGCAGGCGCGCGTCAACTTCATCATCACCGACGGCCTGGAGCAGAAGAAGATCACGGCCTTCCTGCAGAACGTGACCGTGCGCGAGGCCCTGCAGGTCCTGCTCGAGATCAAGGGCCTGACCTACCAGCAGATCGGCCGCAGCAACACCTACGTGGTCTCCCCGCGCTCCAAGCAGGCGGAGACCCGCCTCACGCGCATCTACCCGCTCTCCTACGTGGCGCTGATCCCGTTGACGTCCGAGGCGTTGGGCGAGTCCTCCTCCTCCTCCTCCTCCTCCGGCGGGAGCGCCGCCGCGGCCACATCGTCCGGGAGTCCCGACGCGGGCAAGCCCTGCGGACAGAGGAATCAGAAGATCCCCATCGTCCGGGTGCTCTGCAGCGTCTTGTCCAAGACCGGCGACATCGAGGTGGAGCCGCGCACCAACTCCATCATCGTCACGGACGTCCCGGAGGCCTTTCCCCAGGTCGAGCAGATCATCGCGGAACTCGACAAGAAGGCCCCGCAGGTCATGATCGAGGCGCAGATCGTGGAGATCAACTCGAACAAGGCCAGCGACCTGGGCTTCGAGTGGGGCGGCGCCAACGGGGAGCTGGCCACCTTCACGGGGGGTGCGCGCGACACCACCTTTCCTCTCAACCTGCCCTCGCGCCTTTCCAACACGCACTTCTTCGACCCGCTCAACCCGACCAACGGAATCATCAGCACCTTGGGCAACAGCGGGGCGCTCAGCTCCAGCGACGCGACGTCCGCCTCCAACCCGAGCCTGAGCAGCACGGGCTTCCTCAAGACCAGCGTCCTGGATCTCACCCAGCTGCAGATCACCCTGCGCGCCCTGGTCTCGCGCTCCGAGGCCCGCTTCCTGGGCAAGCCCAAGATCCTGACCCTCAACAACAAGACCGCGACCATCGAGATCACGGCCGACCAGGCGGTGGGCTTCCAGAGCAGCATCACCGGGGCCCAGGGCGTGGCGCAGACCGTCTCCCAGGCCGAGCGCCACGAGACGGGCGTGCTCCTCAAGGTCACGCCCCAGGTCAACAAGGAGGGCGACATCACGATGCTCATCGCGCCGTCGTTCACGAGCGTCCAGCAGTCGGCGATCTCCCGGCCGGCCGTTCCCATTTTCGACCCGGTCAAGCGCTCGGCCAAGACCCTGGTCCGCGTCAAGAACGGCCAGACGCTCGTGCTCGGCGGCCTCCTGCAGTCCACGGAGAACAAGGTGGTGCGCAAGGTGCCGCTGCTGGGCTACATCCCCATCATCGGCTGGCTCTTCACCAGCGTGCAGAGCAGCCGCCAGAACACCGACCTGGTCATCTTCCTCACGCCCACGATCGTCAGCGACTAGACGCTATGAGGCTTTCCTCAGCCGCGTCTGTGCCGAGCCCGAAGGGTCGCGGCCTAGATGCTATGAGCCTTTCCTCAGCGCATCTGTGCCGCGTCCGAAGGATCGCGGCCTAGATGCTATGAGCCTAGACCGCTTGACAGATGCCGGCAGGGCGCTATACTTCGCGATATGGAGAACGAGGGCCGCATGTCCCTGACTTTGGCCGACGCGCTGGTGGCCGGCGGGGTCCTGAGCGAGGAGCAGCGCGAGAAGGCCCTGCGCCTGGCGCGGCAGAGCAAAGGCCAGTTCGCCGACGCGGTCGTCAAGCTCGGGTTTTGCCGCGAGGAGGACATCGCGGTCGCCGTCGCCAAGCAGCAGAACATCCCCTACGCCTCCCGCGAGAACAAGATCCTCAAGGCGGAGAAGGGACAGGGGCTGGAGAAGGTGATCCCGGAATCCTACGCGCGGCAGAACTGCCTCCTGCCGCTCTTCCAGGACGAGGGCGTCCTGGCCGTGGCGATCTCGGACCCGGACAACGTCCTGCTCCTCGACAACCTCAAGCTGCTGACCGGCCTCGAAATCCAGCCCTTCATCGCGACCAAGACGCAGATCATCAAGACCATCGACGAGTTCTACCTGGGCGGCAACGTCATCGACCGGACCCTGGGCGCCAAGCCGGCCGAGGAGGAGGCCGCGGCCGAGGAGACGGGAGGGGAGGAGCGCCTTAACCTCGACCAGGTTGCGGCCTACGCCCACGGGGCCCAGGCGATCACCCTGGTCAACGCGATTCTCAAGCAGGCGATCCAGGAGCGCAGCTCGGACATCCACATCGAGAAGTTCGACGAGCGCGTGGTCCTGCGCTTCCGCATCGACGGGGTCCTCTATGAGCGCACGCCTCCTCCGCGGGCCATGTTCAACGCGATCGTCTCGCGCCTGAAGATCCTCTCCCGCCTGGACATCGCCGAGCGGCGCCTGCCCCAGGACGGGCAGTTCTCGATCAAGGTCCAGAACCGCGTCATCGACCTGCGCGTGTCCATTTGTCCCTGCGTGTTCGGTGAGAAGGTCGTCTTGCGCCTGCTCGACAAGGGGGCCGTGGAGCTCGACATCAACAAGATCGGCCTGGAGGCGCGCCAGCGCGACGACATGCTCGAGGCGGCGCGCCGGCCCCACGGGCTCTTCTTCATGACCGGCCCCACCGGCTCCGGAAAGACCACGACGCTGGGCGCCATCCTCCACGCGATCCGCAGCCCCGAGATCAACATCATGACCATCGAGGACCCCGTGGAGCTCAAGATCGAGGGGATCAACCAAGTGCAGGTGCGCTCCAACATCGGCCTGACCTTCGCCTCCGCCCTGCGCTCCTTCCTGCGCCAGGACCCGGACGTGATCCTGGTCGGCGAGGTCCGCGACCAGGAGACGGCCCAGACCTGCCTGCGCGCGGCCCTCACCGGCCACCTGGTCATCTCCACGCTGCACACCAACGACGCCCTCTCCTGCGTCGTGCGCCTCATCGACATGGGCATCGAGCCCTTCCTCTTGGCCAATTCCCTCCAGCTTGCCGCGGCCCAGCGTCTCGTGCGCCTGCTTTGTCCGCACTGCCGCAAGCCCGCCAAGGTCCCGCCGGAACTGGCCGCACAAGTCGTGCGCGACGCGCTCCTGGAGCAGCCTCCGGACCCCGCCTCCGTCGTCTTCTATGAGCCGCGCGGCTGCGAGAAGTGCGCGCGCACCGGCTATGTCGGCCGCAAGGCGATCTACGAAGTCTACAAGATCGACGCGGCGATGCGCGAGATCATCTACCGCCACGGCGGAGACCTGGCCCGCCTGCGCCAGGCGGCGGAGAGCTCCGGCATGTGGAGCATGCGCGCCAGCGGCTTTCGCAAGGCCGTTGCCGGCCTGACCACGATCGACGAGGTCATGTCGGTGACCGTCCTGGACTAGGAGCGCGTCCGAGTAATCGTCGTGACGCGTGATCGGTCCGTTCCGCATTCTTGAAATGACGGTCCGGGTCCTGCCGGGGGTGGGACCCATCGCCCTCTGCTCGACTCGCTGCGCTCGTCTCGCACCCGGGCGATCCGACCCACCCCCGTCACCCGGCCCGTTCAAGGATGCGGATCGGACCTGGCCCAATCATCCCGTCGCGTAACCGATCACGCGTGGTCAAAAGCTTGCGCGCCATCCGTTCCTTTCAGTCGGGACGTGCCAGGAGCCGGACCTTGGCTTCCCTCCGCCAGAGCGGCGGACTGCCCTCGGCCTGGGCCCGCAGGAGCTTGTCCACCATCGGCTGGAACCTGGCCGGGTCGAGCACGGCCGCGCGCTTGAAGTCCGCCAGCGCCCGCCCCCGCTGGCCGAGCATCTCCAAGGCGACGGCGCGCTGGAACAAGGCCCAGCTCAAGCGCGGGTCGGCCTTGAGCGCCAGGGTCATGTCCTTGATCGTCTCCTCCACCCGGCCCGCCTCAAGCAGAGCCGTGCCCCGGACCAGGTGTCCCTCCGCGCTGCGCGGGTCGGCCGCCAGCACCTGGTTGGCGTCCTCGAAGGCGCGGGCGAAGTCGCCCTTGCCCATGCGGTCGAGGGCCCGCTCGCGCAGGACCAGCATGCGTCCCTGCTGGTAGAGGTCCTGGTAGCGTTCCGGGTCCAGCTGAGCGGCCTGCTTGAGCTCCTCCAGGCCCAAGTCGGGTCGGCGGCGCTCCTTCCAGAGGTAGCGCCCCCGGATGACGAGGGCGTCCGGGTCGTCGGGATTGGCCTGCAGGGCGCGGTTGGCCCAGGCGAAGGCCTCCTCGCGGCGTCCCATGGTGAACATGAGACTGGCTCGCTGGGAGACGACGATGGGCTAAGCGTCGCTCAGGGCCAAGGCCCGGCGCGAGTCCTCGTCGGCCTTGTCCCACTTGCCGGCCAGCCCCCGGGCCATGACGCGGGCGTAATAGAGCTCGGCGGTCTTGTCGTGGCGGCGCAGGGCGTCGGAGAGGACCTTGTCGGCCCGTGCGGAGTCGCCGCGGTCGATGAGGGCGTAGCCGCGGGCGAGGGCCTTGGTCACGGCGGCCGCTCGGGGCGGCAGGACGGTCTTGGCGTCCCCAGCTCCCGTCTCTTTGAGTATGATGCTCCACTCGGGAGACTCAAGGGTGGGCCCGGGGAGCCACTGGCGTCCGAAGACGTTGATGCCGTTGGAGAGGGTGCGGTCCATGACCGTGCGGGCCTTTTCGTTGTGGAGGTTGAGCATCATGCGGTCGTGGGCGCGGCGCAGTTCGGGGTCGTTGGGATACTTGCCCAGGGCGGTGGTGAGCATCTCCCTGGCGCGGGGCAGGTCCTTCTGGATGAGGGCCTCGCGTATGGCGAGCTTGTCGGGCTCGGCCCTGGGCTCGATGCCGATGGGGGGCTGCTGGGCGGGAACGGACTTGGGGGCAGGCTCGTCGTCTAATAATCTCTCGCTTTCTTCTTTTGTTGTGGCGGCTTCGTCCCCTTCGACATTTTCCTGGCAAAATGCCGGGCAAGCTACAGCGACGAGCTCAAGAAAAGCGATTATGATGGAAGTTGCCCTGCTCACGGTCGGCAGTATAGCCCCGCTCCGGGGAATCCGCAAGGAGACGAGGGGCGGAAATACCGAGATTTTACCAAGGACCTTTGGACCTATGGGGCCTAGGTCTAAAGGCCTATCTTTTTATGGGTCTTTTGCCGGCGAGCGTTTGGGACCAATAGTCCAGGCCTGTCCCAAGAAAAATAAAGAGTCCCCCGTCTGATTGGTAGAATCGTTTTGCTTAGAAACCCTTCTACCGAC
>JACQPJ010000039.1 GCA_016207605.1 Elusimicrobiota bacterium
CTTGCAGGTGTCTCACGTATTCTCTCCTCGCCGACGGACTCATCCGTGCCTCCAAAAGACGCTTTAAATGCGACGTTTGGTGACATCGTAGATGAGTTGACGAGCTTTTCTTCGGTCACATCTTACGTGAGTTGATTCGGCCCCTTGACGCCGGGCGAGGACTAGGCTAAGCTTGCCGCCATGAACGACACCTTCTCCCCCGTCGGATCGTCCGCCGCGCCGCCCCTCGGAGCCCTTGTCCGAGCCGCTTGGCGGACCATCGCGGATCGGGCCGGAACCCTTCTCGGCGTCTGGGCCACGACCGGGCTGCCCGCGCTGGTGCTCACGGCGGCGGCGGTCTACGCCAGCGGCCTGGGCGACCGGGACGCCGTGAAAGCGGCTCTCGACGCGGGGCGCTACGGCGCGGTGATCGGCTTCGGGGCCGCGGGCCTGCTCGCGGCGCTCATCCGCGCGCTGGCCTTCGCGGCGGTGGTCGCCGTCGCCGCGGAGTTCCACGCGCAGGGCGGGATGGCGACCGCCGCCGCGCTCGAAAAAGCCGCCGAACGCCTTCCGGCGCTGATTTGGACCTACGCGGTCGTGAGCCTGCGCATCCTCGCGGCCCCCGTCTTCCTCGCCCCGGACCTGATCGCGACCGCCCGCCGCTTCCCGCTCGCGGCGGGGCTGACCGCCCTGCTGGCCGCGATCCCGGGGATTCTCCTCGTCGCTCTGCGTTCGGGCGGCCTCGGGGCGGCCCTCCTGCTGACGGCCGTGATCGTCTACTTCGCTTCCGCCGTGAGCCTCAGCCTCCGCTACTCATTCGCCCGCATCGCGGTGGTCGCGGAGGGCTTGAGCGGCGCCGCCGCGGCGCGGCGCAGCGAGGAAACGATCGCCCCGAACATGGGAAAGTTCGCGGGCAACATGCTGGCGTTTGCCCTGCTGTACCTGCTGGGCCGGCTGGCCATGGGCGTGGTCGTCGCCACGCTTCTTCTGATCGTGCGCCGGAGCGGCCTTGACGCGGCGTCCTACGTCTTGGACGTGCTCGTCGACGGCATGAGCTTCTTCGTGACCGCATGGATGACCGCGGCCACGACCCTGCTCTTCCTGGGCCTGGCGGTCTCGGCCCCGCCCGCACCCGCGGGGCCGGCGGCGGACTAAATCCGGTAGAGCATCCAGTACACGCCCACGCCCGTGATCGAGACGTAAAGCCAGACCGGGAAAGTCCGGCGGGCCCACCGGCGGTGCTCCTCGAAGCGTCCGCGCCAGGCCAGGAACAAGGTCCTCAAAGCCAGGGGCGGGACGGTGATCGCCAGCACCGTATGACTGGCGAGCAGCGCAAAATACGCGGCGCGGATCGGCCCGACTCCCGGAAAGCGCGTGACTCCCACGTGCGCGTGGTAATAGAGGTAGCTCGCCAAAAACAGCGTCGAGCAGGCAAAGGCCGCCAGCATGACCGCGCGGTGCGCCCGGGGGCGGCCGGCGCGGATCAGAATCCACCCCGCCAGCAAAAGGACGGCCGCGGCCGCGTTGAGGGAGGCGTTGAGCGCGGGGAAGGAAGACAGCGGCATCGTCAGGCCGCGATCCTTCGGGCTCGGCACAGATGCGCCGAGGAAGGGCTCATAGCATCTAGGCGTCTTCGAGCTCGACCGATGCGTGCAGGCCGGACGAAGGGACGGGTCCCGCGTTGAAGCGCGGCTTGTGCTTGGCGATCAGAGCCCCCGCGATGTCCTTGAGCTCGGCGGCGTCGGCGACGTCGGCCGCGGCCACGTAGTCGAAGTAGACGTCGGGCGAAACGGCGAAGAGCTCCGCGCGGCCGGGCTGGGCGCGGCCGTTCCAGTGATCGTCGAGGCTTTGATAGACGGAGCGTTCCAGCGCGACGCCGACGTAGAGCACCCGGGCGCTGCGGTCGGCGTCGAAGGTCACGAACTCGTAGACGCCCGGCTTGTGCGGAGCGTGGGAGGGCAGGGCATCGGGCTTGAAGCGATAGCAGCGCTCCGACATCGCGACGCGGAACTTGCGGTGCGCCATGGTTAGGGCCCTTACGCTCCCAGAGGCGCCTGCCAGACCGCGCGGCCCACGAAGAAGGGCCCCAGGCCGGCCAGGTACCGGGAGGTCTGCACGGTCGGGCGCATGGCCTCGACCAGCGCCGAGAGGGGATGGAGCTCCCTGCCGATGAGCCCGATGACGAAGTCGTTGTCGTTCTTGTCGAGGCCGTGGCAGGCCAGGCGCACGTCCAGGGCCAGGTCCGCGTCGCCGAACCGGCGGCCGATGCCGCCGTGCTCCTTGAGGATCTGCTGCTGTTCGGGGCGCGGCAGGGCGGCGAAGGCGCCGGTGCGCCGCAGGGGGTACCAGATGGCCCAAGGCCGGTCCGGGTCGCGCGTCACGCGGCGGGGGCGCCGCAACAGCCAGTCCTCCAGGCGCGGCTCGTAGCCGAGCGCGTAGGTCCGCCCCAGCAGGGAGAACTCCGGCTTGAGCGTCAGCCCCGCGAAAGGCGCCGCCGCGAGAACCGCGCGCAGGCGCGCCAAAAGCGGCCCCGGGTCCTCTCCCATGGCGAGCACGGCGACGCCGGCCGGGTCATTGGCCTCCTCGTAGAGCACGCACTCCAGGCCGGAGGCGGCCAGCGCCTCGGCCAGCGCCTGGGAGTCCCGCGCGCCCGTGAAGGCGGTGAGCTGCAGGAACAGGCGCCGGTCCAGGGCCTGAGGGACGCCGTCCACGGGCCCGCCTTTCTCGCGCAAGTCGGGAGCCTCGGACGCGGGGGCCTGGGGAGGATGGCTCATAGCAGGCGGTCCAGAGTCGCGTTTAAAGCGGTCATGGTGAACGGCTTGGCCAGGAACTCGTCGACGTTTTTGTCGAGGAAGTCCTGCTGGGCCGCGGGCAGCTTGCGGCCGGACATGGCCACGATCCGCATGTCCCGGGTCGCCGGGCTGGACTTGAGGATGCGGCAGACCTGGAAGCCGTCCATGACCGGCATCATGAGGTCCATGATCAGCAGGTCGGGCACGCGCTGGCCGATGAGGACCAGCGCCTCGACCGGGTTGTCGGCGACGCGCACCGCGCAGCGGTCCTTGCGTCCGGCGACCCCGCTCTCGATGAGGCGCGCCAACATGGGCTCGTCGTCGAGGACCAGAAGATGCCGGCGCTCGTCCTCGATGTCGGACGGGATCGGCATCTCGTGCTCCTTCATGAAGGGCACCAGCGCCGAGAGCGGGATGCGCCGGTGCCCGCCGGGAGTCAAGCGCGCCTTGAGCTTGCCCTTGTTGACCCAGTTGATGACCGTGGTGTGGAAGACCCCGCAAAGCCGGGCGGCCTGAAAAGTGCTGAACGCGCGCTCCCCGAACTGCTCGGTCATGACCGGTGATCATAAATCTTTTTCGGGGAAAATGCTAGGATGCCCCGTCGGTGCGATACCCAAGCGGTCCAAGGGGACGGTCTGCAAAACCGTTATTCGCGGGTTCGAATCCCGCTCGCACCTCCGATTTACATCCCCTTGAGGATTCGGACGACCTCGGCGTCCTCCACCGACGCGAAATCCCGATAGAACCGGCCCACGGCGAAGAAATCCTCCGGCTCCAGGAGACAGACCGTCTCGTCAGCCAGCGCGCGCAGGGCCGCGACGCCCTCCCGCGAGCCCACCGGCGCGGCCGCCACGACCCTACGGGCTCCCGCGCCGCGCGCCAGGCGGACCGCCGCGGCCATGGTGTGGCCGGTGGCGATGCCGTCGTCGCAGAGGAGGACGGTCCGGCCGCGCAGATCGAGCGGCGGCCGGCGGCCGCGGTAGAGCCGGCCGCGGCGCCTCAGCCGCGCCCGGATTCCGGCGACCTGGGACGCGACGTAGGCGCGCGCGATGCCCTCCCTCTCCACGACCGCCTCGTCGATGAGCTCGCCCGTCAGGCCGACGACGCCGATGGCGCGCTCCGGGCCGGCGGGATGGCCGAGCTTCTTGACCAGGACGACGTCGAGCGGCAGGCCCAGCGCCTCGGCCAGCACGGCGCCGACGACCGCCCCCCCGCGGGGGACGGCCAGGACGACGGCGTCCGGGCGGCCCCTATAGCTGCCCAGCGCCTCGGCCAGCGCCCGCCCGCCGTCGCGGCGATCCTGGAACTCCGAATAAGCTATAATTCGCCCTCCTGCGAAGGGACGCCTCCCGGCGTCCTCGAAACCAACCCCGAGGTCTAGTGTACGATGAAACCACTCCGCGCCGCCTCCCTCGCCGTCCTTCTCGCCGCTCCCGCCGCGGCGACGTCCGGGACCCCCCGCTTCAAGGTCAAATGTGAACTGCACGGCCGGCACGGATCGGACATCGACCGCATCGCGCCCGAGCGCGAGCTGCAGCTCGTCCAGGACGCGCTCGCGGACGTGTATCCGCTCCTGCCGCCGAACCTTCAGGAGGTCGCGCGGCGCAGCGTATTCGTCGTGAACCATAACAACAAGAAACTCACGAAGCGCTACATGGGGTGGGGGCCCGAGGACGACCCCGAGTACGAATACCCGGACACGCATTTCTACCCCGAGAAATATGTCGACGCAAAAGGAGTTCGCCGTCGGGGCACGATCAAGGCCAATATCACGGAGAAGTTCATCCAGACCATGGACCTGGGCACCGAACTCGGCCGAAACAACGCGCTTGCGGCCGCTGGAGTCCGCACCTTCGGTCGGCAGTTCTTCGCGCACGAGGTGACCCACGAGCGGCAATATCACGCCGGGCCCGTGCAGGACCTCGCCTCGGTGAGTGGTGCCGTCGTGAACGGTCTGGCCCGCCGCAAGGTCTTGGAGGAAACCAAGCGAAAGATCAATTATGAGCGCCAGGCGTTCGAGGTCGACCGCCGCTACGGCCTGGGCCACGAGAAGGAGCTTCTCGCCTTGGCCGACGCCCTGGAGGAATACGCCAAAGCCCACCCCGAGGAGTTCGGCGAGAAGGGGTCGCGGCGCCTGCTGGCCTTGGACGCTCCCAACCCGGTCGTCGGGCGCTACCTGCGGGAGGAGACGCAGAACATCAACCTCGGCAATCGGTTCCCCCCGACCGCCGTGATCATCTATGAAGGCCAATACATCCCGGCGGAATTGGTCTGGAAGCTCAAGCAGCTCAACGACACCAATACGGCGATTCGCCGGGGCGTCCAGACCATGGGAGTCTCGCTCCCCCCGCTGCACCTGCAGGCGAAAGTCATGGGAATCCGGAGCGATTGGAATCGCTACATGAAAGCGGGCCCTATCTCGCAGGCTCTCAAGGATTCTTTCCCCTACTTGAAAGACGTCGAAAAGCGGTTCAATGCGGAAATGCACCGCTTCAACCGGCCCGGAAGCCTCCGCTGAACCTGCTCGGACCCGACGTCCCGCTGCCGCCGCTGAGGACGCGGCTGGAGGCGGTGCCGACGGAGGAGGACGGCCAGCCCGTCTACGTCCTGCGCGACTTGGAGGAGCTCTCGGACAAGCCGCTGGCGCTCTCCGGCGGCGGGATGCTGTTGGCCTCGCTCCTGGACGGCAAGCGCACGGCCGCGGAGGTGCGCGGGCTCTTTCTCAAAAGCACGGGAGCGGTCCTCGAGGACGCGGTCGTGCTCGATCTGGTCCGCGCATTGGACGACGCGGGCTACCTGGAGACGCTTGCCGTCGCGCAGCGCCGACGCCAAGTCCTGGAGGCCTTCCGCGCGTCGCCGCGCCGTCCTTCGGCCTTCGCGGGAGTTTCATACCCGGCCGAACCGTTGGAGCTCGCGGGAACGTTGGGACGTTTCTTTTCCGCGGATAAAGGCCCCGGCAAGGCCAAGGCCGACGCGCCGACGCGGCCGGCCCCGCTGGGCCTCGTCGCGCCGCACATAGACTTCGGCCGCGGCGGCCCCGCCTACGCCTGGGCCTATCAGGCTCTCTCGGAACGCGAGGCGCCCGACGTGATTGTGGCCCTGGGCGTGGCGCACGTCTCGCCCGACGCGCCCTGGACCTTCACGCCCAAGACCTACGAGACGCCCTTGGGCCCGATGGAGATCGACGCGGAGCTCTATGGTGCGCTCGCAGCCAGGCTCTGGTACGATTCCCGCGCCGACGAGTGGGTTCACAAGGGCGAGCACTCGCTCGAGTTCCAGGCCGTCTGGCTCAAGCACCTCTGGCGCGAGAAGGCGCCCAAGTGGGTCCCCATCCTGGTGTCGAGCTTCGAGCGCTTCGCCGGGGAGAATCTCCCCTCCTCCGCGCCGACCATCGACAAGGCGCTCAAGGATTTCGGCGCCGTCCTGCGCGAGCAGGCCGAGCGGGGACGCCGCGTGCTGGTGCTGGCGGGCGTGGACCTGGCGCACGTGGGGCCGCGCTTCGGCGACGACCTCGAGCTCACCCCGGAGCTGGAAAAAAAGATCGAGGACGAGGACCGCCAATCGCTCGTCGCGGCCATGGCCCGCGACCCCGACGCCTTCTACCGCGCGACCATCGCCGACGAGCACTGGCGCAAGGTCTGCGGCCTCTCCGCTCTCTACACGGGCCTGCGCCTGCTCAAGGACCTTGACGGCGCGGCGCCCCCCGGGCGCCTCCTGGCCTACGGCCAGGCCCCCGACCCCGCGGGCGGGCTCGTCTCCTTCGCCTCGGCCGTCTTCGACCGTGGATAAGGTCAAGCTGGAGCCGACGGCGGCCTTCGTCATCGACCTCGCCGCCGATCTCTTCGCCGCCGACGACCTGACTCGGCGCTATGTCGAGCGGCTCGACCTCTCTTCCGCGCGGGAACTGATCGAAGACGCCAAGCGCGAGGGGGTCTACGAGCTGTCACGGGAGCTCATGTGCAGCCGCAAGTTCACGGTCCGCCGCGAACTCTTGGAGGCCGCCGCGGACGCGTCCTCTCCCGTCCAAGTCGCGATCCTGGCGGCCGGGAAGTCGCCGGTTTCCCTGGAAATCCTGGGGAGCCGCGGCGCCGGCGTCAAAAAGATCTTCGAGGTGGACGTCTCCCCCTTCGACGACAAGAGAAGGCTCTACGAGCTTCTCGCGCCGGAGTCGCGCGGCCGGGTCGCGTTCCTCGAAGAGGACGTCTGCTCCCCGCGCCTGATCGATCGCTTGAGGGGCCTAGGCTTCGATCCAACGGCCAAGACCGTCGTCGTCCTGGAGGGGATCACGCATTACCTCCCGCCGGAGAAGCTCCGGACCTGCCTGGCGAGCTTCGCCTCGGGCCGCCGCCGCAACCGCGCGGTCATCGAGTTCGGCCCGCCGTTCGAGACGCTCGCCGACTGGGTTCGCCCCAAGGCCCGCGCGGTCTATCGCAGCATCGAAAAAATCTGCTTCCGGTCGGGAATGGTCAAATACGCGGCGGACGAACTGCGGGGCCTGCTGTCGTCGCTGGGCGGCTCGCTGGACCGGCATTACCGGATGAACGAGATGGAGCGGCTCCGGACGGGCGCCAACCGCTTCTTCAAGGAAGACAACAGCGGCTGGGTCGAGGTGGTCGTCGGGACGCTTTAAGGTTTTCTGGTAAGATAGCGCAATGAAGACGGACGGCTGGTCCGTGTACATCGCGCGCTGCGCCGACGACAGCCTCTATACGGGCGTGGCCAAGGACGTGGAGGCGCGGCTGGCGGCGCACAACGCGGGACGCGGCGCGGCCTACACGCGGACGCGGCGCCCGGTGAGCCTGGCCTGGCGCGAGGACGGCCTGACGCGCTCGGCCGCGCTCACGCGCGAGGCGCGCATCAAGGCCCTGCGGCGCGCGGCCAAGCAGGCCTTCCTGCGCGCGGCCGGCGTCCTGGCCGCGGCCCTGCTCCTCGTCGCCGGGCGGGCCGGCGCGGTCCCGTCCTTCGACAAGGAGAACCCCGTCGTCTTCTCCTCGGCCGCCCCGCAGGCCTTCGCGGGCGATTACCCGGCCCTGCGCATGTATTTCATCCGGTCCAGCTCGGGCGTCGCGGTCGGCTCGGCCCTCTCCGCCGACGGGATCTCCTGGACCGAGGAGGGCGGCGCGCGCCTGTCCACCGCGACGCTCCCCTCGGTGTTGGCCAGCTCGATCACCGCCTGCTCCCTGCTCGCGCTGAGCGCCGGCGGCTTTCGCATGCTCTACTCCATCGTCTCCACGACCGGGGCCTTCCGCATCCACAGCGCCACCTCGGCCGACGGCCTGGCCTGGGCCAACGAGACGGGCGTGCGCGTGGAGGGCGCGACGACCTTCCTGGGCTCGCCCCGGCTGGTGAAGCTGACGAGCGGCGACTGGCGCCTCTACTACGTCGCCGACGCCAACGGCGGCAACAACTTGGCCGACCGGCAGATCTTCACCTCCCTGTCCACGAACGAGGGGCTCACGTGGAGCGCCGGCAGCGTCGCCGTCTCCACGCTCGCCTACGAGGTCGGCGCGGCCAAGCTGACCGACGGGACCGTGCGGCTGTTCTTCACCGAGCCGGTCTCGGGCTCGACCAGCGCGACCGTGATCGCCAGCGCGCGCTCCACGAACTCCGGCGGCGCGTCCTTCTCGGCCGAGAGCGGCGCCCGCGTCTCGACGAGCGCGGCCGCGGGGACGCTGGCCTTCCCGGTCCCGGCGCGCTCCACCGACTCCTACCGCTGGCGCCTCTACTACGACTTCGCCGGCCCCAACGTCGTCTCCACCGCCAACGTGCACGGCGCACTGACCGGCGCTCCCGCCCCCGCGTCGGTCAGCCCCGCGTCGGTCCTGCGCACCGCCGCCGCCGCGACGCTGACGATCTCCGGGGAGACCTTCTCCACGCCGGCCCCGACGGTCCAGATCGCGCAGGCGGGCCAGACCCTGGCGGGCTCCGGGGTGACCCGGACCGATGACCAGACCATAACCGCGTCCTTCAGCGTGTTCGCAATCCCCACCGGACTTTGGGATCTGACCGTGACCAACGCCGACGGCCGCGCGACGACGCTGTCGAACGCCCTCCTGGTGGACTTTCCCGGCGGGGACCTCACGCTGACCAACAACCTCCTGCGCCCGCGCGAGGGGATCCCGACGCTGATCTCCGTCACGATCTACAACCCCGGGCACGTGCGGGTCCGCATCTACGCGCGCGACGGCCGGCTGGTGCGCACTCTGCTCGACGCGGAGCAGGCGCAGGGGACGATCGGCCTGTCCTGGGACGGCCGCGACGCCGCCGGTGGGACGGTCGCCAGCGGGGTCTACCTCGTGCGCGTCGTCGCGCCCCGGCTCGACGTCAAGGGCAAGGTCGTCGTCATCCGGTGACCGAGCCGACATGACGCGCGCTCTCCTGCTGCCGGTCCTTCTGCTGGCGCCGGTCGCCGCCCGGGCCGCCGCGGCCGCGGGTGCGGCCACCTTGCGCCAGCCCGTCTCCGCGCGCGCCGTCGCCCTGGGCGAGGCCTGCGCGGCCGTCGCCGGCGGCGCCGAGACCCTCGGCTCCAATCCCGCGGGCGCGGCGCGCGCGGCGCGCCCGGGCCTGACGACCGCCTTCACCAGCGGCGCCGCTGACGACTCCTTCGGCTTCGTGGGGTGGGCGGCGCCGACGCGCCGGGGCGCGCTGCTGGCGGGCGCGGCCTACTACGACGCCGGCAGCGTCGCGCTCAACTTCGCGGGCGGCGGCGCGCAGACCGTCGCCGCCGAGCGCGACGGCGTGATCCTGGCGGGCTGGGCCCTGCCGCTGGACTGGGGGCTGTCGGCGGGAGCCCTGGCCAAGGCCTACCGCTTCGAGCTGGCCGAGCGGGCCGTCGCCGCCGGCTGGGCGGCCGACGCGGGCCTGCAGTGGACGGCGCCCGCCGCCGGCCTGAGCCTGGGCGCCGCGGTCCAGAACCTGGGCCCGGACGCGAAATTCGAGGTCGAAGGCGACCCCCTGCCGCTGACGGCGCGGGGGGGCGCCGCGTGGACCCTGGCCGGCTCCCCGGACAACCCGCGCCTGTCCTATTATTCCGCCGCGCGCCTGATGCTGACCGCCGACGCCGTCAAGGTGCGCGACGAACGCCCCCATGCGGCCGCCGGCGCCGAGTTCTCCCTCGACTTCGGGCCGGCGAGCTCCGCCGCCGTGCGCCTGGGCTGGACCTTCAACCGCGACTCGTCGGACGCCTCCTTCGGGCTGGGCCTGCGCGAGGGCCGCTGGAGCCTGGACTACGCCCTGGCCCGGCGCGGCGAGCTCGGCGGGGCGCACCACGTCTCGCTGGGCATGAGCTTCTAGATGCGCCGCCGCCGCAACGCGGGCTGGGGGCGGCTGGGGCTCTGGGCCGCGGCGTGCGCCGCGCTGGCTGCGGGCGCCGCCGCCGCATGGCTTGCGGCGCAGGCGGAGCGCAAGCTCGCGGCCCTGGCCCTGGGCGGGCTGGGCGAGAGCTTCTCCACCCGCGTCTGGTCGGCGCCGCATCTCCTGCGCGACGGCGCGCCAACCGCGCCGGAGCGCTTGATCGAGCGCCTCGACCGCCTGGGCTACCGGCGCGTGGATGAAGGGCCGCGCAAAGGAGAGTACCGCTGGAGTCCGCCCGAGCTCTCCGTGACCCTGCGCGGCTTCCGCCTGCCCTTCGCGGCGCAGGCCGAGGGGCTCTACGTCCTGCGCCGCGGCGACGACGGCGCCTGGCGCTTGAGCGACGGGTTGGGCGGCCCGGCCGCGGAGGTGCGCCTGGAGCCGGAGCTCGTGACCGAGCTCTCCGGGGCGCGGAAGGTGCGCCGGGAGCCCTTGGAGTGGGACCGCGTCCCGCGCTCCCTGCGCGACGCCGTGGTCGCGGCCGAGGACAAGCGCTTCTGGACCCACCGGGGGGTGGACCCGCGCGCCATCCTGCGCGCGGCTTGGGCCGACGCGCGCCGGCGCGACCTGCAGGGCGCCAGCACCATCACCCAGCAGCTCACCAAGAACCTGTTCCTCTCCCCGCGCCGCACCCTGACGCGCAAGCTGGCGGAGGCCGGCCTGGCCGTCTACCTGGAGCTGCGCCTGGACAAAAGCCGCATCCTCACCCTCTATCTCAACCACATCTACATGGGGCAAGACGGCTCGGCCAGCGTCATGGGCATGCGCGCGGCCGCGCGCCACTACTTCGCCAAGGACCCCCTGGACCTCACGCTGGCCGAGTCCGCGGCGCTGGCGGGCATGATCCGCGGCCCCGGGCTCTACCGCGACCCCGCGGCTTGCCGCTTGAGGCGCAATGCGGTCCTGCGCCGCATGCGCCAGGACGGCCTCATCGGCCCGGACGCGCTGGAGGCGGCGCTGGCCCAGCCCGTGGTCTTCGCGCGCGTCCCCGCGGAGGAGGACCGCCGCGACGGCGCCTACTACGTCGCCGAGGTCGTGCGCCAACTCCTGCCGCGCTACGGCGGCGACGTCCTCTACCGCAACGGCCTCTCCATCCACACCGCGATGGACCCGCTCCTCCAAGGCCTGGCCCAGAGGACCCTGCGCGGCGCGCGCCAGCAGGCCGCGCTGGTCGCCGTGGACCCGCTGGACGGCAGCGTCCTGGCCCTTGCCGGCGGGCGCGACTACGCCCAGAGCCAGTTCAACCGCGCCACCCAGGCCTTGCGCCAGCCCGGCTCCGCCTTCAAGCCCTTCGTGTACGCGGCCGCGCTCAAGGCCGGCCTGACCCCCGCGACCTTGCTCAGCGACCGGCCGCGCCTCTACCCCGGCGACGGCCGGAGCTGGTCGCCGTCCAACTACAACGGGGTCTACCACTCCACGGCCACCATGCGCCGGGCCCTGGCCCTCTCGCTCAACGCGGCCACCCTCGACCTGGCCCAGCGCGTGGGCCTGCCCCGGATTCGGGAGACGGCGCGCGCCTGCGGCGTCTCCAGTCCCCTGCGCGACGACCTCGGCCTGGCCCTGGGCGCCTCGGAGGTGGGGCTCCTGGAGCTGACCGCGGCCTACGGGCCCTTCGCGGCCTTGGGGCGGCGCGCGGCCCCGCGCCTGGTGACCGCGGTGCTCGACGCCGAGGGCGCGGTGCTCGAGGCCCCCCTCCCCGACGCCGTCCCCGTCCTCGACCCAGCCCAAGCCTACCTCATGACCTCGATGCTGTCCGACGTCGTCCGGGAGGGCACGGCGCAAGGCCTCTCCCGGCTCGGCTGGGAGGGCCCGGCTGCGGGCAAGACCGGCACGACCAACGACGGCCGCGACGCCTGGTTCGTGGGCTACACCAGCGCCCTGCTCGCCGGCGTCTGGGTCGGCGACGACCGCAACCGCGCGCTCAAGCTCAGCGGCGCCGCAAGCGCCCTGCCCCTCTGGGCCGCCTTCATGACCGAGGCCGCGGCCGACCGGCCGCCCGAGCCCTTCCCCCGCCCTGACGGCCTGGCCGAGGTCCGCGTCTGCGCCGAGTCCGGGATGCGGGTGCGCTCCGGCTGCCCGCTCAAGCGCGCGGAGCTCTTCCTGGCCGGCACCGAGCCCCAGCGCGACTGCATGCTCCACCGCGGCGGGCTCACGGGCTGGTTCGACCGCTGGATGCGGCGCGCTCGCTAAGGCGCTTTCGCTATAATCCCCGGAGTGAGCGAGGCGCATCACGTCGAGACGCACTTCACCGCCGGGGAGACCGTGCGCGACCTCGTGCTGGGGATGGCCGACGGGCTGACCGTGCCCTTCGCGCTGGCCGCGGGGCTCACCGGCGCGGCCGCGGCCTCGCGCCTCATCGTCACGGCGGGCCTGGCCGAGATCGCGGCGGGCTCCGTGGCCATGGGCCTGGGCGGCTACCTGGCCGCGCGCAGCGAGGCCGAGCACTACGCCGCCGAGCAGGCGCGCGAGCACGCCGAGGTCGTCGAGAAGCCCCACGCCGAGCGCGCGGAGGTCGCGGCCGTCTTCCACCGCTACGGCCTGGGGGACGCGCAGATCGCGCCGGTCCTGCAGGCGTTCGAGAAGGACCCCGAGGCCTGGGTGGACTTCATGATGCGCTTCGAGCTGGGCTTGGAGAAGCCCGCGTCCGGCCGCGCCCGGCGCTCGGCCCTGGCCGTGGGCGGGGCTTATGTCGCCGGCGGGCTCATCCCGCTTTTTCCCTACATCGTCATCCCCGACGTGCGGCGCGCGCTGTCCTGGTCGGCGGCCGCGACCTTGACCGCACTGCTCGTCTTCGGCTGGGCCAAGGGCAAGCTGACCTCCGGCAAGCCTTGGCGCTCGGCCGGCCAGACCGCCTCGATCGGCGCCCTGGCCGCCGCCGCCGCCTTCGGCCTGGCGCGGCTTGTCGGCTAGATGCTATGAGCCTTTCCTCAGCGCATCTGTGCCGCGTCCGCAGGATCGCGGCCTAGATGAATCCCCTCTTAGCCCTTCTCTTGCGCGTTCCGCTTCACGGCTTGGGCTTGCTCGTCGCGCCCCTGCCGCGAGCCGGGGAGCTTAAGCTGGGCCGCGCGCTGGGGCGCTTGGCTCTCAAGCTGGATCCCAAGCGCCGGCGCATCGCCGAGGAGAACATGCGCCGCTGCCTGCCCGATTTGAGCGACGCGCAGCGCGGCAAGCTCCTGCGCGCCAACTACGAGCACTACGGCGTCCTCGTCCTGGAGCTGGCGCACATGTTCGCGCCCCTCCCCGGCCACTGGCGCGCCTACGCGCGCCGCGCGGCGCGCGTCGAGGGCTTCGACAACTGGCGGCGCGCCCACGCCAAGGGCCGCGGCACGCTGATCTGCTCGGCGCACCTGGCCGACTGGGAGCTCATGGCCGCGGCGGGCGCCATGGCCGGCGTCCCCGCGACCATCGTCACGCGGCGGCTCAAGCCCGATTGGCTGCACCGCTGGATGGAGAAGACGCGGCGGTCGACGGGCGTCGCCTGCGCCTACCAGCCGCGCACGATGCCGGCCGTGCTCAAGGCCCTGCGCCGCGGAGAGTCCATCGGCTTCGTCATGGACCAATACATGCCTCCTCCCATGGGCGCTCCCCTGCGCTTCTTGGGCGCGTCCGTGGACACCCTGACGGCCATCGCCCCGCTGGCCCGCCGTACGGACGCGGCCATCGTCCCCGTAAGCCAGGTCCGCGACCCCGACGGGACCGTGCGCATCGTCTTCGAGCCCGAATTCCCCCTGACCGAGGACGACGCCGCCGACAACCAGCGCCTGGCCGGCCTCGTCGAGCGCTGGATCCGCGCCGAACCCGCCCAGTGGCTCTGGGTCCACCGCCGCTTCAAGCACGCGGTCTGGCCCGACGCGCCAAAAGACCTAGATAAAAAATAGGCCTTTTGGCCCCGACGCTGGGCCAAAGGACCCTGGCCGCTCCTAGGCCTCAAATCTTAAAATACAAGGTCAATGCCGCGACCACGCCCGTCGACGTTGCGCGCCATCCGCGCGCGCCTGTTCCTCGCCGCGTTCGCCCTGTCCCTGCCCGGGCCGCAAGCCGCCCTGGCCCTGGAATACAGGGCCGCGGACGCCGCCCCCGAAACGGTCAGCGCGGAGCCGGCCCCGATGGCCGTCTCCGGCCTCGAGGCCGTGCCGGACCTGTCCGCCCCCCTTTCAATCACCCCCGCCGCCGTCTCCCTCATGGGCGTCGGACCGGCCCTCGCTCCGGCCGCGCTGAGGCCGGCCGCCCTGGCCGCCGGGCCTGCAGCTCCGAGCGTGGGGCCAGAAATCCTGTCGCGCGCGAAGCGCCTCGCCTTCGTGCCCGAGCGCCAATCGGCTGAGATGAGGCACTCCGCCGCCTCACGCGATGCCAGGGGAGACTTGCAGGACATCGCAAGCGGGGCAGCCGCGCGCTTGGAGGAAAAGTCGGGAAGTTCCGCGGGCGGGAAATTCGCTTCCGATAGAGGTTTCGATCGGATCGACGCTGCCTCGGATCGGCCCCAGGAAGACGATCTGCCGACCGTCGATTTACTTCTCGCCGACAACGCCGATCGGAGCCGCTACGTGCGGCTCGGTGGAAACCAATCCGCGCCGATGCGCGTTCTCCAGGTTGTAGAGGCGGCCAGGGGCGCCGGCCTCATCCTAAAGGTCCGGATCGACGGCGGCCTGTATGCCGCAAAGTTCAACCCCCATTTGCCGTCTGCGCTCAAGGAGCGGGACATGCTGCGCGACATTGATGCCGCTTATGTTGAGGACGGCGTCGAACAGCGACTGCCAGGATTCCAAATTCAGCGTTTCGCTCCGGTCGAGATGCAATTTAAAAATGACGAGGGCGCGGCGGTCCCCGTCATATTCAGCAGGTGGGCGGATGGGAGGCGAGCCATCGAATTCGTGGGTGAACAAATTCAAAGACAATTTGGGACGGGACAGTCTTACCCGCTGACAAGTCAAGAGGAAACGCGACAGCTTTATATGAGTCTAAAAGACTTGGAAAACAATGACTTCTGGAAAGGAATGCAGTGGCTGTCTTCCAGGGGGTTCGCCGTTGTGGACATGAAAAAATGGAATCTGCTGGTTTCCCTCCCCGAATGCGTCATTACGATCGTCGATTTTGCCTCAGCGATCCGCAGGCCTTCCGATCCGACAGACTCCGTGGGGCATACCCGCTTTGAACGCGCGGCAAGAATCTGGCAGCGCAAATTGAACGATTTGCGCCAATGGCTCCAGGACAGCTTGTCATAGATTAATCTCATGCACTCCCGCCGCCTCATGCGTTTGATTGCAGCCGCGCTTCTTATAGCGCTGCCGACACCGCAAGCCGCCCGGGCCGTGCAGCATACGGAAAGAGTCCCGGCTACGGAAAACGTCGAGATGACGTCCGCGGCGATGCCCGGCCTCGATGCCATACCGGAGCTGCCCGCCCCTCTTTGGGACGCGGCCGACGCAACGATATCCTTGGCCGTTGGGCCCGTTTTGCCGCATTCCGTCCGCGCGTCCTTGGCAGAGCCGGTATTTTCCCCGGGCGCCAAATCGCGCGGGCTTCCGCTGCACACCTTTCCGCGCGCCCGCGACTTGCGCGGCGAGCATGCACACCCCGGCCGCAATGCCGGCCAGACCCTTCAAGACACCGCAAGTCAAACAGCCTCGCTCTCCCGTCCTTCCGCGCGCAATTCGGCCGCCGACCATCGCATCGCAGGCATGGGGATTGACACAAGCGAGGTCTCAGAGGATAGTCCTCCCGTTCCCGGCGAGGACGCGGCGGCGGCTCCGTTGTGGGAATTAACCGAAGAGCGGATCAGGCAGATTGCCCGACACCCTCATGCGCAGGGGAGCATCCGCGTCGTGAACCGGTCAGGGCGATTCGAGTCAATGCACGTCCTCGCGGGCATCCCGCGCGATAAGCCCGTGCTCCAGTTGGAGCTGCGAGACAGCCGGTATGCCGCCAAGTTCCCCACTTATGACAAGCTCGCTGTCCATGAGCTGACCATGCTGCGCGCGATCGATGAGGCCTACACCGAAGACGGAATTGCTCAAGCATTGCCGGGCTTTCGAGTCCAGCGAGTTGCCCCTGCAGACCTAATGTTTACAAACGCCGAGGGCCGCTTGACGCCGGCGATTCTAAGCGAGTGGATGGAGGGAGAGTCCCTGTCGTCGCTTACAAACGACAGGGACGCTCGGAGCAAAACGGAAGCGGGGATCAACGCGGTACGGATGCTCCATGAACGCCTGCAGGATTTGGAGGCCAGCGACTTCTGGAAAGGAATGGAGTGGCTGGCATCCAGAGGTTTTGCCATCGTGGACCTGCGGGAGCATAACGTGATGGTCTCTTTGACCGACGCCGCGCTCACCGTATTCGATTTCGAATCAGTCTTGCGCAGGCCCGCGGACCCCGCGGACGAATGGAACCAAACCCGCTTCACGCGCGCGGCGCGAGGCTGGAAAACAGTCCTGCGGAACGCCCGCAGGGATCTGGAGGAGCGCGTAGCGCAGATTCGAAGGCAATGAGCCGCCCTCTTGTCATCCATTTTCGGATCGCGCGCCTGACCCTCGTCGCGTTTCTGTCGTCCCTGCCGGGGCCGCAGGCGGCCTGGGCGCAAAGGATGTCCGAGGCGGCTGCTCCCGTCGAGGCCATGGCGCCCGTCAGCCTGGGCGCTGAAGTTTTCGCCGCGCCCGCGGCCGCGTTGGATCTCGGCGCCCTGCCGGTCTTTCCCGCGTCGGCGTACCAGATTCTCTTCGCCGCGCCCGGGGCCGCTCCGGCCGCGCTGGAAACGGCGGCCTCCGCGATCCCTCTCACCCAAGCCATGCGGCCGGCGTCCGCAAGGCGGACCGCGCGCGACCTGGGGCGCGCCGCTCGGGAGGCGACGTCGATCTCCGGCACGGCAACGCGCAACCCGGCGCGAGCCAAAACGAAATCCGACCGGAGCTTCGACGCGGCGCGCGCGGCGGAAAAGGCGCCTCCGGCGACGGTCGCCGAGACGGCGGCGGCCGCGGGCGGCGGCGCGGCCCCCCGCGCCGCGGAACTGGCGAGGCCCGACGGCCGGACGACCGCCGTTCGCGCCGCCTCCCCCATCGTGCGATGGACTCGGCGCGCGCTCCAAAACCCGCGGGCATGGGCCCCCGCCGCCGTGTTCGCGGTCGCCGCCGTCTCCTGGCTCCTGCAGCATTTCGGCGTCCTGCCCGATTCCGTCGCGCACGGTCTCCAGCTCGCCTCCCTGCTGCCGATCGGCCCTTGGGGCGAAAATATAAAGAATCTGCTTGCTGCGCAGATGGACGACTTGGCGGACTTTGAGGTTCGGCGCTGGGAGAAAGGGGGCGACGGGGGGGATGACGATGACGGAAAGGAACTCGCGGCGTATCACAAGAGCCTGGCGCGCAGCGTCGCCAAGGCGCCGGCGCGAAAACCGGCTGCGCGGGAGCTCGCGCGGCCGGGCCACGAGGGAGGGGCCCTGCTCGCGCCGGAGCAGGCGCAGGCCGCCCGCCAGACCCTGGGCCCGAACGCGGCCCGCGCCGCCCTCAAGGACCGCTTTGGGGGCGGCCGCAGCTTCGACTTGCCGGCCGCCCTGGACGCCGGCCGCAGCCGCGGCTGGAACGAGGAAGAGGCCCGCCAGGCGCTCCGGGAACTGGCCGCGCGCGGCGAACTGGCGCTCCTTCCCGGGAATCGGTACGTCTACGCTGGAAACGCGGCGCGGGCCAACAATGCCGTCGCTCCCGCGGTGAGAAAGCTCAACCAAGGCCGGCTCAACGACGTGATGACGGCCGTCGCGCTGTTCGACCGAGCATTGAACCAGGCCCGCAACAAGGGCGCGGATCAGACCGCGCAGGATGAGCTTCACTCCCTGCGCGCCAACGCCGTGCTCAAGCTGGCCCTTGGGTTCGCAAGGCAGAACCCCGCTCTCTCCGAACAGGGGAAGCCGAAGGCGCGCCGCAGGGCCGAATACCTGGTCGGGCTGCTGGCCGACGTCTACTGGGACGGCGCCGCGCTGAATCGGACGCCGACGTGGGATGACGCGCGCGCCCTGCTCCGCGCGGTCGGGGAGAGAAAACCGAGAAGCGAGAAGCGCGGGCGCAGCCTCCAGCTTCTCAAGACGTTCCTCACGCTGGCGCCTTGGGCCAAAGAGCCCGACTGGACGCCGGCGGGGCTCACGGCGGTACCGGCCGGGGCGCTCCCCGCCGGGGAAGCGGTCAATCGCTACGCCCGCGGCCTGGACCGCGGCGAGATCCTCAACCTCAATGAGCTCCTGGACATAGGCCGCAGGGAGGGACAAAGCCGCGACTGGACGATGGCCGCGATCGCCGAGCTGATCGACTCCGGCCGCCTGGCCCAGCTCTCCGACGGCCTCTACCTCCACGCCGGGCTCGCCGAGACGGATCAAGACCCTCTGGACGGGCGAGTCCGCGCGGCCATGCGCGCGATCAGCGGCGCCAAGGACATGCCGCCGATCGCTCCTTTGGCGCGCGCCGCCGCTGATTTAGCCAAGGCCCGTCCGGCCGCGTCCCCAGCCGGCTTGTGGAAATTCGACGGGGCCTATTTCAACCTGCTCGTGGAACTGGCCCGGGACGTCGTCCGGCAGGAGCTGCGCAACGTCAGGGGGGTTGGCGACGACGCGCGTCAAAACGGCCTGGAAGCGCTGCACGAAGGGCTCCTCCGCATCCAATATCAGCAGCCCAACTGGAACGTGAATTGGAATGCCGAGCTCAGGGATCAAACCCTCCGACTGGTCCGTAAATACCGGTTGGAGCCCGCCCGGCACGTCCCCTCCGCTGACGAGGTCTCCGCCGGGCTCGCCGCGCTCGAAGCGTTCCTGGCCGGAAGCCGCCCCGTCTCCGAGGCGGAGCGGGTCCCGGATTTGACGTCGATGAAGCGCGCCGCGCCGCGGCCCGCGGACAGAGCCGGCGAGGACCTGGTGGAAATCGTGAAGGGGCGCTACTACCTCCGCAGCACGATAAACTTGAAAAACGGGCCCTGGACGCGCCCGGGACTGATCCGGATTCGGGCGGAAGCCTCCCGGGCGTTGGTCCTGTTCCGGCGCGGCGACGCGGACTCCCTGGCGGAGGCCGCCGTCCTCTTCGAGGACGCCGGGCTCAGGCTGCACGCGCTCGAGCACGAGGCGCCCGAAAGCCTCGGCGAGACAATTCCCCCCCTGGAACAGGAACTTGAGCTGTTCCGCCTCAACACCCTCCTGGAATTAGCGCGGCGTCTTGTCCAAGAGTGGGCGCGAGAGGCTGAAGACACTTCGCATGCGCGGGCCGTCAAGAGATGGGCGCAAAACAGGCTGCTGGAGGACGTCTATGCTTATTCCACCGCTGACGGAGCTTGGAACCTGACTCGGACCTTGGAGCAAAAAGACCGGCGGAGAATCAGCAAGCTGTCCGATCTCCTGGAAAACGAGCTGGAACTCAAGGTTGATTGGTACGGCGAGGCCGACAACAGGATCCGGGGACTGCACAGGCTCAACCATTTCCTGCGCGAGCTCGAGATCGGCCAAGCGCCCCCGGTTTCGGCGCAACCGCACCCGCAGGACGCGCTGGTCCTTCCGCCCGGCCTGCCTCCTCCCAGCCTCAACTGAACCCGCCCCGCGGGACAGGCCGCCGCGGATTTACTACGATGGCCGCCGCGATGATGGAACTTCAGGCCGGGCCGGTGCGCGTGCGGGACTGGGGAGGGGGCGGGGCCCCGATCCTGCTGGTCCACGGCATGGCCGCCAACACGCATTGGTGGGACCCGGCCGCGCCGCTCTGGGGCGGGGCCCTGCGGGCCGCGGCGCTGGACCTGCGCGGGCACGGCGAGAGCGCCTGGATCGAGGACGGGCATTACGCGCCCGAGGCCTGGGTGGCCGACATCGAATCCGCGCGCCGCGCGCTGGGCTGGGAGCGCATGATCCTCTGCGGGCACTCGCTGGGCGGGCGGCTGGTCCTGGCCTACGCGGCCGCGCACCCGGAGCGCCTGCGGGGCGTGGCCGCCGTGGACTTCATCCCCGAGCTGCGCAAGGACCGCTCCAGCCGCTTCGCGCGCGCCCGGGGGCGGCTCCAGCCGGTCTACGAGAGCGAGGAGCGCCTGCTCGGGCGCTTCCGGCTGGAGCCGGAGGGCACGCTCCTGGGCGCCGCGGCCCTGCGGGAGCTGGGGCGCTCCGCCGTGCGCCGCGGCGAGACCGGCTGGACCTGGAAGTTCGACTGGCGCTGCCTGGGCACGTCCTTTCCCCCGGTCTGGCCGATCCTTCCTTCCCTCCGCGTGCCCGCCCTCGTCGCCCGCGGGGAGCTCAGCGTGGTCATGAACCGCGAGGAGCTGGCCCGGGTCGCCGCCGCCCTGCCGGGGGCCCGCGCCGTCGAGATCCCCGGCGCTCACCACCACGTCCCCCTCGACGCGCCTCGGGCGCTCGCCGCCGCAATCGCCGAGTTCGCCGCGTCCCTAAATCCTTGACCTCCGACGGGAAATCATGTTGAATGGGGGCCTTGCCGGGCGACGTCAGCGCCGGCGATCAGAGGAGAAACACGTCATTATGGCCAAGAAGGCGAACGCGGCGTTCATGAAGGCTCTCACCCCCAGCGACGAGCTGGCGAAGGTCGTCGGCAGCAAGCCCCTGCCCCGAACCGAGGTCGGCAAGAAGCTGTGGGCCTACATCAAGAAGAAC
>JACQPJ010000036.1 GCA_016207605.1 Elusimicrobiota bacterium
CCTATATCGAGCGAGGACGTTACGGCGCATTGGTTCTATTGCAACACGGCGTCATAGTGCTGCAAATACCGCTGGCCGGAGGGCAGGTGAAGCAAGCTCCGTGGACAGGAACTATCGAGAATCCGCGGATGTCACTTCCCTGGCGGCCAAACGGGATGATCGTAACCAATACAACAATCGGTGGCCGCAACGTCCCTAAATAACTGCATCGGACGAAAAACTGGTGCGCCCGATAGGAATCGAACCTATACTTACAGCTTCGGAGGCTGTCGTGATATCCATTTCACCACGGGCGCAGGAAAGGGATTAGGCGGAGATTTTACCTAATCGCGGGCCGGCGTGAGGGACGAGGAGGGCGGCGGCGGCCTTGAGCTTGGCGGCGTCCACGCCGGTGCGGCCGCCGGCGGACTCGAAGGCGGAGACCAGGTCCTCCATGGCGACGTTGCCCGACGCCCCCGGCGCGTAGGGACAGCCGCCCACGCCGCCCGTGGAGGCATCAAAGCCGTAGACGCCGAACTCGGACCAGGCCGCGAGGGCGTTGGCGACGGCTTTGCCGTAGGTGTCGTGGAAGTGGAGGAAGATCTGCTCGACGGGAACGGACTTTAGGAGTTCATCGAGCAGGCGCCGAACCTCGTCGGGGCTCGCCTTGCCGATGGTGTCGCCGATGGATAATTCGTTGATGCCCAGGCCCTGGAGGCGACGCGCGACCTCCACGACTTTTTTCGGGGCGATTTGACCATCGAAGGGGCACCAAAAAGCTGTCGATATGTAGGCGCGCAGGGGCAAGCCCACGGTCTTGACTTTGGCGACGACCGGGCGGACTCTCTCGATGGACTCCGCGATGGTCGCGTGGATGTGTGTTTGGTTGAAGGGCTCCGAGGCGGCGGTGAAGACCGCGGCCTTGCCGATCTTGGCGGCGAGCGCGCGCTCCAGGCCTTTTTCGTTGGGGACCAAGGCCGAGTAGATCACGCCGGGCTTGCGCGTGATTTGGGCGAAGACCTTCTCCGAGTCGGCCATCTGGGGCACGGCCTTTGGGCTGACGAAGGCGCCGGCCTCGATCTCCGAGAGGCCCGAGAGCGAGAGGGCGTCCACGAAGGCGACTTTCGCCTCCAGCGGCACGACGCCGGGCAGGCTTTGGAGGCCGTCGCGCGGCCCCACCTCGACGAGCCGCGGCGCGGGACGGCTCACGCCTTGGGCGCCCAGGACGGGGTGCGCTTCTCCAGGAACGCCGAGAGGCCTTCCTGGCCTTCGGGCGAGGAGCGCAGGCGCACCAGGGTGTCTACGGCCAGCTCCGCGCGGGCGTCGAGCGGCAGGGCGGCCAGGCGCGAGATCGCGGCTTTCGCGGTCCGAACGGCTTGAGGGCTGTTCTTCAAGATGGACGCGGCAACGGCCTGGGCGCGGGAGGCAAGCTGCGCGGCCGGCACGGCCTCGTGCGCCAGGCCCATGGCGACGGCCTGGGCCGCGCCGAAGAGCTCGGCCGTCAGGTACCAGCGGCGCGCGTTGGCGGAGCCGATCTTGGGCAGGACCCAGCAGGAGATCACGGCGGGCATGATGCCGAGCTTCGTCTCGGAAAAGCAGAGCTTGGCGTCGTCGGCAAGCAGGGCGACGTCGCAGGCCGCGAGCAGGCCCAACCCCCCGCCGAAGACGCTGCCCTGGGCCGCGACGATGACCGGGACCGGGCATTCGTCCACGGCCTTGAGCATGTCGAAAAAGCGCCGCGCGTCCTTTTTGCCCTCCGCCGGCGTCATGCGCCCGCCGGCGCGCATCCACTCGATGTCGGCCCCGGCGCAGAAGTCCTTGCCCTCGCCGGTCACCAGCACGGCGCGCAGGGCGGGGTCCTTGGCCAGGGCGGAAAACGCCGCGGCGAGCTCCTCCAGGGCGGGGGCGCCCATCGCGTTGCGCGCCTGGGGGCGGTTCAAGATCACGCGCGACAGCGGCCCCGGCTCCACGCGCAGGAACGTGTCGGCCACGCTACATCCGGAAGACGGGGCGGTGGAGCGGCTCGAGCGGCGCGTGGGCGGCCGCGGCCAGCGCCAGGGCCACGACCTCGCGGGTGTCCTCCGGCGCGATGATGCCGTCGTCCCAGAGACGCGCGGTGCCGAAATAGGGATGCCCCTCGGCCTCGTACTGGACGCGGATGGGCGCCGAGATCGCCGCGGCGTCCTCCTCGGAGAGCGACCGGCCCTGGCGCTTGAGCTGCTCGCCCTTGATGAGTGTCATCACGGTGGCGGCCTGCTCGGCGCCCATCACGGAAACCCGCGCATTGGGCCAGGTGAAGAGGAAGCGCGCGCCGTAGGCGCGGCCGCACATGGCGTAGTTGCCCGCGCCGTTGGAGGAGCCCACGATCACCGTCACCTTGGGCACGCGCGCCGTGGACACCGCCTGGACCAGCTTGGCGCCGTGCTTGATGATGCCGGCCTGCTCGACCTCCCGGCCGACCATGAATCCGGTGATGTTCTGCAGAAAAAGGAGCGGGACGCGGCGCTGGTCGCAGAGCTCGATGAAGTGCGCCCCCTTGAGCGACGCCTCGGCCAGCAGGATGCCGCGGTTGGCGACAATGCCGACGGCGCGGCCGCGGATTTTGGCGAAGCCACAGACCAGCGTGGTCCCGTAGAGCGCCTTGAACTCATGGAAGCGGGAGCCGTCGACGAGGCGCGCGATCAGCTCGCGCGGGTCGCAGGGGCGGCGCAGGTCGCGGTGCACGACGCCGTAGAGTTCCTCGGCCGGATGGAGGGGCTCTTCTCCTTCTCCGAGCTCGAAGCGCGGAAGGTTGAGGCTGGCGGCGATGGAGCGGGCGATGCGCAGGGCGTGCGCGTCGTCGTCGGCCAGGTGGTCGGTCACGCCCGAGACGCGCGAGTGCATGTCGCCCCCGCCCAGCTCCTCGGCGGAGGACTCCTCGCCGGTGGCGGCCTTGACCAGCGGCGGCCCCCCCAGGTAGATCGTGCCCTGGCCGCGCACGATCACGGACTCGTCGGACATGGCCGGGACGTAGGCCCCGCCCGCCGTGCACATGCCCATCACCACCGAGATCTGGGGGATGCCCTTGGCCGACATCACGGCCTGATTGAAGAAGATGCGCCCGAAGTGCTCCTTGTCCGGGAACACCTCCGCCTGGCGGGGCAGGAACACCCCGCCCGAGTCCACCAGATAGACGCAGGGCAGGCGGTTCTCGAGGGCGATCTCCTGGGCGCGCAGGTGCTTGCGGATCGTCTCGGCGTAGTAGGTGCCGCCCTTGACCGTGGCGTCGTTGGCGGCGATCACGCACAGCCGCCCCGAAACCACGCCCAGGGCCGTGATCAGTCCGGCCGCGGGGACCTCGTCGTCGTAGAGGCCCAAGGCGGCCAGGGGCGAAAGCTCCAAAAACGGAGCTCCCGGGTCCACCAGCCGCTCCACCCGCTCGCGCGCGGTGAGCTTGCCCCGCAAGCGGTGCAGGTCCGCCGCCTTCTTGCTCCCCCCCGCCCGCGCCTTCGCCAGCTTCTCTTTGAGATCGGCCAACAACTCGCGATGGTGCTCGACGTTGGCCGCGTACTCCGAAGATCCGCGGTCCGCGGCGGAGCTCAGCGGCGGCACGTCGTCGAACTCGACCATGGCCGTCATGATACAAAATCGGCCCGGGACGAAAACCCGACCGCTGGCCGCCGTGTTGCCTGCGTTCATATAGGCCTTTCGACCCAGACGAGGCTAGGTCCAAAGACCATTATCAAAAGTTGATCTGGATCATATACTATCTTTATGGCGCGCGAGCTGTTCGTCGACGTCGTCGTGGGAGCCTGGGCCGCGACGCTGCCCATGGCCGCGGCGGCCTCGATCGTGGGCGCTGCGGGCGTCTTCGGAAACGCGCCGATGAGGGCGCCGGTGATCGTGACCACCTTGGCCCTGGACATGACCGGGGACGCGCTGGAGCTCAATGCCGTTGACGCTCTGAGAAACGCGCCCGACAACGCGCCCCTGCTCGTGGCCGCGGCGCTCCGAGAGCACGCGGCGGAACTTCCGGCCGGGCGGGCCGTCGTCGTTCACGACATGAGGGCCGTCGGCGTCTTTCCCAGCGGGCGCCGCGCCCTGTTCGTGCCGCTCGATCGCAACTCCGGCCCGGCCAATCTCAAAGCCGCGCGGATCGTCGAGAGCCTGCAGAGCGTCGCCGGCCACGCGGCAAGCTTGGTCGCCCGGCCCCATGCTGGCCCCGCGAACGCAGCCGCTCTGCACGCGCTCACGGACGCCTTCTACGACCTCCGCGCCAGCGCCGAGGCATCGGACGCCTCCGCCGAAGAACTCGTCCCGGACGATCTCGACGCGCAGATGCGGACCCGTTGGATCCGCGATCGGGAATACGACGCGCTTCTCCAGAACCACCGGCAGACGCGCGGCCCGCTTCTGGGCCGCCTTCCGGCGGAGCTGGCGGACGCTTTAGGCCCCTCCCGGCCGACCGACGCGGCCGTGCGCGCGATCGCCTCCGTCCTGCGCGCGGGAATTCGAACGAACTCGGACGGGAACGTCCTGAGGGAGAGCGCCCAGACGGCCGCCGAAGCTGCGTCCCGCGTCGCGCCGGGCGTGCGCGTCTTCTACGCCGACAGCGGGAGCAAGGGAGACGTCTACAGACTCGAGGCCGGCGGCCGCTCGTTCGCCCTCAAAATCTACCGCCAAGGCTCCGCCCAGGACGAATTCAGGGCGCTGACCTTCTTCGAGGCGATGGGCGCTCGCGACAGCATGCGCTCCCATGCCGCCGGAATCTTCGATCCGCAAGCCCCCCAAGCGGCGACCTGGCTGCTTTCCGAATGGATCGACCCGCGCCGTGCATTGACCCTGGAGGACTGGCTGGCGCGCGGGAGTCGTTGGATGCATGACATCGCCGAGGAGTACGGCGTCTACGTCAAGTTCTCGCATGACCGAATCCAAGGCATCCTGGTGGATCTCGGGGACGCCGTGCACAAAGACGACGCCTCCCTGGTTACGCCCTCTGAATTCAGGCTCAGCACGGCTTATCTGAAGGGCGGATTGGTTCGCTTTATCGCGCCGTGGAAGCACCTCCTCTTGCCGCCGTCCGGAGAGCAGCCGCGCCCGCCGCGATAGGAAGCGGCGAGCCCTATTTGGCGGCGCCGGAGCGCTTGACGGAGGCGACGAGGCGCTCCAGGCGGTCGAGGCCGGCGTGCACGGACTTCTCCGAGGGGCCGAAGGAGAAGCGCACGTAGGAGCGGAAGCGCGAGCCGCGGCCCGAGCGCCTCTTGCCGGGGTTGACGTCGAAGAACTCCCCGGGGACGGTGATGACCTTGGCCTCCAGGCCCTTGCGAAAGAAGCCCATCCCGGTGTTGAGGGGCTTGGGCAGGCCCTCCACGTCGCCCCAGCAGTAGAAGGTGCCCTGCGGCGGGGCGTCGAGGCGCACGCCCATGGCCGTCAGGCGCTCCACCATCAAGTCGCGCTTGGGGCGGAAGGCGTCCGAGATGGCCTTGGCCTCGCCCTCGGCGCGCTTCAAGTCCACGAGCTCGACGGCCGCGCGCTGGAGCGGGCGCGAGCCGCCGCCGTCTAAAAAGGAGCCCGCCGAGGACACCGCCTGGATCACCGGCTTGGGCGCCAGGATCCAGCTCACGCGCAGGCCGGGATAGCGCCAGTTCTTGGTCAGTCCGTCCAGGATCACCACCGGATCGCGGTCCACGTCCTCGACGCAGGCGGCGGCGCTCAAGGGGCAGGCGCCGTCCCAGACGTAGTGGGAATAGAACTCGTCGAGGATCAGGGCGCAGTCGAGCTCGCGCGCCGCGGCCGTCCAGCCGGAGAGCTCCTCGCCGGAGACCACCTGTCCGGTGGGGTTGCAGGGATTGGAAGCCAGCACCGCGCCCAGCCCCCGGCCCAGGACCTCGCGCCGGAACTCCGCGGCCGGGAAGGCGTAGCCGCGCTCCGGCTCGCGCAGGATGGGGATGGAGGCGAAGGAGCGGAAGACGTCGAGAAGCTCCTCGTAGGCCGTGTAGTCCGGCAGGAAATGGCCCAAGTTGACGTGGCCCAGCGCCGCGGCTACGCGCGTGAGCGCCGCGCGCCCCCCGCCCGCGATGGCCACGTTCTCGGCGCCGTAGCGGCTCCCCCGCCCGCGGCGGTAGCGCGCGTTGTAGAGGCCGGCCACGGCCTCGCGCAGCTCCCAGATGCCGGGGATGGGCGCGTACTCCAGGTCCCCGGGCAGCACCGGCACGGACTTCAGGCGCGGCGGGCCGCCCGGCAGAGGCCCCACCTCCGGCATGCCCTGGCCGAGGTTGGACCAGCCGGGGTCGTCCGGGGAGTAGCCGGCCGCGGCCGCCTCGGTCATCACGTAGATGACCCCGGTCCGGGGCACGGCGCGAAACGACGGGATGAGGGGTTCGCTCATGGGATCCGCTTTACCCGGCTATCGCGGCGTGTTAGAATACAAATTATGACGGACCGGACGAATTCCCCTGCAAAAAAGCGGCGCCGCCCCCTCATCGCGATCAATTGCGATTACGATCCCGGAAAACCGGGCGCCCGCATACGTCGGCAAGCCACGCTCTACATGCCCTACATCGAGGCCGTCGTCGAGGCCGGAGGCCTTCCCCTGCTCGTGCCGCCCTCTCCGCCCGGGGTCCTGAAGGAATACCTGGCCCGAGCCGATGGAATCCTGTTCACGGGCGGCCTGGACTATCCGCCAAGCTTCTACAGCCAGACGGCCCGGCCCGAAGTCGTCGTCCAGCCCCTCCGGCGCGCCGAGAGCGACCGCAGCCTCATGCGCTTGGTTTTGGATTCCTCAAAGCCGGCCATGGGGATATGCGCCGGCCTCCAGCTCATGAACATCACGAAAGGCGGGGCTCTCATCCAGCACCTGCCCAACGCGCCCGAGCACAAGGCGGTCCATGCGGAAAAGGACTCGGCCCACTCCGTATCCGTGCTCTCCGGCACCCGCCTGCGGCGCATCTTCGGCGCGGGCTCGATCACGGTCAACTCCTCGCACCACCAGGCCGCGGACCCGCGGCGCTTGGCGCCCGGGCTGAGGGTGGCCGCCAAGGCGCCGGACGGCACCATCGAGGCGCTCGAGCTTCAAGACGCCAAGGGCCGCTTCTTTTTGTTCGTCCAGTGGCACCCCGAGCGCATCCCCGACAGCGAGCACAGGCGCCGGCTCTTCAGGGCCTTCGTGGCGGCCTGCGGCTAGGGCTTCCGATCCGTCCGGTAGATCGGATAGAGGTCCTTGCGCTCGTCCCAGGAAGAGTGGCGGCGATAGAAAAAGGCCAGCCGAGCCTTGGAATCCTTGGCAAAATCCGGGTCGCCGGCGAGCTTGGCTTCGAACGTCTCCTTCAGCTCGGGGTCCTTGGCCAGCATCTCGCGCGCCGCCGCCTCGACGACGTAGTCCTCCATGTATTCCTTCTGCTCGAAGGCCATGTTGAAAAACCCCCATGCCGCCAAGGAATCCGGGCCCCGGGGATCGAGAAGATGCGCCAGCAAACGCGCGCCCCTCTGCGCGGAGGGAACATATAAGGAACCGGCGGGCAACGAACGCGTCTCCGACGTCCAGGAGCCTTTCAAGTCGAGCCTCTGGCGGCCTTCCACGGATCCCGCAGCGAATTTTGTCTCGGTCGCGCGGAACACCTCGACCGGCAGGGAAACGGCCTCCGCGATCACGTCGCAAGAAAAGCCGTGCCGCTTGAGCTTTTCGGACACGAGCCCCGCCCAGGCGGCGGGCACCACGTAGCCCCCCTTGGGAAGCCGCGCGCGGACGGCCGGCCGCAACTCGTCGAACAAAGGGATATTCCAGATCCGCGGCGCGGAGTCGTCGTAGCGGATCCAGGGCTGGCCCGAAACCGTGGACGGCTCCCGGACGTAGGCATAGCCCCGAAAGCCGATCGGCCGGGATTTCCCGGTGCTCTCGAGCGCCAACGCCACCTCGGCGGGGCCCCCGCGGCGGTCCTCCGCATCCTGAGCCTCGGCGCCCCGGATCCATCCCGCGCCGTCTTGCGCCGCGAGCTCCAGGAAGTCCAGGACCACGTCCCGCGTCGCGCGCACCCGCGCGGCGTAGTCCTTCCAGGAATGGGTCTCCACCAGCACCGCCAGGCGGTTGCGCAGCGGCCAATACCCATCGCTGAACCGAGGCGGGGAGACGTCCACGGAGAAGCCGGACGCGGGGTCGTCCTTCCTGTTGAGCGCGGGATAGAACTCGATGATGGGGAGATGTCCTTGAGCCTGGAGCTTCTTAAAAACGGCGTCGCGCGCGGCCGCCGCCGGGCCGCGCAGGCGCGCCGGCCCGTCCTGGGTCGGCGCGACCAGAACGGCCACGTCGTGCTCGAACTTCGATCCGTCCGTCGTGTGCAGGTCCATGTATAAGATGGGATCCCACGCCGCCAGCAAAGCGAGCATCGCGGCCATCTCCGGAGTGTCCGCCTTGGCGTAGTCGCGATTCAAGTTCAGGTTCTGAGCCGTCACGCGCCACCCCATCTCCTCGGGGCCGTTCTGGTTGGGGCGATTGTTGGGGCCGAAGCGCTCGTGGCCGTCCGGGTTGAAGACCGGGACGAAGACGAGGGTCACGCGCTCCAGCACGCCCGGCAGGACCGTCCCGTCCAGGAGCTCGCGCAGGAGCCAGAACCCCGCGTCCTTGCCCTCGATCTCTCCAGGGTGGATGCCGCCCTGGACCATGACGACGACGCGGCTGCCGGCGCGCGCCGACGCGGGATCGAGCGCGCCGTCGGCCGAAGCCGCCAAAAAGACCATCGGCCGGCCCTCCGCCGTCGTCCCGAACCGCCCGCAGCTCACCCGCCCCGGGTAGCGCGCCGCGAAGGCCCCGCAGAGGGCCTCTGCCTCCGCATAGCGCCCCGTCCGCCTCCAGCCGCTCCTCTCGGCAACGGTGGTCAAGGACGCCTGCGCCGAGACAAGCGCGGGACAAAAAACCGCCAAAAACGCCCAAAGCGGCATGCCGCGCCGCGAGAGGGCCCGGAATAGCTTACGGAGAGGGGAATCGTTCACGGCAAACGCTAATGAGCCGCGCCCTTGCCGTTGGGTGAGGGGGCCGCCGGAGCCACCTCGACCCGGAGATCATGGCGCCGCCTCTGCTCGGCGTAGTTGCGGCGAGCCTCTCGCGGCGTGTTCCCCTCAACCGCATAGAGCGCAACAGGGGTCAATTTCAAGGGGTCCGCCTGCAGGGGCTCGCCCGGGGCCTTGGCGCCCACTCCGGACGCCCAAACGACATCGGCCTGCCGCGCGTCCTCCCAACCCCGGATGCCCAGCAAAGTTCCCGCCCGCGGCGGAAACAGGATGCGCCCGTAAATGTGCTTCATCGGCTTGGGGCTGGCCGCGGGTCGACCCCGAATCCCGAGCGCGATCATGGCATGCTCCAGCACCAAGTTGACGCCGAAGACCTCCTGATGGAACGGAACAAACGGCCGCCCCGGCACGCGCGGGTTGGCGTCAACGACGTACATGTCCCCGTGCCCGTCAATGATTATCTCGAAATGAAAGATGCCGTCCTCAGCGCCGGCGGCCCGGGCCAGCGCGACGGCCTCCTTCAAGGCGCGCGCCTGGCGCTTGTTGCCCAGCGTGGACGGGAGGGTGAGCCCCGTCAGCGCCGCGGACCCCCTGCGGGGCCGATGATTGTCGGCGATGCGGCCGTACAAAAGCTCGCCGTCGCGCAGCGCGAAGTCAACGGAAATCTGGCGGCCCTCAAGCAGACGCGCAAACGTGATGCCGAGGTCCGGGTCAAAGGTCTCGTTATGGACCATGCCGTCGGAACGCGCGGCGGACTCCGCGTGGATCTTGCGCGCGAGCCTGCGGGCCTGCTCGCGGGCCTCGGCGACGGTGCGCACCTTGACGACGCCGTCGGAAGAGCCCCCGGTCGCGGGCTTGAGGACGGCGGGCACGCCGACTTCCCGCAAAGCCCGCTCCAGATCGCCCTCGTCCACTTCCCCCTCCCGCAAACGGACCCTCAGGGACGCAAGCACGGGCAAGCCGGCCCTTGCGGCCAAGACCGGCAGGTTCGCCTTGTCGCGCAGGGCCTGGACCGCCTCGTAAGACATATGACGCAAGCCCCAGCGCTGGGCCATCAGCGCCGAGACGTCCACGTCGTCTTCGACGAAGGAAAGGATGCCGTCGCCGCGGATGCCGGCGCGCTCGACCGCCTCCACGGACAAGCGCGCGAGCCGCCGGCGCCGTTCCTGGTGGGTTTCGCCGTCTTTCGCGGGAATGTCAACCCGCACGACTTTCTCCACGAACGGTTCGGGAGGATATCTCGTGTAGATATCCTCAGCCTCGTCCGATTCACGGAGGTAAACCAGGATCACCTTGACTCCGGCGGACGTGAGCATCTCCAGGTTCTTCTGGTGCTGAGGACCGACGGCATAGCCCACGACGATGAGGACCTTGTCCTGCATGGCGGCCAGGCGCTCGCCTTGGGAAACGGGCTCGGTCTCGCGGCGCCGGTGCGCGCCGTCAAAGCCGTCGCCGATGAGGGCCGGCGGCTGTTCCGCGAAAGCTTCGAGCTGGACCTGCGCGCCCTGTTGTTCCTCGAGCGCGGGAGCGTCGGGAGCGGGAGCGGTCGCCCGAAGTGATTGGGAATCGGCGGACGCCGGACGCGCCGAACGCTGAGACCGAAGCCTCCGGCCGCTCCGCGCGAAGGCGCCGCGAGCCGTGCCCGAGGGCCGCGCCGCAACGCGGGATTCCTCCCGGCCGGTCGCCGTCAATGCCGGAGCCGGCGCGAGCTCCGCGATTTGACCCGCGGCGGCGGCCCCGGGCTGGGCGAGGACAAACGGCTCGGGCAACCCTTCGAATCCGGCGCCCAAGACAACCTCCAGCGGCGCCGCGTCCTCCAACGGCAGAGATTGAATCTCAATCGCCGGGCTTTCGGCGACGACGTTCAGCACTCGCGATTGCCCGAAAGACGCCGTCCGCGACCCCGCGAAGAGGACCGCGCCCGCGGCCCATCCCGCCGCCAGGAAACCGGAACCCCGCCGCCACGCGTTGTCTCGATGCATCATTCTTTTTATTATAGCGAGAATTGACCTAGATCAACCAGGACCTTTGGACCTACCTCCATCTAGGCCTAATGGCCCCGCGCTCAGCACGCGCCTGACGCGGCGCAACCGCCGCCGGCAAGCCTAAGGGCTCCGCGGCGCGGATTCCGCGTCGCCCAGCAGCCGCAAAAGTTGGCGCAGGGCTGCGGGCCTGTCCGTCTCCCCCACCCTCTCCACAAGCGTCTGCAGGCGCTGGCGCGATATGCGGACCTGCCTACTGTCGCGCCCCATGGCGCGAGCCTCCATGCTCTTCGCGCGGGCCCGGAGCACCGGCGTCCCATCGCGCAGAAGCGCGCCGACCTCCCGCTCCCTCTGCGCCCTCAGATCGCCCTTCATCTCATCGATCTGGCGCGTTTCGCTGGGGTCCTCGGACCCTTGGACGCCCAGAAGAACGGGCCTGAGCCGAAGCGGCCGACTCTCTCCATCCTCCTCATCCGTGTACCCCGGCCAAAAGCCGATGCGCAAGACGAGATAATCCTGGCCCGGCATGGACCTAAAAACCGCGCTGATCAGGGCCTTGACATCCTCCTTCAAGCGCTCATAACGCGTCTTCTTTTCCTTTATGCCCGGCAGCTTATACAGCGTCGCGGCGTCATCCAAACCATACAGCTTGAACCAGTAGTCCCAGTTCGAATCCTCCTCCGTCTGCTCTTTCATTTGGAGCGCATAGTCCTCATCGTCGCGATCGGACTTGTAGAGCCGTTTGTCGAAACCGAACTGCACGCCTTTCCCGGGAACGCGCACCGCCTCAAATTTCATGAACAACGGCTCCGCGCTGCTCTCCACGACGACTGCGCCCTTCTTTCCGAGCTTTCTTTGGAGCTCCAAGACATAATCGGCGATTTGCGCCCCCTGGTCGGGCGTGAAGATTCGCGGCTCGTCTTCTTCATTCTGGGGCTGGTCCTCGTCATCCCCTTCACGGCGTTGGTCCTCCGCTCCCGCCCGCGCTCCCTTAAATTGCTCGGCCACGAATTCCTGGGGCTTTTTGCCCAATGATGTGTGCACCACGATGCGATTGCCGATATCCTCTCGATGATCCGTCAGCCACCGAGACAGCGTCCGCTGGACCTGGTCCCGGTTAAAGGGCGCGAGCCGGATTTTCCTTTGGACCCTCTTTTTGACCGCAGGAGCAAAGTTTTTTCTCAAGAGCGGATGTCGCTCGTTGAGGAAAGCCAGGGTGTCGGGCACCTTCACCTCATTCTCGTCCACGGCTCCGGCAAGCGCCAGCGTCCGCACCGTCAACTGGTCCACGGTCGGGCGGGTGACATCGAAGACATGGGCCACCGCCTGCGGCTTCCTCTTGTAAGTCGCCAAGACGTACTCCCCCGTCTTGGAGTTGTAGGACAGGCCTGCCGAAACGAATTGGTCCTTTTTCACGAAATCTCGCCTGTCAACCAGCAGGAAGTCGCCCGGGAAAAGCGTGCAGGCCTCGGCCAGGAGGGCCAAATTCCGCGGCGTCGGGGCGCCAAGGATGGCCACCTTCGGCTTGTCCGCGGCAGGCCGATCGCGCAGTTTGAGGGGCGGATATCCCGATCGCCGCAGGGTCCGATCGAGCGCCCGGACCCAGGCCCTCTTGATCAAGCGACCCAAACCCTCCGTGGCCGCTTGGCGGGAGGCCACCGTGTGGGCCGTCGCGCCCATGTTCGCCTTCCATCCGAGGCCAAGGATGAGGTGCAGCTTCTGATACGGCCCCATGAACCGCAGGAATTCCTCCAATTCCTGCTCGTCGAGGCCGATCAGCCCCGCGATGATGGCATGATCCGTGGAGTGGGAGTAAACCGGCGTCCCATCCTCCAAGACGAGGCGTCCCTCGCCGTCGGGCCGCGCGCCCGTCATAACCATCACGGCGCGGGCGCTGTGGGTAAAACCGCCGGCGCGCGGATTCACCTCGACCTTGTACATACGCCACCTATTCCCCGTTTTGCCGCGGCGCGCCGCGTTGTCCACGCCCATGAACCCGACGAGTCCATAATCCCGCCACAGCGTCTGGGCGATGACGCGATCCCCCCTCATCATATCCGCCCGATAGGCGTCGTTGGCCGGCTGTCTCCCCCCTATGAAGACGCCGTGGTCCAAGTCCTGGTCATGGGTCGTGTGCACGAGGACCTTGCCGTTGACTTGGACCCGGAGTTGTGTGCTGGGGGCGGGGGAGACCGGGATCCAGTCCAAGAATTCCTCCACCACGGCTCCGAACTCCTTCATCTGCCGGAAATACGCTTTGCCCACCGGGCTCTTTTTCATGCGCTGCAGGGTCCGGAGGATCAATTCATAGCGCTCCTGTTCCGTGAGCGATTTGGACGCCTCCCCGCCCTGCAGGAACACGGCCACGTTGCCCAGCCCGGACACGCCGTTGTTGAGCTTCACCATCAGGCGCTTGAGTTTCGGATGCCGATGCCAGAGCGCGGCGCCCTTGCGCGCCAGGTCCGTGAGGTCGTAGATATGCTCGAACCCGTCGGCCATGTGCATGTTGAGCTCGGGATGCTGCGAGATGATCTCGCGGAAGATCTCCCGCTGCACGCTCTTGTTGTCGAGGATGTCGACTTCCAGGGGGCCGTCCAGCGTGGTCCGCAGGCCGAAGCTGTCGCGCAGGTCGGCAATGAGCCCCCATTCGCTCTTTTGCGCTATGAAGGGAACGACCTTGACCGGATAGCCGCGGTCGGCGGCCCCGGGCTCGACCGCCGCCCGGGCTTGGGCCCGCACGGCCTGCGCCGCCTCCGCCGCTTTGGCGATCGCCTCCCGAACGGCTCGATTCTCAGGAAGCATCACCATATCGGCCAGGCTCAGATCCTTCTCGGGCAGACGGTCTCCCAACTCCTTGAACTTCGCATTGAGGCGGGCCGCCAGGGTCTCTTTCGTCGCGCGCCTCTCGCGTTGCGCGCTCTGCGCCGCCTTGGACTTCGCCTGGAGGCGGGCCTCCGGAGTCTCCGTTGCCCTGCGCTTCTCGTATTCCGCGCTCAGCGCCGCCTTGACCGGCTCCTCGAGACCGCCCGGCCACTCCGGCCGATGCGCGGAGTCCTGCTCCCACAGCTCGAGCTGCTCGATCACGAGCTGGTTCCACCACTTGTAGTCGTTTCTGTTGTCGCTGAGCGCGGGCAGGCGGCCGGACTCCTCGACGCTGATGAACGTCACCTGGCTCAGGCACCTCTCGCGCTCGGCCGCGGACAGATGCCCGAACAGGTGATCCTTGACGGCCTGGCTCACCTTCATTTTCGTCACGTAGACGACATCCAAGCCGGGATCCCGCTCCACGGCATACATGAGCGCCCGGGCATCATAGGCCGGCTCGCCCTTGATGTTCTTGCGGGTCTGCTCGTCGAACGACAGGGACTGGAAATAGATGACCATCCGAGAGACCTTGTCCTTCGCCGCTTGGTCCCACGCCGAAAGGATCTCCCGCTGCTCCCAAAACTTCTCTATTTGGCTGCGAAGAATCTCCGGAAACTCCCGATATTTTCGCTGCATGTATTCAAGAAGCTTCCGCGGAAACGACCGCTCATCGGCCTTGGCCGCGCGGGCAAGCCGCGACGACTGGGCCGCGGGAGACGCGGAACGGGATGCTTCGTCTCCGAGAACCGGGTCTGCGGGAGCGCGGGTCTCGCCCTCGCCCCTTACCCCCTCCTCGCCAAACGGCCTTCTCGCGTCCTCAACGGCGTCGATCAGCGGCTGGGCATGGGCCTGCGGCTCATCCATCACCGGCTTCTCGTTGTCAACCGCACGACGCAGCTGTTCTGCCGCGCCCCGGACGAGGCGCCTCTCGCGACGTCCGCCATTGGGGGGCAATGGCTTGCCCGAACGTGCCGTGCGGGAAGCCTCATGGGCCGCAGGCCCGGCAGAGCCCGACGGCTGTGCGGCATGGAGGTAAGAATTCTGCATTTCTGCCGAGCGCGCAAAAAAATCCGTAAGCGTCCTCTCCATGGCTTCGAAATCCGTCCGAGATAGACTGTCGATGGGCACTGGAGCGGACACGGGAGGGCCGAACATGGTCCCTAAAAGCGGCATTTCAAGCCCGCCTCCCCCGAACCTGTAGACGCCGAGTTCCCCGCCCTCAACGGCAAAAGCGCGCGGACCCGCAAGCGTCAGGCCGAGGAGAACGAGCCAAGCCCAGACAGCGGGACTGCGCGTCAATGCCGCTCGACGTGCCACGCGTAAATCGTATCTAGATCCGCCCGCGGGCGACAGGGCCTTTGGTCCCAGGCCGGGCTGGAGAAAAGACCTAGATCCTCCTAGGTCGAAAGTCCCATGTCACGGCCTCGTCCAGACCGCGCGCGAGCGCGCCGCCGGGCGGCCTCCGGCGTCGGCGCGGGCGGACATCGCGGCCACGCGCTGGACGGCCAGAGCCTCCGCCTCTTCGCGCTGCGGCGCCAGGTCCGCGCCCCAGCGCGCGCGCCGCACCTCCGGGCTACGATCCCGATGGCCGAGAAGGTCCAGGAGCACCCAGCGCGGGGCTGCGCCATTGCGCATGAGGGCGACCCGGACGCGAAGGAAGTCCGTGCGCACGTTGGCCGGCAGGGTGCGCTCCTCGTAGGCGCGCACGGCCGCCGCGGCCTGCTCGATCGCGGATTGGAGCGCGGCCTCGGCCTTCCGCCAATAGGACTCGTTCTCAGGATGCCCGAACCCTCCGGGGTGGGGGTCAAAGCCGCGCAGGCCGCTCGCATCGGTCGGCTCGAGCAAGGGGCGACGCCGCCCCTCGCTGGAGCGCGCCCGGTAGAGCATCCGCACGGGACTTATGTCCACCCGTCCCGAAGGATGAATGGCCGCGGGAACGTCGAACACGTAGTCCCAGACCTTGCCGCTCTCCACCATGACGGCGCCGGAACTGCCGAGTTCGTCGAGAAGGTCCAGGACGTACTCCACGATCTCCGCCAGGCGTCCGCGCGCGCCCTGGAAAACCCGTTCCTGGCCGCCCTGGGACGTGCGGATGACGATGGAATCCTCGACCCGCTCCCCGGAGCGCGCGATCCAATCCGCCAAAGCCCCGCGGATGCCGCGGCGGGAAGTCCGCGTCATGTCCGCGCCGATCCCGGCGGCTCCCGGGCGCAGGAGATCCTGGACGGCATGCCGGGAACCCGGGATGAACAGAGTCGTGGGAACGTCAACCCCCGCGGCGGCGGCCAGGCCTCGCGCCAGCAGGCGGTCCTCGACGGTTCTTCCCGCCACGGGGATGGCCAAGCCCGAGCCGAGCTCCGCGCCGGCCTGATCGGCTGCCACGTAATAGGAAGCGCGCAGCGGCCGCCGATAAGAGGCCAGCACGAAAGCATCCGCGGCGGGGTCATAGCGCAGGCTGCGGCGCACGCCCAGGCGCTCGCCGCCCTTCGACAGCCAGCCGTTCTCCAGGACCAGGTGAACGCGGCCTCCCGATGCCTTGGCGAGAGCCAGGTTCTGGAAGGTCAGGGCCCCTCGCACGACCTCGACATCACCCTCGAAGGGGTCGGCGTCGCGCGGCTCCTCGAGGCGGTCGCCGGCCGCCCGGAGGACCAAGCCCAGCTCGTACTCCCTCAGCCATTCCAGGAAGCGGCGTTTGAGATCGGCCACCCCTTGAGCGTCTCCAGCGATGGCTACGTAGCTGATCTTGCCGGCCGTCTGGGGAGAGAAAATGGCCCGGGGGTTGTCCATGACGACGCCCGCCTTGGGCCCGGGGTCGAAAGCCAGGCCGGAGCGATGGAATGCCGCGAGGAACTCCGAGCGGCTCGTCAAGGCCAGGCCGGGGAATCCATCCTCGCCCGTGTAGGCCTCATAAGCGACAAGTCCCCCCCCATCAAGACGCTCCAGAAGGCCCTCCTCGTTGACCCGGGCTCCGGTGAGGTGCATGGCGAGTCGGAACGGATAGGTGGTGCCCGTCTTGCGCAGGTTGGTCTCGACATAGACGAGCTTCCAACCGCTTTCCAGCTCCTCGGCGGAGACTTCCATCCCGTAGCGATCCCGAGCAATCTGGGCGGGTATGGCCATGAAATCAACCCCAAGGTTGCCCAAGACGCCCTGCTCAGCGAGAGCGCGCCCAACGCGCAGGCCGGCCTCGTGCAGGGCACGGCGGTAGCGGACATCGGCCGGGTAGCGCGCTCCCACCCAAGCGCCGTTCTTGAGGATCTGATCATGAGTGGATTCCACAAAAACCTGCCGCCCCGGGCCGATGCGTAATTGGATGCTCGGAGAGGGGTAATGCGCGGCTCCCTCGATGAACTGCTCCAGGACGCCCCCCATGCCCTGGAACGTCTGGAAATAGGCCCTATGCCTATGGCTGGCCGCCTCTCGAGCCAGCTTTGTCGCGATCGTGCCGGGCTCATTGGGCCCGCGGAAAACGAGGAAACGATTCCCCTCCCCGGAAGCGCCGTCCTCCGCCTTCAGCACGATCTTCTTATCTCCCGTCGCCCTCCGGAGACGAACAATGGCGTCAGTCAAGGCGTCGAACGTCCTGCCGCCGGGAATGCCGTTGATGCCCCTGACGACGGTCAAACCCACGCGCTCGGCCAGCGCCCGCCCGATGCTCTTGTGGCCCAAAACCCAATGCTCCGCGAGCGCGCCGTAGACCGGAAGACCCAGAAATTCGGCGACGGCCTCCACTGCGGACGTGACGTTGTAGGGATCCACGAAAGCGCTGAAGCCGCGCTCCCGAAATTCCGCGACCGCGCGGGCAACCGCTCCTAGAACATCCGCGCGGCGGAGCAGTTTTTGCGTGAAGCTCTTCCGCGGATCGGCGTCGTCCCGCTCGCCGAAGCTGTAGAAGCGGATCCGGTCGCGAGTTCCCGAGGGATCCGGCAAGCCGTGGAGGAGATGCCCCTGGAGATCCTCCTCCATGGGCAGCGACGTCACCATGATCGCGGCTTCATCGGGATCGGCCGCCGCCAGAGCCAATGCCGCGGACCGCCCCTCGGAATGCCGGGAATAAGGAGTCTTGGTCATGACCGCGTTGAGCTCCTGGCCAGGGAGGATCACGCGCACCCTGCGGGGGCTGGATTGCACCTCCGCCAAGGCGGCTTCCCGTTCCAAGGCTTTGCGATGCAGCGCGAGCGCGGCGGCATCCGCCTCCACGACGGAAGCCTCCGACGGCCCCCTGGAATCGCCGCGCCCGTCAATGACCGCGTCCGCGACGGCCGCTCCTGCCTCCGAAGGCAAGCGCGCGGCGCCGCCGAGCGCCCCCAGGGCCTGGGCGGCCTCCTCGGGCGCCGCGCCTGCGGGAACACGCACAGCTTCGCCGCCCTGAGCGCCTTCGCGCCCGCCCCGCAGGACGCGCAGCCGCGGAGGGGCGGGGACGGGCTCCGCTACGTGGCGCGACGCCGCGCCGTGAAGATGCGGTCCCGCAAGGACCCCGGCCATGGCTGCGGCCGCGGGCAGGCCCGCCGCGCTGACGGACAGCGGCGGCACCGCCAGAAGCTGAAGAACCGTCGGCAAATAGGTGAAAGTCACCGGTTCTGAAAACGCGTCCGCGGACGCCGCAAGACCGACGGGCTGCTCCACGATCCCCTCGGGAACGGAACGGCCCTCCAGCGCCCCGGGGGCGGCGTCCGCCTGCGGCCGTCCCGTCAGCAGCAGCGCGCCGGCCAGCAGGACTCTCAACCCTCTGAAGGCTGATCTGGTTCGGCGGCCCAAGGTCTTGTCCCGCGCCTACCTCGCCGCCATCCAGCCCAGAACGGCGTAGCCGGCGAGGGCAAATGCCGCCGCGGCCATGGCGTATGGAAGCTGGGTGCGGATGTGCTCCATGTGATCGGTATTGGCCGCCAGGGAGGAAAGCACGGAGGTGTCGGAAATGGGAGAGCAATGGTCGCCGAAGGCGCCACCGCTGAGCACCGCGCCGGCAGCCAGGAATGGATTCATGCCCGCGCCCAGCGCCAGCGGGACGGCAATCGGCATCATGATGGCCCAGACGCCCCAAGACGTCCCCATGGCAAACGACAGAATCGCCGAAATAAGGAAAGTCAGAACCGGAATCCAGCCGGCGACGATGTAGGACCGGGTCGCCTCGACAATAAAGGCCGAAGCGCCCAAGCCCTCGGGGGCCGGCGCGCGCATCAGGTCGCTGAGGGTCACCGCCAGGAGGATGATCACGGCGCCGATGATCGTGGACTTCCCCCCTTCGAAGGCAAAGTCCAGGAATTCCTTGGCCGTCATCAAACCTTTGCGAACGTACAGGATCAACGCCGTCAAAAGCCCGAGCGCGAACGTCGTGGACATGCCGGTCAGGGAGTCCACGCCGGTCTTGGGCAAGCCGGGATGCCACCTCGTGATGAATCCATCCCAAACCCCCAAGGCCAGCAGGAAGAGGACGGAAACGGTCAACGGGATCATCATGTCGGAGACCCCGCCGCCTCGGACATGCGCGAGGGCCTTCTTTTCCGCCTCGGGGTCAAGCATGGGCGAGGACCCAGGCTTGTGCAGGAGCCCTTGGGTCTTGACCCGCCGCTCGGCCTCCTTCATCGGACCGAAGTCTGGAATCGCGCCGAGCGCAAGCAGGACGATGAACCCCAGGACGGCCCAGCAATAGAGATTGTAGGGCATGGTCCGCAGGAAGCCGACCAAGCCTTCGCCGGCGCGGATGGAAGGGATGTTTTCCTCCAGCAAGGTGATCATAAAGGCGATCCAGCCCGAGACCGGGATCAATGCCTTCGTCGGCGCCGCGGCCGAGTCGCAGCAGAAGGCAAGCTTTTCCCGAGAGATCCTCATGCGGTCGAAGACCGGCTTCATGGCCGTGCCGCTGACCAAGATGCCGAAATAGGCGCTGGTGAAGATGGATATCCCGATCGCAAAACAAGTCAGCACGGCCTCCGCTTCGCTGCGGATGCGCCGAGCCGCGCGCTCGGCGAAGGCCCGGCTGCCCCCGGACTTCTCGATGACGGCGATGAACGCGCCCAACAGAACGACGCTAAGAAGGAGTTGGCCGCGGCTGGAGTCCTTGGCAAGACCCACTCCCTTGAGCGTCGCCGACGCCGCATGTCCCGCCAAAGTGGAAAGCGTCTGAGGCAGGAGATAGACCAAGGCATGAACGGCTCCATGGACGCGGTCGTCTATCACGACGACGCTCAGCGCGACGCCGACCAGCAGGGACTCGATCACCCGCCGGGTTTTCACGGCCATGGCAACGGCCGCGGCCGCAGGCAGAAGCGAGAGCCAGCCATAATGCACGACGGCGGCGTCAGGCATGAAGCCTCCTCGGAAATCCATTCACAAACAGCAGGTGCCGGATTTTATCAAGTTTCTGCGGTTGGCGACGCATCGGCGTCTCATGAGCGCTGCCGGGAATCCAAAGGCACCCAAACGGGCGGCTCCGGCGGGCGTCCGTTGCCGGACGCTCGCGCTTGCCCGCGGCGAGCCTTCAATCCCATCCAGTAGGGCGCGACGTACCGCTCGAACGCGCCGATGATCAGCGCAACGGCGTAGACCCCGGCAAACCACGCCAGCACGGGCAGAAAATTCTCCGGCGTAAGATGTCCCAGGAGCGTCTCCTGATCCTCCGGCGCCTGAAATGGCTTGCCGTAAAGAATCCCATAAAGGAGGAAGCTGACCAAGGGAAGCTGGAACATCAGCAGAGCGGAGTGAAAAATCGTGACGCTGGCGGAGGCGTCCCGGCCATTTTCGTCCGTGCTTTGCGTCCGCAGGGCCCGAAGCATGAGGTTGTTGAGGCCGAGGTCGGTGGCTGTGCCGTAGTAGAAGTACATGAAGCAGCCCGCGGCCGCGGCGAGCAGCCCCAGCACGGGATGGCCGAACGCGATGAGCCCGAGGGCGGCCGGCAGGAACCCCATCCAAGTCACGGCCTGAAATGCGAAGGAAAAGAACGGCTTATAGTAGTCGTCCCAGAGCCGTTCTTCAGGAACGGCACCCGTGGGGCCCCGCCAGCCGACGATGGAGCTCGGCGCCAGCTTCTGACAGAATGCGCATAATTGATAAGCCCAAAATCGCCTGTCCCGCCAGCTCTGGCCGGGGGGCGGCAAAGGCTGAATCCCCAAACTCATGATCATGGCGCCAAGAAAACCGACGCCCCCAATGGCGCCCCCGAAGACGGAGCACCACAGCATGGCGTGCCCGGGATGCAAGGAGGCCGCCGCCGCGTAGGCGATCGTCGGCACGAGCACGACGATGAGGGCGACCTGAACGTTTTTATAGGCAATGTTGGCAAAGACCCTGACTTTTAGAATCTTGCTTCTCCATGTGGCGACGGCGCCGTGCACCGCGGCGTTCAAGCGTCGTCCCAAAGGCTCCCGGTTGCCCATGTCGGGCTTGACGCGCAAATCCCGCGAGCGGACATACATCATCCACGTGGTGATGACGAACGCCGCGGCGATTCCCAGCGTGATCAGGGGCCCCAGAACGGCGTTCAGCTGAGGGTAGCCCTTCACGAGCAGGACGAGCGGAAGGCTGAGAAACCAGCGGCCAAAAACCTGCCCGATGGCCTGCGTGGCCTGGAGACGCACGTTGGGGGCGCTCTGGTCGGCCTCGTCCAGCGGCAGGTGGAACTGGATGGAGCTCTGCACCCAAAGCGCCTGGTTATAGGAAATCATGGCGCCCGGAGTGACGATGAGCCCATCCAAAAAGGCCAAGACGAGGATCGGATTGTAGAGATATCCATACCAGGCGACGGGCGGCTCGATCAAGCCGGGCAGGCAGAAGGCCACGACCGCCATCACGCTCCAGCAGGCGGCACGTCCCGCCGAACTCAGCCACAAAAGCGTCTGAATCCGCACCAGGGACAGAACAGGGCCGCTCAACAGCGCGCCGATGCTGCAGCCCAGAAAACTGTAGGCCCAATAGAAGTTCGTCTGCAGCGTCGGCCCGCCCAGAGCCAGCATGCCGTAAATCATCATCGCCTGAACGACGACGAAGCCCAGGCTGCGCCACCACTCCATCTTTTCGAGGATCGGGTAGACCTCGCGGGCCAACTGCAGGCTCGCTTCATAGCGCAGCTTGAACGCGTCCAGATGGAAGATCGGAAGGAAGGGCCGCTCCTGCGTGACGACCGGCTCCTTGCCGCCCGGGGGTCTGATCGTCAAGGCAACGGGCCCCACCGCGTCCATCCGACGCGACGCGGCCTCGACATCCGGGGCCTCCACGCGCAGGGTGGCGACGACGTCGGACGGCTGGACCGCGTCGCCGGCCCTCTTGAGCAGGCGCGCGGTCCCGTCTGCGACGAGACGCTCCAAGCCCGCGATGCTTTCCACGAACCCGGCGCTTGGGGCGACGAGGGACCATAGCCCGACCACGGAGTCCCGTTTGGACGCCTTGGCCGGGGCGACTCCGAAGAGAGAGAGTATCTCGTCGCTGACCGAAGGAACCTCGTCGCGCCGGCGGAAGCCGGGGTCCCGGCGGCCCTCGTCCACGGCAAGACCGGACGGCTTGGGACCCAGGCCCGTGACCGAAATGTTCACCCGATACGTCCCGGACCAGATCCCGGCAGCCTCCAGCGCCGCCAGCCCGACGGCGACGAGCTTGTCAATGTGAGCTTTCTGCTCCAGGTTCTGCCGGGCGAACTCCTCCCGCTGCGCCTCGGTCTGTTCAGGAAAGGGCGGGAATTCCCTGGCCGCGGAGGACGGCATCTGCGACGGGGAAACCGCCGCGGAGCGGTCATCGCTCACGTCCCCGTGGGAGAGAGACGCCACCTGAAGCTTGCCCCCGATGGTCTGCACGCCGAGATAGAGATCCACCTGGGGCCCATCGTCGCGTCCCGACCTCACCAGATAGATTTCGCCCGCGGGCACCCCGCGGCCGCGAAGGGTCCGCCACGCCGCGACGGCCTCCAGGCCATCCCGCGCGTCTATGCCGGGCTCGGAGCCGCGGCGGGAATGCAGGGTGACCATCCCGTTGACCTCGTCATAGGCCCGCGCCACGTCCGCCTCACGAAGCAGGTGGTCGCGGAACGTCATGCTGAGTTCGCGCACCGGGGACAATGCCCTCAGCATCTGCAGCGGATCGGCGACGGCCTCAACGGCTCGGCTGGAGTTGCCGAGCACGCCGCGACCGCGGCTGAGTCCGCGAAGATGATCAACGACCGCTCCGCCAAGCTCCTGGAAGCCGGGCGCCGGCCACACCGCGACGGGGCCCGGCGCGCGCGCCGCGGCCCGGGAGACCGACTCAACGGCGTCGGCGACGCCCCGCGCTTCCCGCGCTTCGACCGGCGCCTCAATGAACTGTTCTGGGCCAAGCAAGTCCCGGTACCGCGCCCCTCGGACCGCGGTGTCCGCGAATTTGACCGTCAATCCGCGCTCGCGCGAAAGCGCCAAAATCTCCTGGACCTCATGCCGCCGCGCTCCCAGAACGATCAAAAGACTGCCCCGAAGAGGCTCCGACGTCCCCAGGGAATACGCCCCCGCCGGCATATCCCTGGGGAGGGACGCCTCCTGGACAGCCCCGGCGTCCGCGCCGACAAGGACGTCCCGCGATTCTAAAACCTGACCATCGAACGCGCCTCCCGTCCGACCCGGACTCGAACGAACTCCCGCATGGCCGCGGACGGCGCGAACGCCTTGCCGGACCGCGGCCGCCAACGCCGCGCCGGCCCGGCCGACGGCGCCGACCGCCAACCCTGCCCAGGACGCTGAAGGTGCGGGCTTCGCGATCAGGCGGCGGGGAGGAGAAGAGTTTGACGCAGCAATCCGACTCCCCGCGTCCTGTCCCCACGCCGACGCGTGCGCCGCCAAGCCGGGCGCCGCCGGAGCGAGGGCGACCTCTTCGGGAGGGACGCTAGACGCGCCGGCCGACGCATCGCCTCCGCCGGGAAAGCCTGCCAGCCCGGACCACGGCTCCAACATTCCTCCCGCCGCCGCGAGCGGAGCAAGGGGCGGACGGACCTCGGTTGCCGCGATCGGCTGCATAGACGCCATTGCGTGGTAGCAGGGCAGGCCCGGGGAAAATGCGACAAGGATGGCGGCCAGCATCGACGCGGTCAGACGCCTAAGGACCATCCAGGCCCGCCTCACGCATTGTGTCACGGGGCCTTAGGGGCCTTAAGGTCTTTTGCGGCCGCGAGCTCTTCGGGCGTGAAGAGCCAGCCCGGACCATAGATGACGACAACCGCCCCCACGAGGACGCACCAGAGGGGAACCAAATTCATCGCGACCGGAACGGCCAGGGACAGGAAAACCGCCTGGGCCGCGCCCGTCACCAGCATCTCCACGGAACCCTGGATCGCGAACAGCCTTTCCCGGGCGTCCCTTCCCGCGGCGTCATATCCTTGCTGCTGAATCGTGGTCAGCGTCCAGGTGCTGAATCCCACCCGAGGTGCGATGAAATACATGTGGAACAGAAAGGACCCCAACGCGGCGAGAAGCACGCCGGGCCAAAAGGCATGGGAAACGACCGCCGCGCCAAGGGGAACCAGCAGCACGGGCAAGGTAGACCAGAACTGCACCTTAAAGAAAGGGCCATACTTGGCGTAACTTTCTTTTGCGTTTTTAGGCGGTTGCCAATCATGCAGGCTCGAGGGGGTCATGCGCCGCGCCCAGCCCAGCAGGACCGACAAAAAGCGCTCGATGGGGCGGCCGAGCCGCTTCGTGGCGGTCCAGCCGCGAAACGCGCTCAGCATGGCTAAGGCGCCCAGCATGCCGACGCTCGTCAAAGCGACGGAGGAAAAGACGCCCCAGGCCTGGGATATCTTGTCGTCGCCGGACACGAGGTAGTGAAGGCCGAAATACAAAAGCACGACGCTGGGCACGCCCTCGTAGATGGTGCGGTCGCTGGAATTCATCCCGAAGCGCTTGTAAAAAAAAGCTTTTTCGAGCGCCAAGACGCCAGCCGCCCAGAATTCGGCAAGCACTGAGCCGATGCGGACCGGTTCCGGGTTGCCCATATCCTCGTTTTTAGGCATCGCACGAAGGTAGAAAGGTAGGCCGATCACGCCCAGCGCGAGACAGGCCGCGGCCATCGCCAAGGCTAAGGCGACGGCCGCCGACCCGGAAGCGCCCGTCGCCAGCAGAACGGCTCCAAAGGACAGGGCAAGAGGGCTGACGAGACGCAGTCCCGCGCTCCAAGTCTGACGGAACACGCCCCAATCCTTGAAATCGTCTTTATCCACGGGGAAATGGTGGCGCCGGGCAAGGGCGCCGATCCCGCCCTCGTCGCTGTCTAGGAGACACGCGAACGCGGTGACGACTCCCTGCAGGAACGTGAGGGCGAAATAGGCCGTGTCAAACGCCGGGCCGCCAAGCAGGAGAGCGGCGGCGGGAACGCCCAACGTCCAGATCAGCGTCGTCGCCGCCATCCCGCCGGGGATGACGGCCCTCAGGCGCAGGCGTGCGAGTATGGGCGCGGCGATCAGGACCACCAAGGCCACGGGCAGGATATAGCCCCACGTGGCGGTGGCCGCGGTCCAAGCGCCGCCCTTCACCAAGCCGAGAGGAATCAAAAAAGAGGACCGGACGATCAACTGCGCGAGGCCGGCGATCTGGCCGCGCATGTAGCCTTGCAGGATATGTTTGCCCCGCAGAGCCGCCGTCTCGCGGACTTCCTGGTGCGCTTTTTCCACATCCACCCGCGCGCCCGCGCGGTCGTCGCCCGGCCGGCGGACCACCTCTCCCTGCGCGGTTCGAACGTCCACGAAGATACTCGACATAAACTCCCTGGCGCGCTGATCAACCTGCGCGGGACTGTCTCCGTCCCTGGCGCGGATGGCGATGCGGGCGATGACGTCGGCGGGGCCGAGAGAATCCCCCGGTCGTTTGAGCGGCAGAAACCGGACGGTCGGATCAGCCGAAAACGGCGCCACAATGCCGACCAGCGTGCCGGCAACCTCCGCGACCAGCTCTCGGGATTGAGCCTCCTGCGGGCGGCCCAGCCCCGGCGCCACGGCCGCGCCCAAAAGGGAGAAAAGCTGCGCCTCGACCAGCGCGGCGCCTTCGGCGGCGTGCAGGACGGAACCCCAAACGCCGCGCGAGACGTCCTCGATCCGGGGGCCCTCCGAAGTCCATGCCAGAACCGCGCTCACCGCGCCGGATCGGACGCCGAGCTTTTTCGCCGCCCGAAGGAGCGCGCCAACGAACTCATCGTCGCCGGGCCGCGAGGCAAGGACCGCGCCGTTTCGCGTCAGGCGGTCTGAAACGGCCGCTCGAACCGCTCGCAATTCCAGTCCCTCTTCGCCAAGGACCTCCTCAACGATGAGGTCCACCTGGCGCCGGGGGCCTTCCCACTCGCGGTCCATCATGACGCCCTCGGGGTCAACGCGGGCGACCTGCCGCCATGCCTCGGCCGCCTCCTGTTCGCTGGAGGCGCGACGCTCAATGCCCTTCACGCGCCGCGACCAAACGCGCGCCGCGACCATGGGTCCGCCGCCCATGTCGCGGAACGCCTTGACGGCGGCCTCAGGACTCGGCAGGTCGCTGCGCACCGTCGTCGCCTGCTCCGGGTCGCGCTTGAGGCTCTCACGCATCCCCGCGCGCTGCAAGCGGCGCACAGTCTCCAGCGAGTCGCCGAGCACGCGGGGACCGCCGCCTTGGTTGAGACGGTCTACGATGCGCCCCGCAAGCTCCTCGAAACCCTCCGCCGGCTGTACGGCGGCGAAAGGACGGCGTGCATGGCGACGGGCGATCTCCTCAAGAACGGCATCCGCCTGTTCCGGGGTCAAGCTGTCCGCGGACGCCGGCATGGCAGGCAGGACGCGTACTTTCCCATCGAGATCGCCGAGTCGGGACCATTCGCTCCCATCCTCCAGCACATGAACCTTAACGCCATGCGCTTGGGCGACCCTCGCCCAAGTCCTGGCATACTCAGACCCGTTGGACCCGACCAAGAGGACGGCCCTGCCGCGGAGGGACGCGGAATCGCGCTTCGCCGGCCGCGCGGCGGCAGGAACGGCCGCGTCCTGCGCGGCCGGCGCGAGCCCCAAGCTGACGCGCCCATCGTTGGCGCGCCCGGGCTCGCGCTCCTCCTCCTCCCCGAGGACGTCAGGGCTGTCGGCGCCTGAACGTTTCGCATCTCCCGGCGCCGCCGCCTGTCCGTCAAAACGAAGTCTGCCGGGATCGCGGAACCGGGCGCCGCGTTTGTCCTGGGCGTTAGAGACCCCGGAGAGCTCCTGGACTTGGGCCAGCCCGCCCGTGATGGATGGCTGCTCGGCCCGAGATCGAGGAGACGCGGTCCAATGCGCCGCTTGCGGCGCGCGGGCATGAGCGAGAAAGGCCGGGCGCGCAACGGTATGAACGGCAGCGCGCCGCAGCAAGCCGGCCGCATCCGCCGTGCCGTTGGCGGACAACTCGAAGACGCCGAAGGAATAGGCGCCGAAAAGCCCCGAAAAGCCGGCTTCCCCGGCGAAGGCGTCCGCCGCTGCCGGCGGAGTCAAGGCGACGTCGAGCCGGGGAAGAGATAAAACGACCGGGGCGGACGCCTCCCCCTGGGCCATGGCCTGGTAGCAGGGCAGGCCCGGGGACAGGACGACCAGGGACGCGGCGACAAGCGCGGCCGTCAACCGCTTAAAAACGCCCCGCTGGAAATTGACCTGGATCATTTGATTGTAGTCAATTTTATTCAGCAAACACGGAAAATCACAGGGTCTTAAGACCTATTCCTTACGGACCAATGGACCTAGGTTTTTCTGGGCCCTGGGGACCTGCCGCTGTTGCCTCAGGCCTGGAGGTTTTCTTTACGGCAGAAGTCCAGGACTTCTTCGTTGGAACGGACTGGAAGCTCGCGATAGGCTCGGTAGAGTTTCTCCATCGTCGAAATCCAAAGAGTTCGCCGATCGCCTCGTGAGGAGTCGCGGCGGGAGACGGCGCGCAAGGCCTTGATATAGAGATCCCGGGAGCGCGTCGTCACGATGATCCCCGAGAATCCCGCCGCCAGCAGATGGGCGTCGGTCATGAGCCGGGCGGCCCGGCCGTTGCCGTCCGTGAAGGGATGGACCTCTGAGACCACGAGCCCCAGAAAGACGGCACGGTGAAAAGGTGAGGCGATCTTCCCGCTCAGCTCCCAGCCAGCGAGCAGCGTCGGGCCGACTTTCGCGGGATCGACGAAACGCGTGCCGCCGGCATGATTGGGCCGCGTCTTGAACTCCCCAGGGCGCAACGCCGGATTGCCGCCCGCCAGGGAAAGATGCAGGCGCTTCAAGTAGCTCTCGAACGCCGGATGAGAGGCGTTGACGGCCGGAGGAGTCATTGTCGTCAGCAGGGAGAGGTACGTCTGATGCGTCGCCGCGAGGGTGCGCTGATCCGGCGCGGGACCGTGATCTTCCCCGCGGTACACGATTCCGACGGCGTCCTCCGGCAAGAACTCGGTTCCCTCGATGTAGTTGGAAAAATACGCCGCGATGAAGCAGAAGCGGTCGAATTGAACGGCGTCGTTGGACGACCACGCCCTTCCCTCGATCCTTTCGGAGGTGAGTTCGGACATGAACCCCGCGAGGTCGGCGAAAAGCTCCACCCGGCTCGGGTCGCCATCATTCTTGTTGAAGAGGGCGCGCAGCCTCGGAGAGCGCACCTTGGCGGGATCGCGTGAGCCGATCGCAGCGATGACCTCGAGGAGCCCCTCGACGTCGCGTTGATTGCGCTTCGCGACGGCCCGCAGAGCCTTCAAGTCGACTCGCGGGCCCGCCGCAAGGAGAAATTCTTCAAGTTCTTCGGGCGTAAGCGCGGCGCTCGCGTACTCACCGCGGCGTTTCTCCGTGACTTCTAAGAGAGCGTTCTCGAGCGTTGAGATTTGGCCGGGACTTCCCAGCATGGAAATCTGGCTCGTCTCGGGCTTCGGCATGCCGGCAAGGAGGCGTATCCGCTTGGGGCCTAAAGTGATGGTCCGGTAGCGCTTCATCGGCCAGGAGACGAACCACTCCGGAGAGTAGGGGTTGAAATGCAGCGCGGTGCGGTGCGAAACATGGCCCTTTGAGTCCGTCAAGCGCCGGACGACGTTGGGCCAGTGATCGGCGAGCGCGGCAGCGGGGTCCTCGCCGCCGCGCACGTATATTCCGTGCCCGAGGGCAACCAGTTCGCCGCACGCCGCGGCGCGCTCAATGCGCTTGCGCTGTGCGGCGTCGGCGGACGTGGTGACGACTTTTGCCCAGAGAATAGGGCCTGGAATGCGGGGCACGGTTACAGTGTGTCACAATAATAGAAATAAGTCAATGTCTTTCCATTTATTGAGATATTAAATTATAAATTGTGACATTACGCCCGGAGCATTGACACCCCATCGAGGAGTCGCCCTTCGCAAGACAAATCTGCAACTTGCGACGACAAGTCGAAACTGCCACAATGTGTCTGCGCTGACGTTGCGGCCTCTAACAAGGCAGCTGTCAGTGGTTAATCAATCGGAACTTTCGGAAGAATTCGGTAGGGTGGCTGAGCGGTCAAAAGCACCGGTCTGTAAAACCGGCGGCAAACGCCTACGCAGGTTCGAATCCTGCCCCTACCACCAGCTCTTATGCCCATTCATATCGTCGTCTGCGTCAAAAGCGTTCCCTCCAGCGCCGCCATCCCGGTGGACCCGGGCACCGGCCTGCCCAAGACCGCCGGCGTCCCGGCGATCCTCAACCCGTTCGACGAGTACGCCGTGGAGGAGGCGGCGCGGCTTAAAGAACGCCTCCCCGGCTCGACGGCGACCGCGCTGACCGTCGGCGCCGACGTCGAGGTCCTGCGCGAGGCCGCGGCCCGCGGCTGCGACGCGGGCGTGCAGGTCGCCGGGCCGGAGTTCGAGGGCGGCGACTCGCTGTCTTCGAGCGCGGCCCTCGCGGCCGCGATCAAGAAGCTGCATGCCGACAAGCCCGTGCACCTGGTCCTTTTTGGCAAGAACGCCAGCGACGAGGCCTCCGGGACGGTGGGCTCCCAGACCGCGGCCTGGCTGGACTGGCCGGGCGCGGCAGGCGTCAAGAAGATCGAGGCGGCCGACGGCGCGTCCGTCACCGTGCACCGCATGATGGAGGACGGGATCGACGCGCTGTCCCTGTCGTTGCCCGCCTGCCTGGCCACGGTCAAGGAGATCAACGAGCCGCGCCTGCCCTCGCTCAAGGGCAAGATGGCGGCCAAAAAGGCCGTCTTCCCCAAGTGGGGCGCGGCCGAGCTGGGCCTCGACCCCGCTCAAGTCGGCGCCGCCGGGGCCGGAACCCGGCTCGCCAAGGCCTCCCCTCCGCCGCCGCGCCCCGCGGGCGTCAAGGTCGAGGGCGCCACCGCCGCCGAGAAGGCGGCCAAGCTGGTGGACCTCCTTCTAGAAAGGAAGCTGATCTGATGGCCAACCCCGGGATACTGATCGTCGTCGCTCCCCAACGCGGCGTCCTCCCCCCCGCGGCCTTCGAGCTGGTCACCGCGGGCCGCCGGCTGGCGGACGCCTTGAAGGAGCCGCTGTCGGCCGTCGTGCTGTCGGATAAAGCCCAAGGTCCGGCCGCGGAGCTGGCCGCCCGCGGCGTGGACAAGGTCTACGCCGTCGAGCACCCCCTCCTCGCCGACTTCGTCGAGGAGCTCCACGCCAAGGCCGCCGCCGAGGCGGCGCGCAAGTCCGGCACGGGCAAGATCCTGGTCTCCTCCAGCGTCGCCGGACGCGCGCTCGCCGCGCGCCTGGCCGTCCTGCTCAAGGCGGGGCTGGCCGCCGACGTCTTCGAGATCCGCCCGGACGGCCGCGTCCTGCGCCCCCTCTTCTCCGGCAACCTGATCGCCGAGGTCGAGTTCAAGACGCCGGTCGCCGTGATCAGCGTGGCGCCCATGACCTTCCCCCGCGCCGAGAAGGCCGCCAAGACGGGAGCCGTCGAGCCCCTGGCCTTCGACCCCGGCGCCCCCCGCTCGCGCTTCGTGTCCTTTAAGGCCGAGGAGTCCAACGAAGTGGACCTGGGCGCGGCCGAGCGCGTGGTCTCCGGCGGGCGCGGCCTGGGCGGGCCCGAGGGCTTCAAGCTGGTCTTCGACCTGGCCCACGCCCTGGGCGCGGCCGTGGGCGCCAGCCGCGCGGCCGTGGACTCCGGCTGGATTCCCTACCGCCACCAGGTGGGCCTGACCGGGCGCAGCGTGCGCCCCAAGCTCTACGTCGCGGTGGGAATCTCCGGCCAGATTCAGCACCTGGCCGGCATGTCCTCGTCCGGGACCGTCGTGGCGATCAATCCCGACAAGGACTGCCCGATGATGCAGACGGCCAACGTCGCCGTCCAGGGCGACTACAAGGAACTCATCCCGCTGATCATCGCCGACATTAAGAAACGCCGGGGCTAGACGCTACAAGGCCTTCCTCAGCCGCGTCTGTGCCGCGTCCGAAGGATCGCGGCCTAGACGCTCCTAGACGCCGTCCCGGAAGGCCCAGCGGCGCTGGGCCGGGTCCAGTCCCTGTCCGGCCAGAAAGCCGGAGGCCGTCTTGTCCTCGGCCTCGCGCCAGGCAGCCTCCGGGGCGCCCTCGCCGACCTCAACCGAGCCCCCCGCGATCATGGCGTGCCCCCCGCCGCGGTTGCCGCCGCCGAGCAGGCGCTTGAGCAGGCGCCCGGCCCCGGCGCCGGGGTCGCTGGAGCGCAGGGAAACGTGGAGGCGGCCGGCGTAGCGGGCGGTGACCAGGGACCAACGCAGGCCGTTGAGCGTCAGCAGGAAGTCCGCCATCTGGGCCGCGCGGTCCGGCGTGTCCACCTCGCCCAGGTGCGCGCCGAGCGCGCGCCCGACGACGAACGCCTCCTGGATGCCGCGGGCCAGCGTCGTGAAGAAGCGTTCCGAGCGACGCGGGTAGGAGATGCGCCAGAGGGTCTTCATGTGCGCCTTGGGCCAGAGGGCCTGGTAGGCCTCCATGTCGCGGGGCGCGGCCTCGCGGCCGAGGTTCTGGGTCTCGGAGCCGATGCCGTAGATGACGGCGGTGGCCAGGCGCCGGGGAACGCGCACGCCGGACAGGCGCAGAGCCTCGACGAGAATGGTGGTGGTGGCGCCGACGCCCTCGTCGACGAGGGCGAGGTCGGCCGGGGTGTCGGGGTGGCGCGGGTGGTGGTCGATGATCAAGTCGGGGATGCGGCGCGGCGGGCAGCGGTTGTTCTTGAAGGGCGGCTGGGTGTCCACCAGCGCGAGATGGGGCACTCCCGCCAGTTCGCCCTTGCGCAGGGGGCGCGCCGGCATCAGGAGCCGCTCGGCCATCATGCGGTTCTCGGCGCGGCCGATGGCGCCGCCGTAGACGATGCGGGAGCGGATGCGCCCCAGGGCTTGGGCCAAATGGGCCAGCGCCCAGGCGCTGGCCAGGGCGTCGGGATCGGGATGGTCGTGGGTGAGGATGGTCAGAGGAGAGAGGGACCGGCCTTTCTCCGTGAACAGCTTGATGAGGCGGCCCGCGTGAAAGCCCGGCCTCACCTCCCCCTCCCGATCCCCACGAAGAAGATCCAGAGCAGGACCGCGGCCGCCGCCGCGATCAGCTTCTCGCGCCAGTTCTGCGAGAGAAAGCGCAGCAGCACGTTCTCGGACTGAAGCGGCAGGCGCTCGCGGAAGAAAAGCTCGATCTCGTCCTGCAGGTCCTCCAGGCCGTCCACGGCCTTGAGCCCCCCGCGACGCGCCGTCGAGATGGTGCCGTGCTCCTCGCTGACGGCCAGGCAGAGCGCGTCGGCGCGCTCCGAGAGTCCCAGCGCCGCGGAGTGCCGCGTGCCCAGGTGCGTGACCTTGGCGAAGTCCTTGGAGAGCGGGAGCTGGACGCCGAAGCGGGAGACGCGCCCTTCCTCAATAAGCAGGGCCCCGTCGTGGCCCAGCGAGTGCGAGTCGAAGATGCTCTTGATCAGGGCCTCGGAGAGGTCGCCGTTCAAGTCCCAGCCGCCCGAGAGATGCCGGTCGAGGGGATCGAGGCCGCGCAGGACCACCAGCGCGCCGATGCGGTCGCGCGCCAGGTCGCCGAGCGAGCGCACCAGGATCTCGACTTGGCGGTGCGTGGGCGCGGACTTGAGCACGCCGCCCGTCAGGCTCCATACCGCCAGGCGCTCGAAGGCGGAGCGGATTTCCTCCTGGAAGATGACGATCACCGCGACGATGAAGACCGCGAAAAACCCCTGGAACAGCCCCACCGTCATGTGCATCCCGGAGAGGTAGGCGAGCGCGTACACCAACGCGAGCAAAAACAGGCCTATCGCCACGAACGCCGCGCGCGTGCGCTTGAACCAAAGCAGGAGCGCGTAGATCAGCGCCCCGACCAGCGCCATATCCAGCACGTCGGCAGCCACGGCGTGCCTGAGGTTGGAGAGCATCGCGCCTTTAGTATAGCGCAAGAAGCGCGAGCCCGCCAGGAAGCCGCGGCGCGCGATCTCCCGTGTAATCGGAGCCGCGGTATGGCTATAATCCTCAGATATGACCATGAACTTAGGGCTGGAAGAAGAAGCGGGCCGTTTGGCTTCGGCCGTGCGCGAGGACGGCCTGGATGGAGCGGCCAACAGGCCCTTGAGCCCCGCGGCGAACGAGAAACTGCAGGCCAGCCTGCGAACGATGCGCGCGGCCGCTCTTGACGGACGCCCCGCCAACGCCCGCATGAACGCCGCCGAGGCGCTGGAGGTCCTGCGCGCGGACACCGAGGAGGCCGGCTGGGATTTCAATCGGCTGGACGCCGTCGTGACGCGGACCCTCGACGAAACCGCCGCGCGCCGGGTCCGCCAGGGCGAGGAGCCCGCTCGGTTCGCGCGGACTCTGCTCGAAAGCCCCTCCACGCAGAATGCGGCTCTGCAAGGCGCTTCCTCCACGTGGGCCGCCCGCCGGCTCGCGGACTTGTCGATGCCGCGGACGTTCACGTCCAAGACCCTGGTCCTGATGCTCCTCGGAGCCTCGATCCAAGTCCTGACCTACCCCTACCTGGTCCTCAAGGCCGGCATCGCCTCCGGCATCAGCATCTCGTCGGCGTTTCTGGCTTTTGCGCTGCAGAAGCTGACGTCCCGCTCGGGGCGCGTGGACGTGCGGGAGACCAACCAAATCCAGACCTTCATCGCCGCCTCGGGCTACGTCAGCTTCATGGTGGTGGTCCTGGCCGCCATGGACATGCTGGGCATTCTTCCCCCCAATCCCTGGCTCGTAGGCCTGTGGCTGGCGACCCTCGCCGTCCTGGGAACCTGGATGGTCGTTCCTTTCCGGCATCAAATGCTGGAAGTGGAGAAGCTGCCGTTCCCGGACGGCGCCGCCGTCGGCGAGCTGCTGCTGACGCTGGAGGATCCCACGGGCGCGAGCGCGGCGCAGACCAAATCGCTGGGTCTGGCCGCGGGGATCGCCGTCTTTTTCGTCGTGATCAAGGACTGGCTGCGCTGGATTCCCGCGCTTTTCGCCAACGAATTCCGCGTCGGCTTCGAGCCGTCCACGCTGCTGATGGGCGCCGGCGCGATCATCGGGCAGGAATCCTCCGGCAGAAAGACGCTGTTCTGGGCCTGCGCGACCGCCCTGGTCACCTGGGTCCTCGCGGCCCCGTGGATGGTAAGCTCGGGCTTGGCGCAGGAAGTCGCTGGGATCTTCGGGACGACCAAGGCGCTGGCCAACCGCAACTATTACCCCGTCCTCATGAGCTGGACGATGTGGCCGGCGACGATGCTGATGGTCGCCCACGGCCTGACGGCCCTGGCGCTGAATTGGAGACAGTTCAGGGACTCGTTCATGTCCCTGCAGGCGGCGGCGAAGGGCTTCCAGGCCCCGCAGAAGGACGTGCCCTTGAAGCCGCTGCTCGCGGGCATTCTGGCGCTCACGGCGCTGCTGGGCTGGCTGCAGCACGTTCTGTTCGGCATCAGCCCCCTGATCTCGGCCCTGGGCGTCCTGGTCTCCATTCCGCTGATGATGATGGGCATGCGCGTCAAAGGGCTCTCGGGCATCGGCCCCGTCTCCATCATCGGGTCCGTGGTGCAGCTGGTCTTCGGCTTCATCGCGCCGGGCAACCTGCCCGTGAACATGGCCACCTCCGCCAGCGGAGCCACGATCGCCGGGACGTCGGAAGCCGAGGGCGACGAGTTCCGAGCGGGCGCCATCGTCGGCAACCATCCCCGGACCTTGGTGATCATCCAATCCTGGGCCATGCCGTTTGCGACCATGCTCCTGGGGGTGGTCAGCTATCCCGTCGTCAAGACAATCTGGGGGTTCGGAGAAAACGGCCTGCCGGCCCCCACCGCCCACAAATGGCAGGGGCTCGCCCAGATCCTGAACAAGGGCGCAGCCGCGCTGCCCCACAGCAGCATCCCGGCGATGGAGATCGCCATCGCCGCGGGGATTCTCCTGGCCCTCTTGGAGACCCGGACGCAAAAGACGCGCTGGGCGTTCTGGACGCCCTCCTGCACGGGAATCGGCCTGGCCATGCTTCTGCCGGCGTCCATCATGTTCTCGATGGCGGCGGGCGCCTTGATCGCGTGGCTGCTGGGCCGCTCCTGGAGCCGGAGCAGGTCCTTCGTGGTCCCTACGGCCGCCGGCCTCATCGTCGGCGACGCGATGACGAGCCTGGCCGGCGGCGTGCTCCGGGTCGCCGGCCTGCTGCGCTGAGCGCCGCCGGGGCCGCGACCCTTCGGGCTCGGCACAGACGCGTCTGAGGAAAGCCTCTTAGCGTCTAGCGTCCTTGAACTCGGCCCCGGGCTTCCAGCGCGGCCAGCGGTCGCTGTCGGCCAGCCGCCGGCCCGTCTCATAAAAGAAGCGCAGGTCCTCGACCATGCCGGAGAGGTCCCAGTCGGGTTTGATCGTGTCGCTGGTCCGGTGGTAGTGGTTGGCGGAGTACTCCTCCCGCTTGCGTCGGACGTGGTCCGGGTCGGGGCCCAGGCCCTCCACCCCGGCGCCGTAGTCCACCGCGGGCACGCCGTGCTTGGCGAACTCGAAATGGTCGGCGCGGAAGAAGTTGCCTTTCTCGGGCGTGGCGGTGTCCCGGACCACGCGGCCGCGCTCGCGGGCGAGGGCCTCCAGCTCCTCGCCGAGCGTGGAGAGGCCGTGCCCGATCGCGACGAAATCGCGCGTGCGGCCCCAAGCGTTGAGGATGTCCATGTTGAAGTCGGCCACGGTCTTGGACAGGGGGTAGAAGGGGTTCTCGGCGTAGTACTTGGCGCCCAACAAGCCCTTCTCCTCGGCCGTCGTGGCCAGGAACAGGATCGAGCGCTTGGTCCGCGGCGTGAGGGAGGCGAAGGCCCGCGCCAGGTTGAAGAGGGCGGAGACGCCGGACGCGTCGTCGAGCGCGCCGCTGTAGATCCCGCCGTCGGCGTCGCGCCCCAGGTGATCCCAGTGCGCGCTGTAGATCACGTGCTCATCCTTGAGCTTGGGATCGGAGCCCTCCAGCCGGGCGACCACGTTGGCCGAGCGCACCGAGCGCAACTCGCTGCGCAGGGAGAAGTCCGCCTTCACCGGCAGCTCCACGGGCCTGAAGTCGGGGCGCAGCGCCGCCGTCTTGAGCGCGTCGAAGTCCTGGCCTCCCAGCGCCAGGAGCCGGCGCGCCGTCTCGGCGTCGATCCAGGCCCGAGCCGCCACGCTGGAGGCGTTGCCGTCCGGGCGCTGAAGGTCGCAGGTCTCGATCCCCGCCATCGAGTTCTGGACCACGCTCCACGGGTAGCCCGCCGGCCCGGTCTCGTGCACGATGATGCAGGCCGCGGCCTTCTTCTCGGCGGCGATCTCGTACTTGTAGGTCCAGCGCCCATAGTACGTCATCGCCTTGCCCTTGAAGCCTGGGTCGTTGACGAGCACCAGCAGCGTCTTGCCCGTCATGTCCATGCCCTTGAAGTCGTCCCAGCCGTACTCCGGCGCGACGACGCCGTAGCCCGCGAAGACGACCGGAGACCCGGCGACCTCGACGGAGGGTCTGGCGCGAAGGGTGGCCGCGACCAACTCCTCGGGAATCCGCGGAGCGAAAGCTCCCCTCGCGCCGCGGAAGGCCGCCGTCGCGGCGGTCTTGAGCCCCAGCAGCGGGACCATCTGCGTGAAGGAGCCGTCCGGATTGCCCGGCGCCAGCCCCAGCGCCTGGAACTGCTCGGTCAGGTACCTGACCGTGAGATCCTCGCCCCGCGAGGCCGGCGCCCGCCCCTCGAACTCGTCGGCGCTCAGGACCCGGATGTGCCTCATCAACTCGTCGGCCGTGATGAGGTCCTCTCCCGCGGGCATCATGACGGCGTCATTATATCCCATCTCGTCGCCTCCAGGCATTGACAGACAGGCTCGCTGCCTATATAATGGAGATGCTAACTCCTAAAAAGAAGAGTTTATGGAAACTATAGGGAGATTTTTCAAACCGCCCAAGGACAGCTTTTTTCTCTTTGGCCCGCGCGGAACGGGAAAATCCACGTGGCTTAAGACGAACGCTCCCGATGCGCTGTGGGCGGATCTCCTGGATCCGGACTCCTACCGCGCCTACGTGAGCCGTCCGGAACAATTGCGCGCGCTGGTGGACGGGCGTCCGGGGGTCTCCCAGGTCGTCATCGATGAAATCCAGAAGGTCCCGGCTCTCCTGGACGTGGTGCACCAACTGATCGAGGAGAAATCCCGCCGCCCCCTGCAGTTCATCCTCACGGGCTCCAGCAGCCGCAAGCTGCGGCGCGCCGGCGTGGACTTGCTTGCGGGCCGCGTGCTGCTCAAGACTCTGCACCCGTTTCTAGCCGCCGAACTCGGGAGCCGCTTCAACCTCGATCAAAGCCTGCGCTTGGGAACTTTGCCCCTCGTGCTGGCGGCCGCGGGACCGGAGGAAACGCTCAAGTCCTACATCGCCCTGTATCTCCGCGAGGAAGTTCAGGCGGAAGGCTTGGTTCGCAACGTCGGGAGCTTCTCCCGGTTTCTGGAAGCCATGAGCTTCTCGCACGCCTCGCTCCTGAACACGGCGGAAGTCGCGCGCGAATGCCAAGTGGGGCGAAAAACCGTGGAAGGATTCGTGGAAGTCCTTGAAGACCTGCTCTTGGGATTCCGGCTCCAAGTCTTCACTCGGAAAGCAAAAAGACACCTGGTTCAGCATCCGAAGTTCTACTACATGGACGCCGGCATCTTCCAAACGCTGCGGCCCAAGGGCCCGCTGGACGCTTCCGCCGAAACCGCGGGCGCAGCCCTGGAAGGCCTGGTCGCCCAGCAACTTCGCGCCTGGATCGCCTACGGCCAAAAAGACCGCCGGCTCAATTTCTGGCGCACGAAATCCGGCGTCGAGGTGGATTTTGTCGTCTATGGACAGGACACATTCCTGGCGGTGGAAGTGAAATCCTCCCGCCGCGTCTCCTCCAAGGACGTGCGCCCCTTGAAGGCGTTCCTGGAAGACTATCCCCAAGCTCGCGCCTGCCTTCTCTACGGCGGCCGCGAGCGCCTGCGCCTGGACGGCATCCCCTGCCTGCCCTGCGGCGAATTCCTCGCGCGCCTCATCCCCGACGCCCCCGTCTCAGACCTCCTGAAGTAGAGAACTGCTCTTCCGCGGCCTCATCGCGGGAGCGATCTTTCGACGCCTGCCTTTCTGGACGGCCAACCTGCTTCAGGCCGCCGCGTTCCTGCTCCCCCATCTTCTGATTCTGCTCATCGCCCCCCGCCTATGGCCGCTCATGTTCCTTCCGCTGGCGCATGGGCTGGCCGCGGGCTGGCTGCGCCAAACCTCCGGAAGCATCGGGCCGGCAATCCTCCTGCACGCGATCCCCAACGTCGTCGGCGCGCTTTGGGTCATCCGCTGGCATTGACGTCGCCATGGAGCACTTATAAGTAGCACTTTTTAGGCTTATACTGAGCCGTGCTCTCGGCCCTGCCGTCAAGAACGACGCCCGAACTGGACGAGCTCGCCGCCCGGGTTCTCGCGTCCTCGGCCGCGCTCGGCCGAGGCCTCCATCCCCTGATCTTGGAAGAGATCGCCCGCCTCATGGTCAAGGTCAACAGCTACTACACCAATGCCATGGAGGGCAATCCCTCCAAGCTCAAGGACATCGAGGCGGCCCTGAACAAGAAGTTCGCGAAGGACGAGACGAAACGGAATTTCCAGCGGGAGCACGTCGCTCATATCCAGGTCGAGGAGGCGATGCTCCAACGTCTAAAAGAGAACCCCTCCCCGCGCGTCTGCTCCGCGGATTTTCTTTGCTGGCTGCATAAAGAATTCTTTTTGAAACTTCCGCCGGAGCCGCGGCACGCCAAGACCGAAAGCGGCAAGCTGGTCGCCGTGGAGCCGGGCCGCCTGCGCGATCGCGGCATCACGGTCGGCCGGCATCACGGCCCGGAAACGAAAGCGGAAATCGAAGGCCACATGACCCGGTTCGAGGAGCTGCTGAGCCCCGAACGGCTGACGGGATCGCAAAAACTCCTCGGCATGGCGGCCTCCCATCACCGCTTTCTTTGGATACATCCCTTCCCCGAAGGCAACGGTCGCGTCGCGCGCCTGTTGACCACCGCCTACGGAATCCGGATCGGAGTCGGCGAAAACGGGCTTTGGACCGTCGCCCGCGCCTTCGCGCGCGAACGCGCGGAATACGATGGGCATCTGGCCCAAGCGGACCTGCCCCGGCGCAACGACCTCGACGGCCGAGGCCCTCTCTCCGAGGAAGGACTGATCGCGTTCTGCGCCTTCTTCCTGCGCGGATGCGCCGATCAAATCCAGTTCATGGACCGGATGCTCCGGCTTCAGGAACTCGATCGCCGCTACAAGCGCTTTGTCGCCGGACTCGCCGCCGAAAAGCAGGTCTCAAAAGCCGGCGCGAAGGTCATGGACCGCCTTCTGCTCCAAGGCGAAGTCCCCCGCGCGCAGATTCAGGAAATCTGCGGCGTCAAGAAGCGCCGCATGACCCAGATCGCCCAGGAGCTTCTCGCCGCGCGCCTGACGCGCAGCGAATCGGCCTACGGCCCGCTGCGCCTCAATGTCTCGGCCGACATGGCCGCCGTGCTCTTCCCGGAACTGGCCTAAACGCGCGGCAGCTTGGGGACGTCGCCGAGGAGCTCGGGCATGTTCCAGATCATGTCCCGGCGGGTGTAGGCGCTCAACTCGACGTCCTGGGCGTCCATGCGGATGGCGTCGACGGGGCAGGCCTCGACGCAGTAGCCGCAGAAGACGCACAGGCCCAGGTCGATGTCGAAGGTCTTGGCGCGCTTCTCGATGCGCGGGTCGGGGGCGTCCTCGGCGGTGATGCGGATGCATTTGGCGGGGCAGATGGTCTCGCAGAGGAGGCAGGCGGTGCAGCGCGGCGCGCCGTCGCCGCGCTTGAGCAGGCGGTGGCGCGTGCGCGCGCGGCGGCCGAGGACGGCGGGGTCCTCGGGGTACTGGATGGTGACGGCCCCGGGCGCGGCGGTCTTGACGCCCAGGGCGCGCAGGGCGTGGCGGCCGAGGTTGACGAAGAGGTGGCGGAAGGTGATCGCTAAGCCGCGCCAGACCTCGAGAAGATAGATTTGGGTGCCGAACGTGCGCCGAGGACGCTCCACCGGCCGGACGGTCATCGCCACAAGTAAATCCCCCAGATGGTCGCCAGGAAGTTGAGCAAAGACAGCGGCAGAAGATTTTTCCAGCCCAAATCGAGGAGCTGATCAAAACGAAAACGCGGCAAGGTCCAACGAATCTGCATTAAAAGAAACAACAGCAATAGGACCTTGACCGAGAATGATGCTGCCATCAGCAGGCCGCCCAGAGCGCCCATGCCCGGCAAGTTGAGACCGGGGACGGACCAGCCGCCCAAAAATAACGCCGTGACGAGGCCGCAGATCACGATGGACTCGACGAAGTCGGTCATCAGGAACATGCCGAACTTCATGCCGGAGTATTCGACGTGGTAGCCGACGATCTCGGACTCGCCCTCGGGCAGGTCGAAGGGCGCGCGTTTGGTGGCCGCGGCGCCGGCGGTCAAAAAGAGCAGAAAAGCCAAGGGCTGGACGAAAATTCCCCACAAACCATGACGGACCTGCCAGAGAACCGCCTCTTGCAGGTCCAAGGTGCCGTACAAAAAGAGCACGCCGGCCAAGGAAGCGGCCAGGCACACCTCGTAGGCGACCATCTGCGCCGCGCCGCGCAGGGCCCCGAGCAGGCCGTAGCCGGAGCCCGAGGCGTAGCCCGCCATCACGATTCCATGCGCGCCCAAGGCCAGGACGGCCAGGACCAGCGGCACGCCGACCGGGGAAGCGATGGGCTGGAGGTCCCACGCGCGGCCGAGCGCCGTCACCGTCCCGCCGAAAGGCAGGGCCGCCAGGCAGAAGAGGCCTGCGCCCAGCGAGATCATGGGAGCCAGGGCGTGGAGGGTCTTGTCCGCGCCGCGGGGGACGAAGTCCTCCTTGGTCAGCATCTTGATCGCGTCGGCGATCGGGTGGAAAAGCCCCAGGGCTCGGAAGCCGAAAATGGAGGCCCGGTTGGCGCCGATGCGGTCCTGCATCACCGCGCTCTGCTTGCGTTCCACCCAGCCGAGAAAGCCGGCGATGCCGAGGCCGAAGCCGAAGATCGCGAAGACGACCTTGGCGGCGGTCCAGGCGGCCTGGTCGAGGGCGAGGCTCATGCCGCGGCCCCTTCCCGCGAGCGAATCCCCTCCAGGGCCGCGGCCACCAAGCCGAAGATGGCCGCGTCCGGCCGCGCCGCGCCGATGGGGTCAAGGGCCCGGCGGTAGGCCTGGACCCGGCCCTCGAAGTTCGTGAAGTGACCCTCCTCCTCGACGTAGGCGGTGGCGGGCAGGCGGTAGGCATACGCATCTCCCAAAGCGCCCTTGAAGGGGCTCTGATAGACGGTCAATTCGGGCTTGGCCAAAAGCTCGGCCGCCCTGCGGCCCCAGACGCGGTCGAGATCCCGCTCGATCACCCACAGGCCCCAGATTTTGCCGGCGGCCAGGTCCGCGGCCAGAGCGTCGAAGGAGCCGCCGCGCAGGCCCAGGGCCTCGGCGGCCTTGAGGTTGGGGACCTTCTCGCGCCGGCGCAGGAGTTCGTCCTGCTCGCCGACCTGGTCCGGGTCCGCCGCAAAGTAGAGGCGCGGGAGCTTGAGCGCGTCGACGAACAGCGCCTTGAACGCGGCCCAGTCCTCGTTGGAAAGGGCGCCGGAGGCGGCCACGGCCAGGCCCTCGGGGCCCCCGGCCGCCAGGCCCCCGCGCAGGCGGCCGGCGAGCTCCGCGGCCAGCACCTCCCAGGACAGCTCCTCGCGCGACGGCCGCAGGCGCAGGACCTTGCCCAGCCGGTTCTCATCAAGAGACTTGTAGGAATAGCGCCCCTCGTCGCAGATCCAGTGGCCGTTGACCGCGGCGTTGTAGCGCGGCTTGAGCCGCGCCACGCGCCGCCCGCCGTTGTGCCAGGGGCGCTTGGTGCTGGTGTGCACGGAGATGCTGCAGCCGCGCGCGCAGCCGGGGCAGATCGAGTCGGTCTTGTCCAGGTACCAGACGCGGACTTTGTAGCGGAAGTCGCGGTCGGTGAGGGCCCCGACCGGGCAGAGATCCACCACGTTGCCGGAGTAGGCGTTGTCGAGGACCTTGTCGGGCGCCAGGTCGAGGCGCTCCTCGTGCCCCCGCCCGAAGATGCCCAGCTCGTGGGTCTTGGTCACGTCATCGACGAAGCGCGTGCAGCGGGTGCAGAGGATGCAGCGCTCCTGGTCGAGCATCACGTGGGGGCCGGCCTCGACGCGCTTGCTCTTGTGCTCCTTGTCTTCGCGCGCCTGGCTCTGGTAGCGGCCGACCGTCATGTAGTAGTCCTGGAGCCCGCACTCGCCGGACTGGTCGCAGACCGGACAGTCGAGCGGGTGGTTGACCAGGTGCAGCTCCAGGGCGGAGGCCTGCGCGCGCTTGGCCGCGGGCGAGTCGGAGCGGACGTCGAGCCCCTCGCGCACGGCCAGGCGGCAGGAGACCTGGGGCTTGGGCGCGCCCGCGACCTCGACGACGCACATGCGGCAGTTGCCGGGGTTGCCCAGGGCCGGGTGGTAGCAGTAGTGCGGGATCTCGACGCCGGCGTCCTTGGCCGCGTCGATGACGAGCCGGCCCTCCTCGGCCTCGACCGTGCGCCCGTTGAGCTGGAAGGTGACGTGCCTAGGAGTTGCCACGAGGGATTTTCGCCTTGAAGTCGTCGGGGAACTTGCCCAGCCAGGCGCGCGCGACCACGCCCACGGTGTCGCCCAGCGCGCAGATGACCTTGCCCGTGATGTTCTCGCCCACGCGCTTGAGGTTGTCCAGGTCCTCCGGGACGCCCCCGCCGCGGAGCAGGCGCTCCAGAATGCGCTCCAGCCAGGCCGCGCCCTCGCGGCAGGGCGTGCACTGGCCGCAGGACTCGTGGGAGAGGAAGCGCTCGATGTTGTGGGCGACCGCGACCGCGTCGGCGCTCTCGTCGAGCACGATCATGCCGCCCGCCCCCAGGAAAGTGCCGGCCGCGCGCACCGCGTCGAAATCAAGCGCGACGTCGAGGTCCTTCTCCACCAGCGGCGGCATCGAGGTGCCCCCCGGGATCACGGCCTTGAGCCGCCTGCCCCCGCGCACGCCGCCCGCCAGGGCGAGCACGTCGCGCAGCTTGGAGCCCATCGGCACTTCATACACGCCCGGCTTCTCGACGTGCCCCGAAACGGAGAAGAGGACCGTGCCGCCGTTGCGGGCCGAACCGATCTTGGCGAAAACCTCGCCGCCCTCGCGCAGGATGAACGGAAGCATGGATAATGTCTCGACGTTGTTGACCACCGTGGGTTTGCCCATGAGGCCGGCGACCGTGGGAAAGGGCGGCGGCTGACGGGGCCAGGCCTTCTTGCCTTCCATCGTCTCCAGCAGGGCGGTGTCGAGCCCGGAGATGTAGGCCCCCGCGCCGCGCATCAGCGAGATCGAGGCGGCCTTCGTCCAGCCGGCGGCGTCGGCCTCTTGGACGGCCTTTTCCAGAATGTCGTATTGGTTCTGATACTCGCCGCGCAGGAAAATGAAGGTCTCCTTGGCGCCGACGGCGTGCGCCGCGATCAGCAGGCCCTCGAGGAGCTGGTGCGGCGCGCGCGTCAGCAGGACGCGGTCCTTGAAGCACCCGGGCTCCGACTCGTCGGCGTTGACGACCACGTAGCGCGGCCCGGGGACCTTGTCCTCCGGCGGCACCGTCTCCCACTTCATGCCCACGGGGAATCCCGCGCCGCCCAGGCCCCGCAGGTTGGACTTCTTGACCTCGGCCGTGACCGCGGCGGGCGCCATGGCGCGCGCCTTCTGAAGAGCCTCGTAGCCGCCCAGCCGGCGGTAGGTCTCCAGCTCGTGGAGGCGAGGCTCGTCGAAGTGTTTGGTGAGAATTTTAGTCATGCCGCTCCTCCGCCAGCGTGGCGATCATTTTTTCCGTCGCCGCGCCTTTCAAGCGGTCATTGACCTGGAGGGCGGGGGCCTGCTCGCAGGCGCCCAGGCATTCCATCGGCTCCCAAGAGAACTTTCCGTCGGGGGTGACCGCGCGGGCCTTGACCCCGAGCGTCTTCTCCAGGCAAGCCTCCATCGCGTCGGAGCCGGCCAGCCAGCAGGACAGGCCGCGGCACGAACCAATGCGATATTTTCCGACCGGCTTCATCGTAAATGCCGGGAAAAACGTCGCCACGCCCCAGACATGGCTGAAGGGCATGTGAAATATTTCGGCGACGCGGGATGCCGTCTCGGGAGAGATCATGCGGTGCCAGTCCTGAACCGAGCGCAGCGCCTCGACCAGGCCCATGTTCGGGTAGGGATAGCGCGTCGTCCACTCCGTCAAGATTTTCTCCTGCTCGGGCGAAAACGGCGATTTCACGGGAGCCTGGGCGCTCATCGGTCCAGCTCCCCCGCGATCATGTTGACCGAGCCGAAGGTCGGAACGATGTCGGCGATCAGGGCGCCCCGAAGCAGCTCGGGCAGGGCGGCCATGATGAAGAGGCAGGGCGGACGGCAGCGCAGGCGGTAGGGACCGTCGCCGCCGGCGCTGACGGCGTGGAAGCCGAGCTCTCCGTTGCCTCCCTCCACGGCGGAGTAGGTCTCGCCCGCCGGGATCTTGATGCCCCAGGACCACATCACCAGCTCGAAATGGTTCATCAAGCCTTCGATGTTGGTATAGGTTTGTTCCTTGGTCGGCAAAGTGACCGCGCGATCGCCGGCGCGCGTGGCGGCGGCCGCGGCCGGACCCATGCCCTCCAAGGTCTGGTCCACCCTGGCCGCGTACTTGCGCAGCAGCGCGGTGTCGCCGAACTTGCCCAGGTCCTGAATCTCGTAGGCGTCCTTCATCTCCTTGGGATCGAGGGAGTGCGGGCCCGCGGGGATCTTCTCCAGGCACTGCTCGACCAGGCGCAAGGACTGCTCGATCTCGGCCATGCGGCAGAGGTAGCGGTCGTAGTTGTCGCCGGCCCTGCCCACGGGAATGTCGAAGTCGAGCCGGTCGTAGACCAGGTGGGGATGGGCGCGGCGCACGTCGTAGGGAACGCCGCTGGCGCGCAGGAAGGGGCCGGTGATCCCGTAGGCCAGCGCCCGCTCCTTGGAACAGACGCCCGTGCCCTCCATCCGATCCATGAAGATGCGGTTCTTGGTCAGGAGTTGGTCGCTCTCGGAGACGGCCTCCCGCACTTTGGCGGCTGCGCCGCGAAATCCCGCCGCGAAGTCGGCCGGCAGGTCGGCCTTGACCCCCCCCACGCGCGTGAAGGCGGTGGTGATGCGCGCGCCCGTGAGCTGGTCGATGAGCTGGTAGAGGTATTCGCGCGCCTTGATCATGTAGAGGAAGACGGTGAAGGCGCCCAGCTCCATCGCGGAAGCGCCCACGCAGGTGAGATGGTCGGTCACGCGCGAGATCTCGCAGGCGATGGTCCGGATGTGCTGGCCGCGCTCGGGGACAACGATGCCGCCGAGCTTCTCGACCGCCAGCGCGTAGCCGACGTTGTTGATCAGCGGCGAAACGTAATTGAGCCGGTCCGTCCAAGGCACGACGTTGTTCCAGGTCTCCGCCTCGGCGTGCTTCTCGAAGGCGCGGTGCAGGTAGCCGATCTCGCAGTCGGCCGAGGCGACGCGCTCCCCCTCCAGCTCCAGGATCAGGCGCACGACCCCGTGCATGGCCGGGTGGGCCGGGCCCATGTTGAGCATGTACGTCTTTTGGCTGCGTTCAGTCGCGTGAGTGCCGTTTTCCATGAATGGCTTACATCAAAAATGAACCACAAAGACACGAAGACGCGAAGCGCGTTGGATCGAGAAAAAACTCGAATCTGTTTTTGTGAACTTTGTGTCTTTGTGGTTTTATTTTCATGCTTACTCTGGAGCAAGCCGCTGTTTTCACTCGCCTACAATGGTCGGCTTGAGGATGTTGAACGACGGGCTGCCCGGCAAATCGCCGTCCTGAGGCCCGATCAGGGGCTGGCGCTTGGCGATGGGATAGTCCTTGCGCAGGGGGTGGCCGACGAACTCCTCGTACATCAGCAGGCGCTTGATGTCCGGGCGGTCGGCGAACCTCACGCCGAACATGTCCCAGACCTCGCGCTCGAGCCAGTCGGCGACGGGCCACAGGGACCGGACCGAGCGCAGGATCGGCGCGTCATCCACGGCGCAGTGAATTTCGACGCGGCCCAGGTCGCGGCCGTCAACCGGGTCGAGCTTCATCAGGCGGTAGATCACGTCAAAACGAGGCGACTTCTTCTGCGCCGAATAGTCCACGCACGTCAGATCAACCAACACATTGAAGCCCTCGTCCTTGAGCCTGGACAGCGACTCCAAGTGATCCGATGGAGAGATGTCGCGGCGCTCGCCGCGCGGGAGATCGCTCACGCGCCGCCCCTCCCCTGAGCCTCGATCTTCTTCTGGAGCAGCGTCAGGCCCTGAATCACGGTCTCCGGGCGCGGCGGGCAGCCCGGGATGTAGAGGTCCACCGGCAGGATGGTGTCGATGCCCTGCACCACGGCGTAGTCGTTGTAGAAGCCGCCCGTGCAGGTGCACACGCCGAAGGCCACGACCCACTTGGGCCGCGGCATCTGGTCGTAGATGCGGCGCAGGACCGGGGCGATCTTGTGGTTGATCGTGCCCACGACCATGAGCACGTCGGCCTGACGCGGCGAGAACCGCGGGAAGCCCGCCCCGAAGCGGTCCATGTCGTAGTGGCTGGCCGCGGTGGACATGAACTCCATGCCGCAACAGGCGGTCACGAACGGATACTGGAAGATGGAGTACTCGCGCGCCCAGCCCAGCGCCGCGTCGAGCTTGGTCGTCATCGTGCCGGCCGGCGCGGCGTCCTCTAGCTGCACTCGAGAACTCCCTTGCGCCAGAAGTAGGCGAGCATGAACAGGACCAAGACGGTGAAGACCGTCGCCGCGGCCAGGCCGGCGGCGTCGAAGGCCGGACGGTTGAGCGCCCAAGGCAGCAGGAAGGCCAGGTCCACGTCGAAGACCACGAAGAGCACGGCGAAGCGGTGATACAGGGCCGTCATCGGCTCGTGCGCGGGCGCCAGCGGCGGCAGGCCCGTCTCGTAGGGCATGTCCGCGTCGCCCTCGCGGCGGCCGGCCGGCCCGAAGAGGCGGCCGGCCGCCGCGAAGAAGCCGGTGAGCGCCAGCACCGCCAGCAGGTTGACGCCTAAGCCCAGCAGGGCGAGCGCGCTCACGGCCAAAGCCCCCCGATGAAGAGCGGCGCCGCGCCCAGCAGAACCGCGCCCAGCGCGCCCACCGCGAGCACGGCCGCCGCCTGGACGCTGTCAGGATTTCCGTCGCCGCGTCCGTGCCGCGTCCGCAGGATCGCGGCCTCGGGCGAGGCGGCGCGGCCCGCCGGCTCCGGGACGGGCTCCTCGAAATACAGGTCGCGCATGAGGCCCAGGTAGTAGCCCAGCGAGATCAGGGCCGCCAGCGCGCCGAAGAGGACGGGCGCGGCCAGCTCCGCGCGCACGGCCTGCCAAAAGACCAGGAGCTTGGCCAGGAAGCCGCCCGTGGGCGGCACGCCCGCCAAGGCGAAGAGGAGCACGGTCATGGCCAGGGCCTCCCGCGGCCGCCGCGCCGCCAGGCCGCGCAGGTCCGCGCGCGAGCGCGCGCCGGTCGCGCCCAGGAAGGCGAAGGCGCCGTTGCTCATGAAAACGTAGGCGACGAGGTAGAAGAGCAGCGCGGCCGCGGCCCCGGGGTCGCGGCCCAGGCGCTCCCAGGCGCCCACGCCCAGCACCAGGAAGCCCGCGTGCGCCAAGGACGAGCAGGCGAGCAGGCGCTGGAGCTTCTCCTGGCGCAGGGCCAGGACCGCGCCGACCAGGGCGGTGAGCGCGCCCGCAGCCGGCAGCCAGGCCGCGAAGGCGGGGGCGGGAGAAAGCTCGACGACGCGCATCAAAAAGAGGACGGCCGCGGCCTTGACGGCGGTGGACAGGAAACCCGCCACCTCCGGGGCGCAGGCCTCGTAGACGTCGGGCAGCCACCAGTGCAGGGGCACGGCGCCGATCTTGAACAGGGCGGCCGCGGCCATGAGCGCCAAGCCCCCCTGGCCCAGCGCTCCCGGCGCGGACGCCGCGGGGCCCAGCGTCCCCGCGTCGGCGTAATAGAGCGCCAGGCCGAACAGGAACAGCGCCCCGGCGAGGGCTCCCGAAAAGAAGTACTTGACCGCGGCCTCCAGCCGCCGCCCGGCCGCGCCCGGCTCGCCCACGCGCGCCACGAGCAGGTAGGCGGGGAGGGACATGAACTCCAGGCCCAGAAAGAGCATGGGCAGGTTCGCCGCGGCGCAGAGCAGGCCGATGCCCAGCGTCGTCCCGAGGAACAGCGCCGTCTCCACGTCGTCGCCCGAGGAGCGCAGGGCCAGGGGCAGGGCGGCGAGGTAGGCCGCGAACTGCCAGCCCAGGCCCTTGAGGTCCGCGGCGAAGAGCGGCGGCCGCGCGGCCGGAGACGCCAGGGTCAGCAAGAGGAGGGCGGCCAGCGGCGCGGCCAGGGCGAGGGCGCGCGCGAGCGCGGGGGACGGGCGGCGCAGGAGGCCCAAGCCCAGGGCGCCCAAGGTCCCCGCCGCCAGCGCGGCCTGCGGCAGGAGGCTCATCGCACCAGCCCCCGGAGCGACGGCTCCAGAAACGCGACCCAGCCCGCCGGGGCCAGGCCGATCCAGAGCATCAGGCCGCAGAGCAGCCAGAGAATCGCCTTTTCGCGGGCGTCGAGATCGGCCACGAACGCGCTGGCCGAGCCCGGCCCCGCCGGAGCCCAGAACACGGCCTGGTAGGCGGGCAGGGCGTAGGCCGCGGACAGCGTCACGCCCAGCACGCCGGCCGCCGCGAAGACGGGCGGGGCGGAGCGCGCGATGCCGGCCAGGCACAAGAACTCGCCGACGAAGCCGTTCAAGCCCGGCAGGCCGATCGAGGCCAGCGTCGCGAAGCCGAAGAAGAAGGACAGCCAGGGCGCGCGAACGGCCAACTCGCCGAAATCGGAGAGCCCGCGCCGGTGCGCGCGCTGGTAGAGGAAGCCGACGAGCAGGAACAGCGCGCCGGTGGTCAGGCCGTGGTTGATCATCTGCAGGGCGCTTCCAGCCAGGCCCTGGCTCGTGCCGGAGGCCGCGCCGAAAAGGCAGAAGCCCATATGCGCGATCGAGGAATAGGCGATGAGGCGCTTGAGGTCGGCCTGGGCCATCGCGCAGAGCGCCCCGTAGATCGCGTTGACCGCGGCCAGGGCCGCCAGGGTGGGCGCCCACGCCGCCGTCAGGCCCGGCATCAGCGGGAAAGAGACGCGCAGGAGCCCGTAGAGGCCCATTTTGAGCATCACGCCGGCCAGCATCACCGAGCCCGCGGCCGGGGCCTCGGTGTGCGCGTCCGCAAGCCATGAGTGCAGGGGCACGATGGGAATCTTGACGCCAAAGCCAAGCAGAAGCCCCAGAAAGACCCAGGGCGCGGCCGGGCCCAGCGGCGTCCCCTTCAAGGACTCCAGGTCCCAGGTCCACTCCCCCGAGGCCGCGTGGCGCGCCGTGACCAGGGCGAGCAGGGCCAGCAGCATGAGCAGCGAGCCCGCGAACGTGAACAGGAAGAACTTCACGGCCGCGCGGCGGCGGTTCTCCGAACCCCAGAGGCCGATGAGGAAGAACATCGGGACCAACGTCGCTTCCCAGAAGACGTAGAAAAGGAACAAGTCGCGGGCCAGGAAGACGCCCGTCGCCGCCGAGGCCAGCGCCAGGAAGCAGGCCCAATAGCCGGCCGAGACGTCGAGCGTCCAGGACGCGGCGACGCAGACCAGCGTCAGGAAGGCGGTCAGCGCGATCAGGGACAGCGAGAGGCCGTCGGCCGCCAGCCGATAGGAGATTCCGAACGCCCAGGTCCGCCCTCCCTCGGCGAAGACGGCCGCTCCCCCCGCCGCCAGGCAGGGCAGAAGGGCGAGCAGGGCGGCGGCCAGGAAGCTCGCCGCGGCCGCGAGCGCGCAGAGGCGGGCGGCCCCGCGGCCCAGGCGGCCCGCCAGCAGGCAGGCCCCGGCGCCGGCCAGCGGCAGGACCCACAAGGTCGTCAAGGGGCTCATCGCAGGGCCCCCGCCAAGAGAACCGCCGCGCCCGCGGTCATCCACCAGAGGTAGTCGTTGAGGCGCCCGTCGGCGGCGCGGGCGGCCAGGCCGCCGGCGCCGCGCGCGGCCGCGGCGCCGGACTCGAGCAGGCCGTCCCACCAGGCCCGGTCCAGGACGCGTCCGACGAAGCCCGCCAACGCGGCGACGGCGGCGGCCAGCCGGGCCATCAGCGTCGTCCAGCCGAAGTCGGACGCCAGGACGGCCTCGGCGCGTCCGCCGCGCCAGCGCCAGTCCCAGCCCGGGTCGGCCATGGTCAGACGGTAGGCCGCGGCGGCGCCCGCCGCCGCGAAGGCCGCGCTGAGCAGGGCGGTCGTCCACGAGAAGGCGGGCAGGGCGGGGTCTCCGGGAAGGTTGAGGACCAAGTCGCCGCCGAGGCGGCCCACGGGGAGGCCGCGCAGGCCGGAGAACACGAGACGGGAACCGGTCGGGCCCAAGGCGCCCGCCGCCGCCGCGCCCAGCGCCAGGAACAGCGGCGGCGCCGCCAGGCCGGGCCCGGCCTCGTGGGGATGGGCGGCCAGGCCCTTCTGCTCCGGGCGCGCCCCATGGAAGGTGAGCAGGAGCATGCGAAAGATGTAGAAGGCCGAGCCGGCGCAAACGAGCAGGGCCGCCGCCGCCAGGAGGCCGCCGCGCTCCCAGGCCGCGTCCACGATCGCGTCCTTGCTGAAGAACCCGGCCAGAGGCCAAACGCCGGCCAGGGACAGCGCCGCGACGACGAAGGACGCGTAGGTCAGAGGCATCGCGCGGCCCCAGCCGCCGACCTCGTCCACGCTCGCGGTGGGCTGGCGGAGCGCGTGGGCCACGTTGCCCGCGCACAGGAACAGCGCCGCCTTGAAGAAGCCGTGCACGACCAGGTGGAAGATCGCCGCGCCCACGCGGCCCAGGCCCAGGGCCAGCATCATCAAGCCGAGGTGGCTGACCGTGGAGTAGGCGAGGATGCGCTTCAGATCCTTCCTCGTCCCCGCGATCAGCGCCGCAGCCAGCGCGGTGAAGGCGCCGATCCAGGCGACGACGACGGGCAGGCCCGGCACCGCCGCGATCAGGGGCCAGGAGCGCACGAGGAGGAACACGCCCGCCGTGACCATCGTGGCGGCGTGCATGAGGGCCGAGGTCGGCGTGGGGCCCTCCATGGCGTCGGGAAGCCAAAAGTAGAGCGGCCACTGCGCGGACTTGGCGCAGGCGGCCCAAATCAGCAGGCCCGCGATCACGGGCAGCATCTCGTGCCGGCCGGCGGCGACGAGCAGGTAGAGCAAGTGGAAGCGCGCGACCTTGTAGCGCGCCAGCAGCAGCAGCAGGGCGAGCAGGAAGCCGAAGTCGCCGACGCGGTTGACCAGGAAGGCCTGCAGGGCGGCCCGGCGCGCCGACGCCTTGTGGAACCAGTGGCCCACCAGCAGGTAGGAGGCCAGGCCCACGAGCTCCCAGAACAAGTAGAGCTGGACGTAGTTGTTGGCCGTAAGCAGGCCGATCATCGCGAGGAAAAAGAGATGGAAGACGAGAAAAAAGCGCGAGAAACCCGGATCGCCCTTCATGTAGCCGGCCGCGTAGAGATGGATGAGCGAGCCCACCACCGCCACCATCGCGAGCACGGCCGCGCCCGGGCCGTCCACGCGCAGGCCGAAGTCCACGCCCCAGCCCTCGACCGCCGCCCAGCGCCAAACGTTGACGTCGAAGCTGCGGCCCGCCAGGACCTGGCCGGCCAGGGACAGGCTGGCCGCGGTCACGACCGCGCACGAGAGCAGGATGGGCCAATGCGTCTTCTCGGGCGCCAGGGGACGCATGAGGAAGAAGCCGATCAGCAGCGCGGCGACGGGGGCGGCGAAGAGGAGCCAGGCCTCGAGCGGGACGGCGACATGGCTCATCCGCGCAGCTCCGACATGGCCCCGGCGTCCAAGCCGCGGCCGGCGCGAAAAGCCCTGAGGATCAGCGAGAGGCCCACGACCGCCTCGGCCGCCGCGACCGCCAGGATCAGCGCGACCGCGGCCTGGGCCTGCGCGTCGGCGCGCAGTCCCGCCTGCCGCACGACGGCGAGGTTGGCCGCGGCCAGCATGAGCTCGACGCCGAGGAACATCGCCAGCAGGCCGCGGCGCAGAACGAGCATGGCCAGGCCCAGGGCAAAGAGCGTCCCCGCGATCGTCCACACCGCCGAACTGATGGTCAAGTCCCCTCCCGATCGGGAAGGACCGCCAGCGCGGCCAGGAACATGAGCAGGGCGGCCGCCTCGACGGCCGGCGCGTAGGAGCCGAAGAGGACCGAGGCGAAGGCGGCCGGAGCGGCGGCCGCGAGGGCGGGCTCGGGGCGCGCCGGCGCCGCGCGCAGGATCAGGGCGGCCTCCGCCGCGGCCCCGGCCAGGCCCAGGAAGGCCACCCAGCGCGGAAACCCGAAGCGGGCGAAGCGCTCCTCCGGAGCGCCGCCCGCGGCCATGATCGTCACCACGGCCAGGACCATGACCGCCCCGGCGCAGATCATGACCTGCAGGAGTCCCAGCAGGGGCGCGCCGCAAAGAAGGAAGAGGACGCCCGTCTGCAGGAGCGCGCCCAGCAGGCACACGGCGCTGACGTAGAGGGAGCGGTGCAGGAGCATCACGGCGGCGCAGAGCACGGCGGCGGCGCCGGCCAGAAGAACGGCCCAAAGCGTCATTTGGGGATTTTACTTTTTTAGCGCGGCGTCGACAAAATCCGCGGCCTCCTGCAGAACCGCGGGCTCCGACACCTTGAGCCCCCAAAGCACGAGCACGCTCAACAAGGAGGGAGCCACGTAATAACAGAGCCGGAACAGCATCGCCGCCACCAGCGCCGCGCCGGGCTCCACGCCCAGGCCGCTCATCAAGGCCGTGATCGAGCCCTCGGCCGCGCCCAGCCCGCCGGGAAGCAGGGGGATCAAAGTCGCCGCCTGGCCGGTCGTGAAGGCGGCGCTCAAATGGCCGACCGGGAGCAGGACCCCGGCGGCGCGGAAGCAGAGCCACAGGGAGGTCATGGCCAGCCCCCAGTCCAGGCAGGTGTAGAGCACCGTCGCCGTCACTCGGCCCCGGCCAGCCCGGATGCGGGCCAGACCCTGCGTGAGTTGGACCTCGAAAGCGGCGAAGTCCTCGGGCGGGATCTCGCGCTGGGACAGGGAATAGGCGGCGAGGTTGGTCAGGCGGAAAAGCCGGTGCGCGAGGCGGCCGCGCACGCGGCGGCTGAAAAAGGCCGCCAGGAGCACGCCGGAGGCGGCCAGCAGAAAGAGCAGGCCCAAGCCGCTCTCCAGGACGGCCCAATGCGCCCCGTTGCGGAACAGAAGCAGCGTCACGAAGCCCTGGGCCAGGATCATGGCCAGGACGGCGTAGAGGATCGCGGAGGTCACGGCCGAGGCCGTGACGGTCGTGGCGATGGGCACGCGCCTTTTGTGCAGAAGATGCGCCTTGAGCGCGAAGCCGGTCACGCCGCCCGCGGAAACGAGATAGTTGGCCGTGTTGGAGACGAGCGCGATGCCCAGCACCGCGGGCCCCTCCACCGAATGGCCGAGCAGGGCCAGCGTCTCGGAGAGAGCCAGGCCCGCCATGGCGTGGCTGGCCAGAGCGCAGGCCAGCGAGACCAAAACCCAGGACCAGGTCACGGCCTCGCCCGCGCGGCGCACCTCGTCGAGCCGCGCGCCGACCAGGACGGCGAGGAGGGCCAGCGCCCCCAAGGCGCCCAGGCTCAAGAACGCGCCGCGCCGCCCCTTGAACCGTCCCATGGCTAGGGCCTGTCAAACAATAATATGACCATTTTGGACGGACGATTTTGGAGCGAGCCAAGGAGCGAGGAGCGAGCATACCCTCTGCGGTATGTGAGCGACGAGCGACGCGGGCGCAGCCCAAAATCGTCCGTCCCCTTCGGGGCGACCCGATTCCGGCCGCTTTCTTCGTTGCTCCTCGGTCACATAGCCTTCGGCTATGCTCCCTCGTCGCGCCTCGAAATCGCCACAGACTCGGGTCGCCAAAACGGTCATATTATTTGATTGCAACCCCTTACTTATCGTCGGCGACGTGGATGCCGTCCCAGTCCGCCGGGGGCGGCGAGGCGCGAAAGCCCGCGACGCGGGCGGCATAAAGATCGTAAAGCCGCTCCAGACGGAACGGTCCACCGAGGGCGCGAGCTTCTTTCATAAAGCGTTCGGCCGCGTCCCAATCGCGGACGCGGTAGGCGGCCAGCATCGCGCCGTGCGCCGTCGCCAGCCGGCGGAAGGGCTCCGAGGCGGCCGTCTCCGCGCCGCCCAGCAGGGTGAAGATGCGCGCGGGGCGCGTCTTGCCCTTGACTTTGAGGAGGTCCAGCTCCAAGGTCGCAAAGCGCGGGGCCTCCGCGCGCGTGACCGGGCCGATGACGATGCCCGCGCCGTAGGTCTTGGACTGGCTCTCCAGGCGCGAGGCGAGGTTGACGTCGTCGCCCAGCACCGTGTACTCGAGGCGCAGCGCCGAGCCCATGTTTCCCACCACGCCCGTCCCCGTGTTGAGCCCCGTGCCCATCTCGATGCGGGGCAGGGAGCGGCCGGCGGCCGCGGCCTCGGCCTGCCACTGTACGTTGAGCTCGGCCAGCCGCGCGTGCATGGCCAGGGCCGCGGCGCAGGCCTTGGCGGCGTGGTCGGGCACGTCGTGGGGCGCGTTCCAGAAGGCCATGAGGCTGTCGCCCATGTACTTGTCCACGGTGCCGTCGTGGTCCAGCACGATCTGCGTCATCGGGGTCAGGAAGCGGTTGATCAATTCAGTCAGTCTGTGGGGGTCTAAGCCCTCCGAGATGGCCGTGAATCCCCGGATGTCGCAGAAGTGGAAGGTCATCTCGCGGGTCTCGCCCCCCAGCTCGACGTCCTTGTCGTCCTCGGCCAGGCGCGCCACGACCTTCGGGGAGAGATACCGGCCGAACTGGCCGGTCAGCCGGCGGCGGTCCCGTTCGCTGCGCACGAAGCCGGTCGCGGCGAAGGCCAGATAGACCGCGGCGGGGGCGAACGCGGGAAAGACCGGGTCGAGCAGGAGGTGCCAGGCCGTGAAGGCGCGCCAGGACAGCCACAGGGCGCCGGCCGCGGCCCCCAGGCCCAGCGGAGCCGACCAGGCCGGGCCCAGCCGGGTCAGGGCGGCGAGCAGGAGCAGGCCGAGGAGGGCGGTCAGGAGCATCTCGGCGCCGTCGGCCCAGTCCGGCCGCTCGAGGTAATCGCCGGTCAGAATCTGCTCGACGATGCCGGCGTGCACCGCGACGCCGGAGGCCGCGGGGTCGAGCGGCGTGGCGCGCAGGTCGCGCAGGCCCGCCGCGCTGGTCCCGATGAAGCAGATCGCGCCCTGGAGCTCCTCCAGCCGCTCCGTGGGGTCGAGGACCTTCCAGGCTGGGATCGAGCGTCCCGGCGCGTCCTTGGCGTAGTGAACCCACAGGCGGCCGTGGGCGTCGGTCGGGACGCGCCAGCGCCCGACCTTGATCGCCACGAGGCCGGTGCGCTGGCCGAAGCCGGACTCTCCGCTGGCGCCGGAGGCCTTGACCTGGATCGCGCCGGCGCCTTGGGCGACGCGCAGGGCCTCGACGGCGAGCGCGGGATACGGCGCGTCGCCTATGCGGACCACCAGCGGCGCGCGGCGCAGGATCCCGTCGTGCTCGGGAGTGAAGCCGATGCTGCCGACCCCGGCCGCCTGCGCGTCCAGCAGAGGCAGGTTGGCGATGGCTCCGGGAAAGGCGTCCATCCAGCGCAGCGGCTCGTCTCCGCTGAAGGCGAAGCCGGCCTTGCGCGGCGGCCGCCCTGCGCTCGCTTCGGCGACGGGCGCGAAGCCCGCGACGACGCGCGAACGCTGGAACTCCCGGGCCAGGAGGTCGTCGTGATCGGGCAGGCGCCGGACCCGCGCCTTCAGGGCCTCCAGGGAGGGGTCGTCGGGCCAGAGTTCGACGGCGCGCGACGGCGCGGTCCGGTCCGGCTCCGGGAAGATCGCGTCGAAGGCGATCGCCGCGGCGCCGCGCTCGCGCAGCCGCCGCGTCAGTTTCGCGACGAGCGTGCGCGGCCAAGGCCACTGCCCGAGGCGGGCCAAGGACGCGTCGTCGATGTCCACGATGCGCACGCCCGCGTCCGCGTAGGGGCGCGGGGCCAGGTTCTGCAGGGCGTCGAAAGCCCGGTGCTGGAGGCCCTCCACCCAGGGCCAGCCCGAGGCGCGCAGGGCCATCAGGCCCGCCAGCACGCCAAGCGGGACGAGACGGTCGGCGCCCCAGCGCCGTAGGTGCCGCATCGCGGGGAGCATCCCATTTCCGGAGCGCGGCTTTCAACTCAAAGGGCGCGGCGCAACATTTTTGTTATCACGTCCGCCCCGCTTTCATTTATAATGCGCCCCATGACCGAGCATAGGCGAGGAAATGGTTGCATCCATCGCCGTAGGAGGCAACCATGAACATGAACCAGATTGGCCGCGCCGCCGCGATTGCCGTCCTGCTCGCCGCCGCGCGGGCTTGGGCCCAGCAGCCGCCTCCCAATATCGACCAGGAGAGCCAGGACCAGAGGCGGCGCGGCGGCCTGGAGCAGAAAGCCGCCGCCGCCGCCCAGGAAGCGGAGGCCGGATCCTTGGCGGGCGAGCCCACCTTCGAGGACATCCTGCGCTCCCCCGATGACGTGAATCTCAACATGCGCTTCGCGCGGGCCCAAATCCGCAAGGGCGACCTGCGCGGTGCCGCGACCACGCTCGAGCGTCTGGTCATGCTGCGGCCCGAGGACGCGCGCGTTCGGCTGCTTTACGCGGTCGTGCTTTACCGTCTCGACGATGCGGTGGAGGCCCAGCGCGAGATCGAGACCGTCCTCCGGGCACCCGGCCTTCCCCCGGACGTCCGCGGCGAGGCGTCCCGCTATCTGGCCTTGGCCCGCGCGCGCCAGCGCGACACGCACTACGACGCGCGCCTTTCCTTCGGCTTTGGCTGGGACGACAACCGCAACGCCGCTCCCGGCGGGGGAGGCGCGCTCTTCCAGGGCGTCGTGGTGCCTCTCGACGCCGGCTCCCAGCGCAAGAAGGACACCAACCTCCAGTTCGTGGGCTCCTTGGGCGCCAGCCACGACTTCGGAGGCCCGCGAGGCCACTCCATGTTCGGCCGCCTCACCTACTACCGCGGGGAGCAGACGGTCTACCGCATCCTCAACCTGCAGGCCTACTCGGCGAAGCTGGGCAGCGTCCTGCGCACCCGCTGGGCGGAACTGACGCCGTCCGTCTCCTACGACCACGTTCTCCTGCACCAAAGCATTTATCTGCGCAGCCGCAATGCGGGCCTGCGCGTCGAGCGGCGCCTGTCGCGCGCCATGACGGGCTGGTTGGAATTCGGCCACTCCTACCAGGACTTCGCCAACACCCCCCAGCTCGCCACCGCCGAGGATCGCACGGGCGAGCAGCTCGACTCCACGCTCGGGGCGGCCTGGACGCCCGCGCCGGCGGACCGCCTCTCCCTGAGCGTCCTGCACCGCCGCAAGTTCGCCCGGCAGGCTTTCGACGCCTACCGCCGGGAGTCCGGCACCCTCGAATGGCTGCATCTCCTCGGGCGCGGGGCCTTCTTTCAAGGGGCCTTCACCGGCCAGCTCGACCGCTACGAGATCCCGGATGCCACGGTCGTCTCCGGCGTGGTGCGCCACGACGACGGCTGGCGCGCCCAGGCCCTTCTCGGCGCGCCGTTGAGCCTGTTCTGGTCCCCTCTGCGCGACTTCACGGGCACGATCGGCTACGAGTACTTCCGGCAGACCTCGAACGTGGTCAACTACGACTATTTCAACCACAACGCCACCGTGCTCCTCACGTACAAGTGGGGGATGTAGCCCCCCTTGACAGGTCAATGGGATCCCCTTATACTCCCGTCATGCGTCGGTTGACGCGCCGAGCGTCCGCCTTGGAGGAAGTCCGCCCATGAAAAGGATGCTCGCCGCGAGCCTTGCCGCGTTCCTGGCCGTTACTCCCTCCGCCGCCCAGCCCGCGCTCGTCCCCGCCGCCGGCCTGGCGCGCATCGGCGTGGCCGCGGCCGTGCGCGGGCCCGTGAAGGCCCTCGCCCCGGGCCAGGCCGTCGGCCGCGTCATCGAGAGCGGACGCGCGCTCTACGTCAACGACCACGTTGTCACCGGCCCCGACAGCCGCCTCCAGATCCTCCTTCTCGACCAGACCACCTTCACGATCGGCCCGAACAGCGACCTGGTCCTCGACGAGTTCGTCTACGATCCCAAGACGAACGCGGGCAAGCTGTCGGCCCGCATGGTCAAGGGCGTCTTTCGCTTCGTCACGGGCAAGATCGCCAAGAAGCACCCCGACGACGTGCGCGTGAAGGTGCCGACCGGGACCATCGGCATCCGCGGCACCATGGTCGCCGGGATGATCGAGGGCGGGAGGGCCGACGTCGCTCTTCTCGGCCCCGGCCCCGCCAACGACGCCCGCGAGCCCGTGGGCGGCATCACCATCTCCAACGACCACGGCCAAGTGGACATCGACCGGGGCGGCTTCTACACCTCCATGCGCGCCGACGCCCCGCCGACTCCTCCAGCGCCGGTCTCGGCGCAGGAGATGCAGGGCTGGATGGCCCGGATTGATTCCCACGAGCCCGGACGTCCCGGCGGGCCCGAGAACGAGCGGGGTGAGCGCGGCGCCGGGGACCGCCAAGGTCCCAGGGACGGCGAACGCATGAACGGCGAGCAGGGCCGCCGGGACGGCCAGGGCCGCGATGAGCGCGGTCCACGGGAGGGAGACCGCCGAGGCGGCGAGCAGGGCCAGTGGGACGGCGAGCATCAGGACGGCGAACAAGGGCGCTGGAGCGGAGACCGCCGCGACGGCGACCAGCACGAGGGCGATCGTCCCCGCGACGGCCATCGCCAGCCCGAGGGCGACCGTCCGGGCGGCGAGAGGGGCGGCCAGTATCGGAATGGTCATGACGGGCGGGGTCCGGGTTCCGGCCCCGCGTTTTCGGCGGGCGACTTCTCCGGGGAGAACATGGCATCGGGAGACGCCCGTTCCGCGCTGATTTCAAGCCAGATCGAGTACGCCCAGCACCAGGCCGCGGCCTTCGCGGCCCAGGATCAAGTCAGCGCGACCGCCGGGCTCCCCGACAGCCTCTCCTCATGGGATCAGGTCCGCGCCATCACGGCCGGTACGGGCAAGTACGTGGGGGCCGGAAGCTACGTCTGTTCGGGCGGGCCGTGCGGTTCTTCCGGGACGGGAGGATTCCAGACCGAGATCGCCATTGATTTCGGTCAAAGGACCATCGGGGGCGGCAGCTCCAACATCTCCCTGACGGCCGGCTCCCTCGGCACCTCCATCACCACCGGCATCAACGCCGTCAGCTACGCGGGGCTGCCCGACTTGGCGGCCCTCGACTTGAGCCATAAGGTGACGAACGCGAAGTTCGTCTTCGCCGGCATCGCGCTCAGCAACAGCGACGACGGGATCGCGAGCGACGGGCTCGTGGGCTTCTCCTACAGTGACACGAGCGCGAGCGTCATCGCGGAGGGCCGGGCCGCGACCGACCTGGTGGTCGGCCACTAGAACAGCGCCAGGAAGCGGTCCTCGTACTCCTCGAAGAGGCCGTACTCCCGCAGGCGGGCGCCCAGGTGCGCGCGCTTTTCGGGATTCCGCGCGGCGTCGGCGAAGAGCGCTTCCACCTGCCGACGCCGACGGTCACCCTCCCCGCGGTCGGGCGCGAACATCCCGCGCCGCTCCAGGTCGCGCACGTGCCCGGGGAAGGAGCGCGCGGCCTCGTCCAGCGTCAGCTTCATGAGAGCCAGCGCCCAGCCGGCGTCGGGGCAGCGCACGACGGCTCGGTCCGAGGCGCCGCGAGCGTCCAGGTCGGCGAGCAGGCGGTCGGAGACCTGGCGGGCGTCCTCGGCGAGCACGCGCGCGGACAGGTCTTGGTTGCGAAAGCCGTATTCGAGCGCGCGCAGCAGGTCGGCGTAGGACGCCGAGAGCCAGCGGCCGAACTCGGCGGGGCCCTCCCCGAAGCCTTGGAAACGCTCGCGCAGGGCGTCGGGCGTCAGAATCCGCGGGCGCGCGGAGACCACCGCGCCCTCGCGCAGGCGCGTGCGGCGAGCCGCCGCCCCGAGGGGGGAGATCAGGTGGTAGCTGATGCGCGTCGCCCCGAACGTCGCCAGGGGCCGCCGCGGCACGCGCAGGACCTCAGTGTCCGCCAGAAGGCGCCGGATCGAGGCGTTCTCCATGCGGTCTTTGTACCAAAAACCGGGACGGACCGGGGAGCCGTGCTAGAATAGACGCCCAGTGAAGCCGCTCCCGACCCGCGCCTTCCGCCTGCCCAACGGCCTGCGCGTCGTGGTGCAGACCGACCGTTCCGTTCCTCTGGTCGCGCTCTCCATCACCTACCGCGTGGGCTCTCTGGACGAGGAGCCCGGCCGGGCCGGCTTCGCCCATCTCTTTGAGCACCTGATGTTCCAAGGCACGGAGCTTCTGCCTCCCAACGGACTCTCCAAGCTGGTCGAAAGCCACGGCGGCTCCGACAATGCCTACACCATGAAGACCAACACGACCTACCACGAGGTGGTTCCCTCCTGGGCCCTGGAGGCGGCGCTGTGGGGGGAGGCCGACCGCATGCGCGGCCTGCGTCTGTCGCCGCGCGAGCTGGAGATCGAGAAGCGCGTCGTCCTTGAGGAGATGAGCCAGAGCTACTTCAACCAGCCCTACCGCCGCGCCGCCGACGCGGAGATGGGAACCCTCGCCTTCGCGCGCTGGGAGTCCGCGCACCCCACCATCGGCGAGGAGGCCGACCTGCGCGCGGCTTCGCTCGAGGACGTCCGCCGCTTCTACGACCTCCACTACGCCCCCGACAACGCGGCGCTGGCGCTCGTGGGCGACGTGTCCCCGGCTCAGGCGCGGCGCCTGGCCCTGCGCTACTTTGGGGCCGTGCCGCGCCGTCCGCGCCGGCGGCGTCCCGCGCCGGCCGAGCGCCGTCCCGCCGCGCCGCGCCGCCGCCGGGTGGAGGATCCGCTGGCGTCCGCCCCGCTTCTCGTGCGGGGCTGGCACGCGCCGCCGCGCGGGAGCGCCGACTACTGGGCGCTGACCGCGCTGGCCGCCGTCCTGGCCGGCGGCGAGGACGGTCCTCTGCATCAGGAGCTGGTCAAGTCGCGCCGCCTGGCGCTCTCGGTCTCGGCCCACATGCCCTACTGGTCGAGCCATCACAACGCCCGCGGCGCCGACCTTTTCGGCTTGTTCGCCACCCTGCGGGCCGAGGCCGACCCCGAGGAGGCGCTGGCGGCCGTCGAGGGAGTGCTCGCCCGCCTGCGCCGCGAGGGGCCCAGCGTTGAAGAGCTCGCCCGGGCCCGCGTCCAGCTCGAGCGGGCCTGGTTCGAGAGCCAGCAGTCCCTGGTCGAGCGCGCCCAGACGCTGAGCTCCTATGCCGCCCTGGTCGGCGATCCGGCCGGCCTGCGTCGGGACCTGCGCCGCCTGTTGGCCGCGTCCCCGCGCGGCATCGCCGCCGCCGCGCGCCGCTGGCTGCCCGCCCGTCGGAGCCTGACCTTGGAGATCGTTCCCGGCCCGCCGCGGCCGGCGATCCCGCCCTCGCTGCCGTCCGCGCCGCCGCCCGAGGAGTCCCGCGGCCCCGCCGCGCCGCCCCCGCCGCCTGGTCCGCCGCGCGCGCCGTCCCTGCCGGTCCTCGCGCGCGGCGCGCTGGCCTGCGGCCTGGATGTCCTGGTCCTGCGCGACCCGCGGCTGCCCCTGGTCGAGGCGCGGCTCGGCCTGCGCGCGGGCCGCGTCCACGAGGAGCCGGGGGAGGACGCGCTCTCGCCCGCCTGCGAGGAGATGCTCTTCAAGGGCTGCGAGGGGCAGGACGCGGCGTCCGTGGCCCGGGCCTTCGCCGGGCTCGGCTGGGCCGCCTCCGCCGCCAGCGAGCCCGAGTGGCTCAAGATCGCGGCCTCGGGGCTGTCCAGGCGCTTCGCGGAGTTCTGCGCCCAGCTTGGCCGCGTCCTGGCCTCGGCGGCCTACCCGGACGACGAGACGGCGCTCTGGCGCGAGAACGCCGTCCAGGAGCTCGCGGTGCGCCGCTCCCAGCCGTCCTTCCTCGCCGACGAGCGCCTGCGCGCCGAGCTCTTCGGCGCCCATCCCTACGGCCGCGGAGCGCCCGACGAGGCGGCGATCGAGGCCGTTAACTCCGCGCGCCTGCGCGCCTTCCACGCGGCCCGCCTGCGCCCCGCCGGCGGCTACCTGGTCCTGGCCGGAGACGTCGACCCGGACGCCGCCGTTCGAATCTTGGAGGACGTCTTCGCTTTCTGGCCGTCGGGTCCCGTCCCGGCGGCGGCGGCTCCCCTGCCCGAGCGGGGGCCGGGGCGCGCGGCCGTCGTCGCGCGTCCGGGGTCGTCGCAGGCCAGCCTGCTGGCCGCGCAGACTCTCGCGCTGGCGCCGAAGGACCCCGACTACGCCGATTTCGCCGCGGCCAACCACGTGCTGGGCGGGACGGCGAACTCGCGCCTGTTCGAGAACCTGCGCACGCGGCGCGGCTACACCTACGGGGCCTATTCGTCCTTCGACCTCTACGCCCGCGGCGCGGTTTGGTCGGCTGCGGCGGACGTGCGCCCGGACGCGGCCAAGGCCGCGCTGGCCGAGATCCGCGTCGAGCTCGGGCGCCTGATCGCGGAGCCGATCCCGGAGGAGGCGCTGTCCGCAGCCAAGCGCCACATGGCCGGGCTTTTCCTCATGCGCCTGTCGTCCTTGGACCGCGCCGCGAGCTACCTGTCGGCGGTCGTGGAGGGCGGGCGCGACCCGGCCGCGGCGATGGCTTCCTATCAATCCCGGCTCGACGCGGTCACCCCGGAGTCCGCGCGCCGGGCCGCGGCCGCGCGCCTGGACCCGGAGCGTTTGATTGCGGTCGCCGTCGGCGACCCCGCCGTCCTCGACTTCGGCCTCGACCCTTCGGGCTCGGCACAGGTGTGCTGAGGAATGGTTCATAACACCTAGCGCCCGGAATTAACTAGGATTGCCGGCATGAACCCACGACCCCGTCCGTTCGCCGCCCTTGCTTTCGCCGTCCTCGCCGCGCCCGCCGCCGCTCTCGTCAGCGGGGGCGTCGACCAGACGTTCGGCTCCCATGGCTACCGGGGGACGAGCGCCCACGCCTCCCTGGACCTGGGCGACGCGTGGTACGCGGTTCCTTCCTACTCGAACGCGCAGTCGGACGCGGTCGCGGGCGTCTACCACCGCTACGGTCTCCGGGTCGGCTACGAGAGGGGCCCCCTCAGCCTGGGCGTGCAAGGGGATGTCCTGCCCAAGGTTGACGGCTACCAGCGGGCCTCCGCCGGCGCCGACCTTACGGTCTCGCTGCTCTCCGGCGGCTCGGCGCACCAGCACAAGATGGCCGGCCCCGGCGCGGCGGGGGGCAACCGCTCCATGGGCTCGGGTTTGACCGGGGTCGACGCCGGCGTCTCCGGCGTCTACGTCCGCCACCAGGACGACGCGCTCGGCGTCGCGGGAGCCTCCGGCTCCGGCTTGAACCGGACGGGCGCCCGCCGCGCGGCGCCGTTCAAGGCGGACGAGGGGGACTTTTCGGTCTTCGCGGGCGCGCGCCTGCTGCTGGCTGAGGTCAGCGCCCAGGCGACCAAGAGCGTCTACTCCAAGACCCTCGACGGCAACCAGCTCCGCCAGGCGCCCTATCTGGCCCTCGCCGGCTTCGGCCCGGCCGCGCAGGGCTACCCGGACGCCGCCTTCAGCGCGCGGGTCAAATGGACGCTGCTCCCGCTCATCCATCCGTACGCGTCCTACGCGCACACGACGTTCAAGCTCGGCCAGCGTCCCTCCGACGGCTACGAGGCCGGCGTTGCCGTGGGCCTTCGCTTGGCGGACGTCAAGGCCGGCTGGCAGCGCTACGTCCAGAGCGGATTTCCGACCCGCGACACCGCGTCCGTGGGCGCGAGCTTGAACTTCTAGATGCTATGAGCCTTTCCTCGCCGCATCTGTGCCGAGCCCGAAGGGTCGAGGCCTGGATGCTATGAGCCTTTCCTCGCCGCATCTGTGCCGAGCCCGAAGGGTCGAGGCCTAGGTGTTATGAACCATTCCTCAGCACACCTGTGCCGCGTCCGAAGGATCGCGGCCTGGATGCTGCCAGGCTAGCGCAGCTTCTCCCAGGCCGTGATGTACCAGCGCCCGCCGCGCTGGATCAGTTTGTCGCGCTCGGTCCCGCCGAAGGAGACCGCTCCGTCCCGCGTCGTGACCGAGTAGGTCAGCGTCACGACCGCCGATGCGGGACCCACGCGCTCGAATTCCATCGCGTGAATCCGGAAGGACGCCGCGCCGTGCTTGCCGAACAGCTCCCGCCCCTTGGCCCGGATTTCCTCCTTGGTCATGGGCTTGGCGATGGCGGAGTCGAAGAGTTCCGCGATCGCGTCGGCGTTGCCCGCCGCGAAGCCCGCGGCAATCTGGTCGTAATACGAGCCGATCTCGGCGCGCAGGTGGAGCTCCTCGCCGCTCACCTTGCGGCCGAACCCGACCTCCAGGCAGCCCGCCGCCAAAAGGGCCAGGCCCGCCAGCGACGCCGCGACGACGCGCCGGCCGTCGGATTTCAATCTTTCAGGCCCGCGGCGTCTCGATGCGCGTCAGACGCTGGTCGTGGCTGTCGAGCAGGTTGTGGTGGCGCAGGAGGACATCGCTCTGGACGGCCCAGCGCGTGCGCGAGTCCTCGAGCAGCGCGGTGAAGCCATCCATCCGCTTGAGGATTTCATCCTTGAACGCGACCAGTTCTTTTCTCGTGGCTAGGCCAGCCTGCTTTTCCTGAAGATCGAGGATAGCTCCTGCCATCCCTCTATTGACTGAACGGACGTCTTTTAGATCCGCCTTTAAGTTGGAGACGTCGCTCTTCAGGATGGATACGTCGGTCTTGAGGACAGACACATCCGTCTTTATGGACGAGACATCGGTCTTAAGGACGGACACGTCGTTTTTCAGGCGCTTCACGTCGCCGCGCAATTCATTGGTCATGTTCGTTCCCTCCCCGGCGGCCTCATGGGCCTCCAGGTATACGCATGAGGGGCCGAAAAAGTTCCATGACAACGACGGTCAGTAGCGGTAGTTGTCCGCCTTAAAGGGGCCCTCGGGGGGGATACCGAGGTACTCGGCCTGCTTAGGGGTGAGCTTGGTGAGCTTGGCGCCGAGTTTGCCGAGGTGGAGGCGGGCCACCTTTTCGTCGAGGGACTTGGGAAGGACGTAGACCTGGTTCTGGTACTTGCCCTTGCCGCGGTTGGTCCAGAGCTCGATCTGGGCCATGACCTGGTTGGTGAAGGAGGCCGACATCACGAAGCTGGGGTGGCCCTCGGCGCAGCCGAGGTTGACCAGGCGTCCCTCCGCCAGGACGGTGAGGGCCTTGCCGTCGGGCCAGACGTACTGGTCCACCTGGGGCTTGACGGTGCGCTTGGAGAGCTTCTTGTCGTTGTCCAGGCCGGCGATGTCGATTTCCAGGTCGAAGTGGCCGATATTGCAGACGATGGCCTGGGACTTCATCGCGTCCATGTGGCGGCGCGTGACGATGTCGCGGCAGCCGGTGGCGGTGACGATCAGGTCGGCCTGGCCGGCAACGTCGTCGAGAGAGACGACCTGGTAGCCCTCCATGCAGGCCTGCAGGGCGTTGATGGGATCAACCTCGGTGACGAGCACGCGCGCGCCCATGCCGCGCAGGGCCTGGGCGCAGCCCTTGCCCACGTCGCCGTAGCCGCAGACCACGGCGGTCTTGCCGGCGATCATGACGCCGGTGGCGCGCTTGACGCCGTCGATCAGGGATTCGCGGCAGCCGTAGAGGTTGTCGAACTTGCTCTTGGTGCAGGAGTCGTTGACGTTGATGGCCGGGCACTTGAGCGTGCCGGCGGCCTGGCGCTGGTAGAGGCGGTGGACGCCGGTCGTGGTCTCCTCGGAGAGGCCGACGACGTCCTTCATCAGCGCGGGGAACTGGTCGTGGACCATGTTGGTGAGGTCCCCGCCGTCGTCGAGGATCATGTTGAGGCCCTTGCCGTCCGGCCAGCGCAAGGTCTGCTCGACGCACCAGTCGTATTCCTTGAGGCTCTCGCCCTTCCACGCGAAGACGGGGACGCCGGCCTTGGCCACGGTCGCGGCGGCGTGGTCCTGGGTCGAGAAGATGTTGCAGGAGGACCAGCGCACGTCGGCGCCCAGCTCGATCAAGGTTTCGATGAGCACCGCCGTCTCGATGGTCATGTGCAGGCAGCCGGCGATGCGCGCCCCTTTCAAGGGCCGCGAGGCGCGGTATTCCGCGCGCAGAGCCATGAGCCCGGGCATCTCGCTTTCGGCGATCTCGACCTCCTTGCGGCCCCAATCGGCGAGCGAGAGGTCCTTGATCTTGTAGTCCATGGCGGCGGTGGGCATCAGTCTCTCCTGAAAAAGTTTCTTCGTCGAGGGTGGATTATAACAAATCGCTTGAGGCATAATAATTCATGCTCCCGGTCCCCTACGCCGATCCCGCGCTTTACGATCTTCTGCACGCGGATGGGACGGGGGACGAGTGCTGGCTGCTGGACCGTCTCGCCGCGCGCCATGGCCCCGGCGGCAAGGCCGCGCTGGAGCCCGCCTGCGGCTCGGGGCGCTATCTGGCGGGCCTGCGGCGCCGCGGCTGGGAGGTGTTCGGCTACGACCGCTCGCCCGCCATGGCGGCCTTCGCCCGGCGGCGCTTGGGGCCGGGCCGCGCGCAGGTCGGCGACATGAGGAATTTCCGGACTCAGCCGCGCTTCGACCTCGCCTTCAACCTGCTCTCGACGTTCCGGCATCTGATGACGGATCGCGACGCGCTCGCGCACCTGCGCTCGACGGCGGGCGCGCTCAAGCCCGGCGGGATCTTCATCCTCGGCCTGGACTTGGCCGAATACGGAGCGGACGCGCCCGACGAGGAGGCCTGGACCGTGCGGCGCAGTGGAAAAACCTGGCGCCACGTGATGATGACGCTCCCGGCCGATCGCCGCCGGCGGCGCGAGCGCATCCTCAACTTCGTGGATCCTCCGGCGGGGCCGCTGATCGAGTCACATTACGACTTGCGCTCCTACGACGCGCAGGAGCTCGCGGACTTGATCGCGCGCTCGCCTTTTGCGATCGAGGCAGTTTACGGCCCCGACGGCCGGCGCGCGGAGCTGGACGGCCCCGAGCTGGCGCTCTGGCTCGTGCTTAAAACGGCTTAATCTCGATCCGGATGCGTTCGCCGATACGAGCGAACCTTGTCGATCATTCCGCGGGCCTTGATCAGTTCGGCGCGCGCGTGCTCAAGCTCCCTTTGCGCCGCCTTAAGATGGAACTGTCTGGCGTCGACGGCGGCATAGTTGGCGAGTGTTTTAATGACAAGCTCAGAGCTATCACGCAAATAAGCAAAATCCGGGTCCCCCGGCACATAAGCATGGCCGGTCAGAACTTCGGGGGGAACTTTGTCACCTCGGAGAAGGTTGGCGTTCGTGCGGAATAAAAGTTCGCACTCGCTCTTGACCGCTCTCGCCTCACTTTGCACCGCGGCTGCTTGCAATTTCTGTATTTTAACAACTTCTGCTTTGGGCAGGCCTGTCGGAAGGGCCCAGGTCTCATCGTTGGTCCGCGTTCAAAACCGCTTGAACTCGACGAGCTGCGGCGTCTCGTTGACTACGGCGTTGATCATCAGGCCCGACGCCTCGCCGAAGGCCTCGGTCTTGTCGGCCACGGCCGCGGCCCAGCGTCGGTAAGAATCGCCGGGCCAGGCCAGGATCTCGACCTTTCCCGGGCGGTCGAACTGCTCCTCCAGATCCCGCCGCAGGCGCGCGGCGTCGCGCTCGGTCTCTTTCATCACGACGAGCCGGCAGCGCGGCGCGCGCCGCGTGATCTTGGTGAGCTTGTGCAGAGTGATCGTCCCGCACTCCACCCAGAGCTTGATCGCTCCCGCGTCGTCAAGGGCGAGCAGGTCCGGGACGAATTCGAAGGCGGCCAGCGCGGGCATCCTGGCCGTCGCGTCCAGGAGGGGCTCGGCGTCCCAGAACAGCACGTAGGCCGCCAGCCTGTGGGCCAGGTGGTCGCCGGGCTCGTTGGGCCCGGAGACGAGATACGGCTTGCGCGAGCCGCCGTTGACGCGCAGATCGCAGCGGATCTTCATTGGCGGATTTTAGGGAAGCAAGAAAGAATACCGCCTGCGGCCATGCAGTACGCGGTGGATTTCGATGCGGCGGCCTTGAAGGCGATAGAACGCCAAGTATTCCCCGATGATCACGACGCGATAGCTGCGAGACGTCAGCCGCTGATCCCGCGGCACAGCGCCGGAGTGCGGAAAATCAGCCAAGCGGCTGAGAGTTTTATCTAACGCATCCAGCCAGTCCGCGGCGTGCGCAGGACTGTCGCGTCGTATGTAGTCGTAAATCTGAACAAGATCCGTTTCGGCTCTCTTTAGGTAAACGAGGCGTCGTTTCACGGCCGCTTCTTCAGTTTCGCCATCATCCGGGCATGCGAAATCCCTCGATCCCCGCCGGCCGCGTCGGAGGCGGCTTCATCCAGGCGTTCGTACAACTCCAGCCGCGCCCGCTGCTGTTCATAGGCTGCTTGGCTCATGACGACAAGATCATCCTTGCCGTTCTTGGTGATGAAGACCGGTTCGCTGTGGCGATGGCAAAGCGCCGAGATGGCCTGGGTATGGTTCCTGAGGTCGGAGATGGGGCGAATGATGGGCATGGGTTTCTCCTATCGGACGAGCGCTTTCTTAAGTATATCATGATAATGATATTTTTCAAGGGCATTAATTTCTGTTATTGTCTTTGCGATGACAAGGGCTGGCGGCGTCGGACGCGCCTTTGCGACGGCGGCGCTCGCTCTAGCGCTGGCCGGCTGCGCGGCGTCGCCGCGGCGGCGGGCCCAGGCTCCGCCCCCGCCGCTGGCCAAGGCCGTGGTCCGCACGGCGCGCTCCTACCTGCCCGAGGAGGACAAGGGCCGGCCAACGCCCATTGACTGCTCCGACTTCGTGGGGCGGGTGTTCCGCGAGCACGGCATCCGCCTGCCGCGCTCCTCGCCCGCGATGGCCCTCAAGGGCGCGGCCGTGGCCTCCGCCGATCTGCGCATGGGCGACCTGGTCTTCTTCTCCGGCTCGGGCGGCGGCCGGGGCGTGGGCCACGTCGGCGTCTACGTCCACAACGGCGTCTTCATCCACCAGGCGAATCCCGGCGAGGGCGTGCGGATGGAAAGTCTTTACAGCGACCACTACCGCCGGCGCTATCTCAAGGCGCGCCGCGTCATCACGCCCTGACGCGGCTCAGCGGTCGAGCTTGAGGTCGCGGGGCCCGACGTAGGCGGACTGGGGGCGGATGAGGCGGTCCTGGACGTGCTGCTCCATGACGTGGGCGCACCAGCCGGCGGCGCGGCCGCAGGCGAACATGGAAACGAACTGGTCGGGCTGGAGGCCGATGGACTGCAGGACCAGGGCGGTGTAGAACTCGACGTTGGTCTTGAGGTTGCGGCCGGGCTTGAGCTCCTCTAAAACGCGGATGGCGGTCTTCTCGACCGCGCGGGCCAGGTCGTAGAGCTTTTTGTTGCGCAGGTGGGCGCCGGCCATCTGCTCGGCGGCATTGGCCAGGACCTCGGCGCGCGGGTCGCGCACCTTGTAGACGCGGTGGCCGAAGCCCATGATGCGCCGGCCGGAGTCGATCTCCTGGCGCAGCCACGCCTCGGCGCGGTCGGCGGTCTTGATGTCGACGAGCATGTCCAGCACCGGGCCTGGCGCGCCGCCGTGGAGCGGTCCCTTGAGCGCGCCGACCGCGCCGGTGAGCGCGCTGACCATGTCCGAACGCGTCGAGGCGATCACCCGGGCCGTGAACGTAGAGGCGTTCATGCCGTGGTCGCAGACCGCGACCCAGTAGGTCTCCAGGGCCTTGGCCGCCATGAGGTCGGGCTCGGCGCCGAAGGTCATGTAGAGGAAGTTGGCGGCCAGCCCCAGGTCCGCGCGGGGAGGGATGGGGTCGAGCCCCTGGCGCAGGCGCGCGTGCGCCGCGATCACCGTGGGGAAGCGCGAGAGCAGGCGCTTGGCCAGCGCCAGGTCGGCGGCGGACGAGATGTCGTTCGGGTTGGAGACGTCGAGGGAGAGCGTGGCGCAGGCCATGCGCAGGGCGTCGATGGGCGGGGCGTTGCGCGCGGTCTTGATGATGTCGATCGTCTCCGGGCGCAGGGCGCGAAAGCCCGCCAGCTCCGACTGGAGCAGGGGCGCCTCCTCCCGGGAGGGCAGGTGCCCCGTCCACAGGAGCATGGCGACCTCCTCGATGGAGACTCGTCCCGCGATCTTCTCGATGGGGTAGCCTCCGATGATGAGGACGCCGTTCTGGCCGTCCACCATGGACAGCCGGGTCTCGGTCGCGACGACGCCCTCCAGGCCCGGCTTGACGTTGGAGACGGCGGAATCGGAGGGGGCCATGCGCCGAGGATACCTCTTGCGGCGCCGGAGCGTCAATCGCCGGGACGGCGGGGGATTATGTTAGGATACGCCCCCGCGGATCATGATCTCTTCGTCCCCGCTGCTGTCCTCGTTCGTCAGCGCCTTCGCGGTCAGCCTCTTCTCGTTGGCCGGGCTGGCGGCTCTGCCCCTGGGCGTCCGCGGCCTCAACCGGGCGAACTTCGTCCTGGTGAGCCTGGCCACCGGCGCCCTGTTCGGCGACGTCGCCATCCACCTCCTGCCCGAGATTTTCGCCCGCAGCGGGGGGGCGGCCAGTTCGCTGTGGATCCTGGCGGGGATCTTCTCCTCCTTCGTCTTCGAGAAGCTCCTGCGCTGGAAGCACCGCCACGGCGTGCCCGAGCACGAGACGATCAAGCCGGTGGGCCGCATCGTGCTGGTCTCGGACAGCCTGCACAACTTCATGGACGGCGCCCTCATCGCCGCCAGCTACCTCTCCGGGCCCACGATCGGCCTGGCCACGACGTTCGCCGTGATCCTGCACGAGCTGCCCCACGAGCTCGGCGACTTCGCCATCCTGGTGGACTCCGGCTACTCCCGGGGGCGGGCGCTCTTCTACAATTTCCTCTCGGCCTGCGCCGCGCTCGTCGGCGTCCTGGCGGTCTTCGCCTTGGGCCGCCGCGCCGAGCTCCTGACCGCCGCCGCCTTGCCCGTCACCGCCGGCTTCTTCCTCTACATCGCCGGCGCCAACCTCACCCCCGAGCTGCAGAAGGAGAGCGAGCCGGTCAAGTCCCTCGTCCAGTCCGCGGCCATGGCCCTGGGCATGGGCCTCATGCTCGCCCTGGTCGCCGCGGGCTCCTGACGGCCGTAGTCTTACTGGCTGTTACCGTCTGTACAAGCTTTTGAGGAGCTTTGTTTCCGCTGGTTCTCAGACTGTCTCGACTAACGCAAACTGAGAGAGACGGCGGGGAAGTAGGGACCCAGGCGCTCTCGGTGCCACCAGGAGCCGTCGGCGCGGCGCTGCTCGGGGGACGCGAAGGAATAGGAATAGAGCGTCGCGCGGACGTAGAGGGGGCGGCGGCCGCTGAGGGGGTCGGGGCCTAACAGGGCCTTGACGGGCTCGCTTCCCTGGAGGATCCGGTAGAGCAGGTTGCCCAACCAGGGACTGGCCTCCGGCGGGCCCAAAGCCGCGAACCACATCTGCCAGTCGAGGCGGGGCATGTGGGGCGCGACAAAAGGCAGCGCGCGGCGCGGGTCGCCGGGCTTCCAGCGAAAGGGCCATTCGCGCCAGTCTTTCCCATCGGCGGAGACCTCGACGGCGATCTCGTCGCGGCGCGTCGTCATCGCGGCGAAGAGGCCGTAGTTGTTGACGGAGCGCAGGGGCGCGGCGGCCCAGAATAGGCGGCTTGCGGCGGCGGGCAGGCGCAGGCCCAAGGTGCCGGCGAGAAAGCCGGCGGCGCTCACCGTCAGCCATAGGGCCGCGAAGGCTCCGACGATGAGGCCGCGCCGGACGGGAGCGGATGGGGACGTCCCGGGCGCCAGGCGCGCGAGAGAAGGGATTCCGTCATCGAGCGCGGCCAGGCACAGCACGGCGGTCAGCAGATTGAAGATTCCGTAGTTGCCGGTCAGCGCGATAAGGGCCATGAGGCCCGCCACGACGGCGGCCCCGACCAAGCGAACGCGGCGGGGGCCGAGCAGGAGCAGGGGAGAGCCCAGTTCGACGGCGAAGAGGACGGCGCAGGAGGCGCGCTGGGCCGCGAGAGGCAGGCGGTCGGCCCACCACGCGGCCGGCGCGGGCAGGGGCTGGGTCCAGTAGTGGTAGAGCAAGGCGTCGAGGGAGCGCCAGCTCGGGTCGCCGCTCAAGAGCTTGACCAGGCCCGACTGAAGCATCAGCTTGACGAGAAGCAGGCGCAATAGGAAAAGAGCGCCGCGGGAGGGGGAAGAGGCCCGAGACGGCCGCAGGGACCACGGCGACAAGAAGACGACGATGAGCCCGGCTTCAAGCAGGAGGGCGTCCCATTGAAAGTTCAGGAAGACGGAGCCCGCGGCCTCGAGCAGGAGATAGAGCGCCCAGCAGGCCAGGGCGCAGGGTCCGGCCGCCGTGCCCGCCGTCAGCCCCAGGGCGGCGAGCGCGCCCGCGGCGCAGAGTCCGACGAGCGCGGCGTCGGAGAGCCCCGGCGCGGGCAGGATGCCCCGGCTCCCGATCAGGCCGCGGACCTGGACGCCCAGGGAGACGAAGGCGATGAGGTAGCACAGGCCCAGTCCGATCAGTACGGCGCGGCGCGTCCCGTCGATCGGCGGCGGAACCGGCGAGGGGCCCCAAAGCAACCGAGTCAGGCGCGAGAAGAACGGGCGGCGCTTGGCCACGGCGCGATAGACGGCCTCGCTGGCCCGGGCGAAGGGCGGCAGGGACTCGTAAAGGAAGAGCCACGCCTTGTCGCGGCGGTTGGGCGCCAGTGCCAGGGCGCGAAATGCCGCCAGAGCGCCGCGGCTGACGCGGCCGTTCGGTTCAACGAGGCAGACGGCTTCGGAGAAGGCCTCGGGCGGGATTTTTGGGAAGCGGCCGGCGGCCGATTGAAAAGGGACATACTCGACGAGATCGCCGGTGGCGGCGCGCCAGCGCTCGATCCAGACTCGGCAGAAGCCGCAGTCCCCGTCGAAGACCAGCACCGGACGCTTGCCCATAGCGGTGATTATACAACGCTCTTGACAATTAAATTTTGCATGTTATACTAAATAATAGTTTTATTTTATCATGTATAAAAGAATATTGACTTTAGCGGGCAGGGGGCGGGAATCCTGCTTCCTTTGGGGTCCCCGCCAAACGGGGAAGAGCACGCTGCTTCAAAGCCTCTTTCCCCGCGCTCCGCGGTACGATCTTCTGCTCTCCAACGAATATGGGCGCCTCAGCCGCCGCCCGGCCCTGCTTCGCGAGGAATTGGCGGCGCGCGCTTCGGGCGGCGAACCCGTCCTCATCGACGAAATTCAAAAGATTCCGGGACTGCTGGACGAGGTGCAGTGGCTGATCGTCAACCGCCGGACCCCCTTCATCCTCTGCGGCTCGAGTGCGCGCAAGCTCAAGCGCGGCGGCGCCAACCTCCTCGGGGGCCGCGCCCTACGCTTCGAGCTGTTTCCCCTGGTCTCCGCGGAGATCGAGGGCTTCGATCTCCTGCGGGCCTTGAACAACGGTCTTTTGCCGCGCCATTATCCCGCCTCGGACGTCTCCGGCATGATGGAGGCCTACATCGGCGACTACCTGAAGGAAGAGATCGCGGCGGAGGCTTTGACTCGCAACATCCCGGCGTTCAGCCGCTTTCTGGAGGCGGCGGCATTCAGCAACGGCGAGACCGTCAGCTACACGAACATCGCGTCCGAGTGCGGGGTCAGCTTGCCGACGGCGAGACAGTATTTTGAGATTTTAGAGGACACCTTGTTGGGCCGCTTCGTTCCCGCCTTCCAGCGGCGGCCGAAGCGGCGCGTGATCGCGGCCCCGCGCTTCTATTTCTTCGACGTCGGGCTGGCGAATTTTCTGCTCAAGCGCGGGCCCATCCGGCCGCGTTCCGAGGCCTTCGGCAAGGCGTTCGAGCACTTCATTTTCCAAGAGGTGACCGCTCATAGCCATTACTCGGGTCTTCGCTATCCGATCTCCTATTGGCGCACGACGTCGCAGATCGAAGCGGATTTCATCCTCGGCGACCATCAGGTGGCGGTGGAGGTCAAGGGCGTGGAGGAAGTCGCCCCCCATCATCTTAAGGGACTCAAGGCGTTTCGCGAGGAGTACAAGGTCAAGCATTCGATTGTGGTCTCGATGGACGTTCGTCCGCGTCTCGTGGATGGAATCTCCATCCTGCCGTGGGACGTCTTTTTGCATAGGCTCTGGAAGGGAGAAGTGGTCAGATGACTGAAAAGGATTTTTTTAGAAGCCGGGCCCAGACGCGGTGAAGAGCGCGCCGCTGGGCAGCGCCCCAGGCGTTCTCGCGGGCGCGGTCCTTCGAGAGGGCGGGCCAGTCCGGGTTGCCCGGGGCGCCGGAGTAGTTGGGAAGCTCCACGTTCTTGATCGGCTTGGGCTCTTGGAGGAGGCGGGCGCTTTCGGCGACTTTGCGGTAGGCGTCGCGAAACGGCAGGCCTTGGCGCACGAGCGAGAGGGCCTTGTGGGTGGCGAGCATGTCCTCGGTGACGGCGGCGGCGCAGCGGGTCTGGTTGACGGTGAGCGCGTTGGGCAGGCAACCGGCCATGTCGAGCATGCGGCTTAGCTCGTCGAGGGCCGTGAATAAAATTCCCTTGGTGAGCTGGTAGTCGCGGTGGTAGCCGGAGGGCAAGGCGCCGATCGCCAGGACTTGGCTCAGCCAGCCCGGGAAGAGCGCCGCGCGGGCGCGCGTGAGCTCGACGATGTCCGGGTTCTTCTTCTGGGGCATGAGGCTGCTGCCCGTGGTGAAGGCGCCGTCCAAAGAGAGGAAGCCGAACTCCGCGCAGGTGTAGAGCGAGAGATCCCAGGCTAAAACGCCCAGGTCGCGGGCGACCAAAGCCAGGGAGGCCAGGACCGCGGCCTCCAGGCGCGGTCGGCTGGTCTGCACGCGCAGGGTGTTTCTTTGAACGCGGGAGAAGCCCAAGAGCTTGGCGACGCGGGCGCGGTCGAGGGGCAAGGTGGCGCCGTAGCCGGCCGCGCTGCCCAGCGGGCAGGCGTCGGCCTCCTCGTAGGCGAAGCGCAGGGCGCGCTGGCCGTCAAGCAAAGCTTCCGCGTGCGAGGCGGCCCAATGGCCGAGGGTCGTGGGCATCGCGCGCTGGAGGTGCGAGTAGCCGGGGATGAGCCGGCCTTGATGGCGCGCGCCGAAGCCTTGCCAGGCCGCCGCGGCCGCTCCCGCCGCCGCGTGCAGCTCCAGCAGTTTGTCTTTTAGGAAAAGGCGGAGATCGACTTGGACCTGGTCGTTGCGGCTGCGGCCGGCGTGGATTTTCGCGCCGATCCCGCCCAAGGCGCGCGTGAGTCTCTGCTCGACGGCGGTGTGAACATCCTCCTGCTCGCGCGTGATCTTGAGCGAGGTTGGAGAGGCGTGAATTTTAGAAAGTTCCTTTCGCAGAGACTTAAGTTCGCTCTTGGTCAGCACGCCGATGCGCGCCAGCTCTGAGGCGTGGGCGAGGCTTCCATAGGCCTCGTAGCGGATAAGGCGCCGATCCAGCGCCGGGTCCTCGCCCACGGTATAGGCCTCCACGGCCGCGTCGAGGCTGGAGGACGTCTGCCAAAGTTTTTTCATGCGGAGGCCCTCTCGAAATAGCCGCGGATCAGGCGCTCGTAGAAGCCGACGCCGTCCTCGAGCTCTTTGACCTCGAGGTACTCGTCGGGCGTATGCGAGCGGTGCGAGTCGCCGGGACCGGCCTTGACCGCGGGCACGCCCTTGAGGAAGACCCAGTCCGAGAGCGTGGGCGAGCCGTAGGGCTTGGCGCCGGGGTTGGCGGCGAGAGCCGCCTGGACCACGGGATGGGCCGCGTCCGTCTCGACGGCGCCCAGGCGCTGGGAGCGCACCGAGACATCTCCCTCCACAGATTCGCGCACTCGGGCCACGATCTCTCCCGGCGCGTAGACAGGCGTCGTGCGGATGTCCAGGACCATGACGCAGCGGTCGGGCACGACGTTATGGCGCTCGCCGCCCCGGATCTGAGTGACGCAGAGCGTGGCCTTGCCCAGGGCCGCGTGCTCGCGCTCGAATTTCAAGCGTGAAAGAGCCAGCACGTCGCGCGCGGCCGCCTCAACGGCGTTGACGCCCCCGCCCCAGGCCGCGTGGGCCGAGCGGCCCTTGGAGGTGATCTCCAGGACGATGAGGCCTTTCTGCGCCACCGCCGGGGCCAGCCCCGTGGGCTCGCCGATCACGGCGGCGTCCGGGCGCGGCAGCTCGGGGAGCAGGACCTCCAGGCCTTGGCCGCTGGTCTCCTCCTCGCAGGTCGCCGCCAGGCACACGCGCCCGCGCGGCGCGTCCCGGGAAAACGCCCGCGCCGCGCCGAGGATCATCGCGGCCAGGCAGCCCTTGGCGTCGTTGGCGCCCCGTCCGTAGAGGCGGCTGCCCGCGATCTCCCCGCCCAGCGGGTCCCGCGTCCAGCCCTCGCCCACCGGGACCGTGTCCGTGTGCGAGTTGAGGAGCAGCAGGGGCCCATCGCCCCCGTCCAGGTCGGCGTAGAGGTTGCGCCCGCGGCGGACGGGCGTCCAGCCCAGCTCCCGGAAGACGGATTCCAGGCGCTCCACGACCGCCTCCTCCCGTCCGCTCGGCGAGGGGATGCGGACCAGTTCCTGGAGCAGATCGGACGCCTTCACGCGGGGGCCGCCCCCGGCTCGGCGGCGAGCTCGGCCCGCTGATAGGCTTGGCGCTCGCGGCGCTCCACGATCATGGTGCCGCAGCCCGCGTTGGTGAAGGTCTCGCGCAGCAGCGCGCCGGGCTTGAGCCCGTTGATGATGTGCGTGCGGCGCACGCCGCCCCTCAGGGCGCGCAAGCAGGCCTCGGCCTTTGGGAGCATGCCCCCGTTGAGCCGTCCGGACCGGCGCAGGGCCTCCACCTCCTCGACGTCCGCGTAGGAGACCAGGCTGGACGGGTCGGAGGCGTCCTGGAGAAGGCCCTCGACGTCGGTGGCCAGGACCAGCTTCTCGGCGCCCAGGGCGCGCGCGATCGCCTCCGCCAGGGAGTCGGCGTTCACGTTGAGGACCTGGCCCTCTGGGTCGCAGGCCAGGCAGGCGACGACGGGCGTGGTCCCCGCGTCGAGCAGGCCGGTCAGCACGCCCGGGTCCACGGACTCGATGTCGCCGACCAGGCCGAAGTCCACCTCCACGGGCGCGGCCCCGGGCGCGGGCTCGACGGACTGCTTGGGGCGCCGCCGCGCGGTGACCAGGCCGCCGTCCACGCCGGAGACGCCTACGGCCGGGGTGTGGTGGGCGCGGAAGGAGGCGAGGATGTCCACGTTGAGCGCGCCCCCATAGACCATCTTGGCGACTTCCAAGGTCGGCGCGTCGGTCACGCGCCGGCCGGCGACGATCTGCGTCTTGAGGCCCAGGCGGTTGGAGAGCTCGGTTGCCTGGCCGCCGCCGCCGTGCACCAGCACCACGCGGATGCCCACCTGCCGCAGGAGGCAGACGTCCTCGACCAGGGCGTCGAGCGCGTCGCGCCGCCCGACCACGCGCCCTCCGGCCTTGACCACGAAGGTCTTTCCCTTGTAGAGGCGGATGTACGGGACGGCTTGCTTGAGCGTGATGGGCGCGTCGGTCACTTGTTTCTCCTAAGTTGAAAAATCAAACCACAAAGACACGAAGATAACGAAGACAAAATTAAGTTTTTATTTTACCCGTCCTTTTTATGCCTTGGTGTCTTTGTGGTTTATTTTTGCACAATCAGTTTTCCTGGGGCGAGCAAAGCGAGCAGGACGGCCTTGGCGGCGTGGAGGCGGTTCTCGGCCTCGTCGATCACGGCGGACCAGGGCCCATCGAGGACGTCGTCGGCGACCTCCAGGCCGCGGCGCACCGGCAGGCAATGTAAAAAGAGGGCGTCCTCGGCCGCGCGCCTCATCTTGTCGGCCGTCGGCATCCAGCGGGCGCGAAAGACCGGGTCCGCGGGAGGCGGCTGGCCGTAGCGCGCAAGCGCGCCCCAGGACTTGGCGTAGACCGCGTGCGCGCCGTCGTAGGCCTCCGGGACCCGGTCGGTGACGCGCAGGGTCGAGCCGCCGGCGGCGCAAAGGGCCCGCACGCGCGCCATCGTCTCGGGGGGAAGGTCGTAGCCCTCCGGCCGCGCGATGGTCACGTTCATCCCCGCCGCGGCCGCGATCTCGGCGGCGGAGTTGGGCACCGCCATGGGCAGGGCCTTCCTATGCGGGGCCCAGGTCAGCAGGAAGTTCCTGCCCTTGGGGTTCATGCGCTCGCGGATCGTCATCAGGTCGGCCAGGGCCTGGCCGGGGTGGCCCGACGCCGACTCCAGGTTGATCACTGGGACCGTCGAGTATTTACGGAAGGCGCTCAAGTAGGGCTCGGCCTTGTCTTCGTCCCAGGACGCGCCGGAGGGGAAGGAGCGCAGGCCCAGCGCCGCGCAGTAGCGCGAGAGCACCGGCACGGCTTCCTTCAAATGCTCGGCCGCGGCGCCGTCCATCACGGCGCCGTCGCGGTGCTCCATCTGCCAGGCGCCCCCGGAGCCGAGGTTCAAGGTGATCGGATGGGCGCCCAGGGAGGCCGCCGCCGCCTCGCAGGAGGTCTGTGTGCGCAAGGACGGGTTCATGAAGCAAAAGGCGAGGCTCCTGCCTTCGAGGGGGCGGTCCCGAGGCGGCGCCTTCTTGAGCGCCAGGGCGGCGTCGGCCAAGGCGAGGAGCTCCTCGGGCGCGTGCTCGCTCAGGTGCGTGAAGTTCTTCACGCGGCCGCCGTCCTGGAAGCGAAAATCTCGGCCAGCGCGTCGCGCAGAAGGCCGATCTCCCCGGCGCTCACCGTCAGCGGCGGCAGGAGGCGGATCACGTTCGGATCGTCGGCGCCGCCCACGATGATCTTTTTCTCCAGCAGGGCTTTGCGCACGTCCTTGGTCGGCCCGTCGAGGACCAGCCCGAGCAGGAGTCCCTTGCCGCGGATTTCCTTGATCCGCGGAAAGCGGAAGGTCTCGCGGATCAAGGCTTCCATGGCGGCCGCGTTTTCCCATAAGCGGCGTTGAGAGAGCGTTCGCAAAGTGGCCGCCACCGCGGCGCAGGCCAGGGGCCCGCCGCCGAAGGTCGAGCCCAGCATGCCCGGCCGAACCTTGGCCGCGGCATCCGCGACGGCCAGCGTCGCGGCCGCGGGCACGCCCGAGCCCAGGCCCTTGGCGAAGGTCTGCAGGTGCGGCCGCACGCCGAAAGCGAGAGCGGCCGAGCGCTCGCCCACGCGGCCGAGCCCGGTCTGCACCTCGTCGAAGATCAACAGAGCGCCCTTGCGGCGGCAGAGGTCCTCAAGACCTTTGAGATAGCCGGCCGGCGGCATGACGGCGCCGCCGAGGCTTTGGATCGGCTCCAGAATGACGCCGGCCGTCGCGGCTCCGATGGACGCCTCGGCGGCGGGGAGGTCGCCGAAAGGAACGTGGACCACGTCGCTCCCCAGTCCCGCGACGCCTTTGCGGTACTTGGCCGCGCCCGTGGCCGCCAGGGCCCCGGCCGTGCGGCCGTGGAAGGAGCCTTCCGTGGCGACGATGAGCGGCCGGCCGGTCGCCGCGCGCGCCAGGCGCATGGCGTTCTCGTTGGCCTCCGCGCCGGAGTTGCAAAAAAAGACCTGGGAGCCAGGCTCGCCGCAGAGGCCCACGAGAGCCTTGGCCGCCTCGGCGCGGATCCGGCTGTAGACCAGGTTCGAGTAGAAGAGCAGGCGCCGCGCCTGGAGCGAAACGGCCTCGGCCACCTCCGCGGGGCTGTGGCCGATCAGGGCGACGGCGTGGCCGCCGTAGAGATCTAAATAGCGGCTGCCGGCCTCGTCCCAGACCCAGCACCCTTCGCCGCGCTCCAGCGCGAAGGGAAACTTTTCGTAGGTCGGCAGGAGGCAGGCATCCTCTTCCTTCATGAAAGTCGTCATGGGTAATGTCCTGGGGCCGCCAGTCCCTCGCTCTCGTCCCAGCCCATCATGACGTTGAGATTCTGCACGGCCTGGCCGGCCGCGCCCTTGACGAGGTTGTCGAGCGCCGAGATCACGCCCACGCGCCCGTCCTGGATGGCGACAAAAACGTCGCAATGGTTGCTGCCGACGACCGCGTTGAGGCTGGGCGGCTCGTCGAGGAGGCGCACGAAGGCGCAGCCCTCGTAGGCGCGGCGGTAGAGGCCGCGGACCTTGTCGGCCGTCCAGCCTTTCGGGAGCTCCGCCTGTCCAATCGCGTAGATGCCGCGGGTGAAGGGCCCGGAGACCGGGATCATGGAAAGCCGCAGGGCCTTGCGGCCGGCCAGGCGGTCCAAGACCTGCTGGACTTCCGGCACGTGCTGGTGAATGAAGGGCTTGTAGGCGCGAAGGCTGCCGTGGCGCAGGGGGTGGTGCGTGATCAGGGAGGGGGTCGCGCCGGAGCCCGAGGAGCCGGTGACCGCCGTCACCGACGCGATGCCCGCCAAGCCCCCGCCGGCCAACGGCCCCAGCGCGAGCGCGGCCGCCGTGGCGAAGCAGCCCGGGTTGGCGACCCAGCGCGCCCGGCGGATCTCCGCGCGGTTGAGCTCCGTCAGGCCGTAGGCGAACTTTTGAAGAAGAGCCGGCGCGAGATGCTTGCGTCCATACCAGACCGGGTAGAGCGCCGGGTCGTGGAGCCGGAAGTCTCCGGAGAGGTCGATGAGGCGCAGACGGCTGCCCGTTTCCTTCAGAATGGCCGGGACGTTGGCCATCGCGTCGCCGTGGCCGCCGGCCAAAAACAGCGCGTCGAGCGCCGCGTAGTCGAGCTTGCGCGAGAAGGCCAGCGCCGCGCGGCCGCGCAGGTTCGGGTGGGCCATGAAGACGGGCTGGCCCGGGAACGTGGACGAGGAGACCGCGGCGATCTTCACGCGGGAGTGGCCGAGCAGGAGCCGGATCAGCTCCCCGCCCGTGAAGCCCGCCCCGCCCTCGATGCCGACGCGGAGCTTCCTCATCGCGCCTCCCCGAAGACGGCCCTCTCCACGAATTCCCCCAGCCGGTCGTGGTCGATGCGCGCGTTGAGCGCTCGCACGCCCATCTTCTTCTCGATGAACTCCTGGCCGACGGCGTTGTCGGTCGCCGGGCCCGAGATCAGGTCGAGGCGGCGCTTGAAGTGCGTCTTGAGCAGTTCGACCGCGCCCCAGGCCGCGACGGGATCGGTGGCGCAGAGCACGTGCGCGGCCCCCGCTTGCATCAGCTCCGCGTCGTCGAGAATGGCCTGCACTCCGTACTCCCCCAGGATGCCGTCGCCCAGTTCGATGACCAGACAGTCCGGCTCCTCGCGGTTGAGCGCGTTGATCAGGCCCTTGGAGACGGGCACGGCGACCGCGTCCGTCGTGGAGACGATCCCGGCGTCGTTGAAGGACAGGCCCTTGATCGCCCCCCGGTCCGCCATGCTCAGCGTGTCGCGCAGGAGGGAGACGCCGGTGAGCTTGGCCGCGCAGACGCGGCGGCCTCGGCGCGCGAGGTAGCGGATGATCTCGCCGCAGGCGAAGGTCTTGCCCGCGTTCATGCAGGTGCCCGACACGTACACGATCGGCGCCGACGGCTCGAGGCGTTCGGCCCACGGCACCGCGCCCGTCCGGATGTCGGCGGCCACTCCCACCCGCTCGCCGAGGTGGGGGAAGGAGAGGACTTGGCCGAGCACCTCGGCCTGCAGGGGCCGTCCCAGCTCCAGGTTGACGGAGGTGCAGCGGCCGATGACCCCGCCCAGGTTGAGAATGTCGAGCCGGTCGCCGACCTTCACGGCCGGGGGCACGACCCCCGCGTAGCCGCGCAGGGCGCGCCGCGAGCCCAGAACGCCCGCGATCACGTCCCCGTCGTTGAGCTCGATCATGCGGCCGTGGACGTCCTCCAGCGTGTTGTAGACGGTCTTGGTGCCGTGGACGCGCGCGGCCAGCACCATGCCCTCCCGCGCGGCGATCTCCTCGGAGAGCAGGACTTCCCGCGGCAGGCGCGCGTTGCGCGTGGCGGAGGCGATCTTGTCGAGCGCGACCTTCACTTAACCGCCCCGTCTCGCGCGCGGCGGGCCAGCGCCATCGGCAGGGCGTGGAGCTTGGCAAAGCCCGCGGCCTCGGCGCCGGTCCACAGGCGCGTGGTTTCGCCGTAGGTCGCCGCGCCCGCGGCCAGGCTGTGCGGGCTCTTCACGCCGGTCACGTCGAAGCGCCCCGGCCGCAGCCGCAGGCGCGCCTCGCCGGTGACGGTCTCCTGGCTGGAGGCGATCAGGGCCTCGACGTCGCGCATCACGGGGTCGAAATAGAGGCCTTCATGCAGCATCTGACCGTAAAAATCCGCGACGTGGTTCTTCCAGAAGGCCTGCCAGCGCGTCAGCACAAGCTTTTCCAGCTCGGCATGCGCGGCGATGAGCATCAGCGGCGCCGGGGCCTCGAAGCCGATGCGGCCCTTGATGCCGAGGATGGTGTCGCCCAGGTGGACGCCGCGGCCCGCGCCGTAGGAGCGGCCCAGCGCGTGCAGGGCCTGCACCAGCGCGACGCCGTCCATTTTGCGGCCGTCGAGCGAGACGGGGACGCCTTTTGCGAAGCCCACGACGATGTCCTTTGTTTCCGGCGGCGCGGCGACGGACGCCGCGGGGAACGCGGAGTCGGGAATCTCGGTCCAGGGATCGTGCGTCTCGCCGCCTCCGACGGTCGTGCCCCAGAGTCCCGCGTTGACGGAGTATGCGGCGGTCTTGGGCGGCACCTGGATCCCGAGTTCGGCGAGATAGTCGGTCTCCTGCCGGCGCGACCAGCCCAGGTCGCGGACCGGCGTGTGGACCTTGACGCCCGGAAGCAGGACCTGGAACACGGCGTCGAAGCGAATTTGGTCGTTGCCGGCTCCCGTGGAGCCGTGGGCCACGCCGTCGGCGCCGACCTCGCGCGCGACGCGCGCGACCAGCTCGGCCTGGAGCACGCGCTCGGCCGAGACCGAGAGCGGGTAGACCCGCCCGCGCAGGATGTTGCCCTGGATCAGCGGGACGGCGAAGCGGCGGAAGACCTCGCCGCGTCCGTCCAGGGCGCGGTGCTCCAGCGCGCCCAGCTCCCGGGCGCGCGCCGCGATCGCCGCCAGTTCCTCGGGGGAGAACCCGCCGGTGTCCACGGTCGCGGTGACCACGTCGGCGCCCAGCTCTTTTTTCAGCCAGAGCGCGCAGAACGTGGTGTCCAGCCCGCCGCTGAAGGCGAGCACGATCTTGGGCTTCATGAGGGTTTCATCCTTGCGCGCAGGAAGTCGAGCAGACGCTTCTGCGCGGCGGCGGAGTCCACCGCCACGAAGACGGTGTCGTCGCCCGCCAGCGTGCCGACCAGGCCGGGCATGGTCAGGTTGTCCAGGACGTAGGCCACCCGCGCGGCCGTGCCCTCGCCGCAGCGCACCACGACCAAGTGGGGGCCGGCGGCGTCGGCGCGCCGCACGAAGGCGCGCAGCGGCAGCTCCGGGTCAGCTGCGCCGGCGCCGTCCGTCGCCGTCCGGTAGACCCCGCCGGCCTTGGCCAGCCCCAGCTCCGCGACGTCGCGCGAGATGGAGACCTGCGTCGCCGCGATGCCGCGCCGCCGCAGCGCGCGCGCCAAGCCGTCCTGCGTGGCGATCTCCTCGCGCGCGACGGCCTCCAGGATCGCCGTCTGCCGCGCCGCCTTGTCTGCCGGTGAATGTTTATTCATCACAGAGTATATTTATACATATCGAGACATGGCCTGTCAAGATGATGGACGCTCGCGGCCGCGCGCTTGAGCCGCTTTTTGATAGGCTGTCGGCCGGGGCGCAATGAATCTCTTAATAAGGGATGGGGCTTGCATTAGAACCAGCCTTGCCCCTCGCGCGATAGGGGATGTTTGGTTCGTTCATGGATTCGGAGAATCAGGGCTGAGCTTCCGCGAGGCGTTCGCTTCTCCCCTGGCTCAGAAGTACAATCTCTTCGTGCCGGACTTCCCCGGGTTCGGCGCCGCTCCGTTTAATCCCAGCGTTGCGCGGGTGCAGGGCGCATCTCAATGGCTTATGGATCGCATCCGCGAGGTTTCCCGAAAGAGGCCGATATTCCTCGTGGGACATTCTTTGGGCGGCATTATCGCGACTCAAGCCGCTAAAGTCCTTCTGGGGCAATTGCGCCGGTATGTCAGCATCGAGGGGAACTTGATCCGGGCCGACGCTTTCTTCAGCGGCAAAGCTCTTAAGCATCGATCTCCCGATCGTTTCAGCGCCGAACTCGCCCGTGAAATATTTTCCCGGGCGAAAGGCAGGGAAGACCTGCAGCGTTATCACGCCAGTCTAAGATTCGCCGATCCCCGGGCGCTTCTTGCGTGGGGAAAAACGGGGGCCTGCGAGACGGGACAGGATAAGGCGGGACGCGAGTTTCTGTCGCTCGCTTGCCGCAAGCTTTATTTCTGGAGCGATGATTCTACGCCTGCGGCAACCCAACGCTTCATTTATGAAAACAATGTCCCAAACAAGCGATTCCATCGCAAGGGGCATTGGCCTATGATCACGAGCCCTCGATCCTGCTACGAGGCCATGCTAAAGTTTTTTAGGGATTAAGTCTTCGAGCTAGGCGCTCGGCGCGCGGCGACGGCCGGCGCGGGAGGCGGCGTACAAGAAAGACGCCAGGCCCAGGACGAGGACGCCCAGAGCGGTTTGGAAGAGGACGAAGGCGGCGACCTTGAGCGGGGCGAAGGCGGGGGAGACGAAGCGGACCAGCCAGCCGGAGGCCTCGCCGAGAAGGGCGGAGCCGAAGCTCGCGGCGACGAGGAGCTTCTTCCTGCGGTCCTCCCAAGGGGCGAAGAGGGCCAGGTGGGTCAGCAGGAGGATCATGACGCCCATGGTCGCCAGGTGCGCGTGGCTGACTTCTAATAGGGCGGCCGCGCTCTTGGGCGAGGAATACTCGGAGGCGTCGCCCAGGTAGTAGGCGCGCACGGACTTCGGCGTCAGGTCCATGCGCGAGAAGTACATCGCGGCGTTGGTGACCCAGAGCCCGGCGGCGAAGAGCAAGGTCCAGGCCAAGGTCGCCCGCATCAGGGGGTTGTGCTGGAAGCCGCCGCGCTCCAGGGACTTCATTTTTCTACTTTATCACTTCGTCGGGCGCGGGTTCAGGACCTGATGGACCGCGAGGACGCGGCGTACGCCGCGCGTCACCGCCTCCGAGGTCAGGCTCGCGCCTGTCAGGTTGCTCAGGCCGCGCCGGAGCGTCAGGTCATCGTCCAGCGGCCTGCCCTGGAACTGCTTGAGCCAGGGCTTGGGCGCCCGGTACTCGTCGGGCTCGGAGAAAGCCAGTATCTCCACGAAGCGGACCGCGCCGTCCGGGGCGACGACGACCATGAACGTCTCGCTCTCCGCGCGGACGGGGTGGGACTCGAAATAGGCCGTGCCGACGATCCCGGACGACGAGACGCCGACGTAGTAGGTCCAGACCCGGGACTCGACCTTGGTTCGGGCCGCCGTCTGCGCCGCGCGCCGCTGGTCCTCGGTCAGAAACGCGGTGCGGCGCTCGACCTTGGCGCCGGCGGGAAATGCCAGAGCCAGAGCCTGCTGTTGCGAGAGCAAAACGCGGCCGTAAGCCGGCTTTGGCGGCACGGCAACGGCCGCGGCAAAGGCCGCGGCCGTTAGAATATATAGCCGACGCCGAAGTTCCACTGGTTGACGCTCGTGCGCGCCTGGTTGAGCTTCCACTGCTGGTCGAGCTTGAGCGCCAGCCTGGAGATCGGCTTATAGGTCAAGCCGAGCGTATATTCGACGCGGCTGTTGGCCGGGTTCTTCGAGAAGCCCGCCGGCACCTTCCACTGGGTGTCAAAGCGCTCGTAGCGGAAGAAGGGCGAGAGGGACTGTCCTTTGGCGTCCCGCAGCAGCGTCAACACGTCGAAGGCCCCCTCAGCGTAGCCGCCGAACTGGCGGCCGCCGACCGATGTGTTTCCGACGAAGCCCTGGGCGGCGTTCAGGGCGTCGGCGTTGCCGACGCTCGTCTGCGCGTAAAGCCCGCGCAGGGACGCGCCGCGCCAGTCCGCCGAGGCGTGCGCCTCCCAGAGCGTGACGGGGAAGGAGGACGCGGCGCCGCCGGTGTCGGCCCGGTCGAGGTAGAGCCCCGCGCCCGCCGTGACGCCCGGGATCGGGGTCACGTCCACGCGGGAGGCCCAGGCGATGTCGTTGCTTGGACTGCGCGAGCCCGCCGTGCGGCCGCCCCGGATGCCCGACGCGGTAAAACCGTCCGCCGCGGGACTGGCCGAGGCGACGGCGCTCAAGTTGGAGAGAAGGTAGCTGCGGTAGGAGACCGGCCCGATGTCTCCCAGCACGCCAACGCCGTTCTCATGCCAGGTGGAGGGGATGATGGACCGCTCCACGTTCGGGCGCTGGACGCCGTGGAAGGAGGTCGGCTCGTGGATTTCGTTGATCAAGCCCAGGGGGACGAGCAGGTTGCCGACGCGCGCGCCCAGCGCCCGCCACGGCCGCGCCTCGATATAGGCCTGCTCGACGGCGACCTCGCCGCGGATCTTGGCGCCCTCCCCGGAGCCGCCGTGCTCGAACTCCAGCTCGGAGTTGAAGAGCAGCCAGTCGTTGAACTTATGGCCGACGTAGAGCACCAGACGCTGGAGGTCGGATTGCCGCTTGGCGCCCGAAGGGTTGCCGTCCTGGCGGCGCCGGGAGGCGCCGATGTAGACGATCTCGCCGTAGCCGCCCAGGGAGAGCTTGTCGGGGCGGGCGCCGTACACCTTCGCCGCGGCCGGGCCGAGCCCGTCCTGCGGCTTGAGCTCCTGCGGGGCGGCGGTCTCGCCGAGCTTGAGCTTCTCGATCTCCTGGGTGAGCGCATCCACCTTCTGTTCCAACTCGGAGAGACGCGGACCCGCGGCGTCCGCGGCGAGGGCCGGGACGGCAGGGGCGAGGAGGAGGGCGGCGCAGAGGACGGCGGGCAGGTTCTGTTTCATGGCGTCATTCCTTGGGTTGCGGGATGTTTGTCCGCGCGATGGGCGCGGGGGTGAAGAACGCTTGGCCGGGGAAGGAGGGCGGGGCCTTGCCCAGCACGTAGAGCGCGGTGGACCAGGCGTCGGCCTCCGTCGCGCCGGGCAGGACGGCGGTCGCCTGGAGGCGGCGGCGCACGGGTTTGCCGTCGAACGGCGACACGATGTGGCCCGGGCGTTCCGAGTCGCCGGACGTGGAGACCGAGGCGTCGCGCAGCCGCAGGGGCTCGGCAAGACCAGGCAGGATCGCGGGCCATGCGTCCCCGGACTCCGGCCGGCCCAACGCCAGGATCTGCCCGCCGAAGTTCAGGAAGGCGTTCGAGACGCCGCGGCGCCGCAGCGCCTTCGCGGCCTGGTCGAGCGCCCAGCCCTTGCCGATGCCGCCGAAGTCCAAGGCCATGCCCTCGCGCGGCAGCTCGATCGTGCGTCCGGCGGGGTCGAGGCGCACCTTCGCCCAGCCGACGAGGGGGAGGGCCGAGGGCCCGCGACGCAGAAGCGGCGCCGCCGTGGGATCGAAGGCGCCGCCGCTGGCTTGGGCCAGGCGCAGGGCGGCGTCCGTCGCGGCGTAGAGCTCCGCGGAGGCGCGGAAGGGTCCGCGGCCGGCCGAGCGGTTGAGGGCGGAGAGTTCGCTCTCCTTTTTATAGGAACTCAGGATCCGGTCCCAGCGCTCGATCTCCCCGAAGGCGGCCGTGACGGCGGCGTCGGCGTCCTCGCCGCGGGCCTGGATCTCGCAGAGGGTCCCCATCAGCCAGCGCGCACGGTCCGCGCGCGGTTCGGCCGCGCCGGCGGGCGCCGCCAGGAGCGCGAGCGCCAGCAGGAGGCCGC
>JACQPJ010000037.1 GCA_016207605.1 Elusimicrobiota bacterium
CAGTTGGACGATCTCCGCGCCGCCGTCGCGCGTGCGCTGGTTGATGGCCGCGATCTTGTCCTTGGGCAGGAGCTCGGTGATCGGGATGCCGTTGACGGTCGAGAAGCGCGGCATCGGGACCATCGTGTCGCCGTGGCCGCCCAGCACCATCGCGTGGACGTTTTCCAACGAAACGTCCAGGGCCTCGGCGATAAACCAGCGCATGCGCGCCGAGTCCAGCACGCCCGCCATGCCCAGCACGCGGTGCTTGGGGAATTTCGAGACCTTGAGCGCCACCGCGCACATCGCGTCGAGCGGATTCGAGACGATGATCAGCACGCAGTTCGGCGAGTGCTTGACCGCGCTCTCCGCGCAGGACGCCACGATCTTGGCGTTGATGTTCAGAAGATCGTCGCGGCTCATCCCGGGCTTGCGCGGCACGCCCGCCGTGATCACCACGACGTCCGAGCCGGCCGTGGGCTCGTAGGACGTCGTCCCGGTCACGCGCGTGTCGTAGCCCATCACGGGGCCGGACTCCATCAGGTCCAGGGCCTTGCCCGCGGGCATGCCCTCGGTCGCGGGGATGTCCACGACCACGATCTCGTTGGCGGCCTCCAGCTCGGCCAGGCGCTGGACCAGCGTCGCGCCGACATTGCCCGCCCCGATCACCGTCACCTTCGTTCGAGCCATGGACAGCCTCCTTCGCGTCCTCTACAGAGGGATGTTGCCGTGCTTCTTGGGAAGCCTCTGGACTTTCTTCCCCTTGAGAAAGCGGAAGGCGCGGATGACCTTGGGACGGGTCTTGCGCGCCTCGATGACCTCGTCGATGTAGCCGCGCTTGGCGGCCTGAAAGGGCGAGGCGAACGTCTCGACGTAGCCGGCCACGAGCTCCGCCCGGCGCTTGGCCGGGTCCTTGGCGGCCTTGAGCTCGGCCTTATAAAGGATGCTGACCGCGCCCTGCGGGCCCATGACCGCGATCTCGGCGCAGGGCCAGGCGTAGTTGAGGTCGCCGCGGACGTGCTTGGAGCTCATCACGTCGTAGGCGCCGCCGTAGGCCTTGCGCAGGACCACGGTCACCTTGGGCACCGTGGCGCGCGCGTAGGCGTAGAGGAGCTTGGCGCCGCGGCGGATGATGCCGCCGTGCTCCTGCTCCATGCCCGGCCAATAGCCGGGCACGTCCACCAAGGTCAGCAGGGGGACGTTGAAGGCGTCGCAGAAGTTGACGAAGCGCGCTCCCTTCTCCGAGGCGTCGATGTCCAGCGCGCCCGAGAGGGACTGGGGGTTGTTGGCCACCACGCCGACGGGCTCGCCGTCCAGGCGCAGGAAGCCGCAGACCAGGTTGGGCGCGAAGCGCTTGTGGACCTCCAGGAATTGGTGCCCGTCGGAAATCTCCCGGATCACGTCGTGGATCTTGTAGGGCTTGGCGGCGTCCAGCTCCCCGACGCGCTCGAGCAGGTCGCTCTCCCGGCGCGGGTCGTCCGAGGCCATCGCGGCCTTGGGCGCCTCCCGGCAGTTCTGCGGGAGGTAGTCGAGCAGCTCCCGAATCTGCCGGAAGCAGTCCTGCTCGGAGCCGGCCACGAAGTGGCAAACGCCCGAGCGCTGGGCGTGGGTCTGGGCGCCGCCCAGGCTCTCGAAGTCGCAGGTCTCGCCGGTGGCGGCCTTGACCACCTCGGGGCCGGTGATGAACATGTGGCTGGTGCCCTCGATCATGAAGACGAAATCAGTCAGCGCCGGGGAATACACCGCGCCGCCCGCGCAGGGCCCCAGGATCGCGGAGATCTGCGGCACGTAGCCGGAAGCCTGGACGTTTCTAAAGAATATTTCGGCGTACCCCCCCAGGCTCTCCACGCCCTCCTGGATGCGCGCCCCGCCGGAATCGCACAAGCCGATCACGGGCACGCCCGCCGCAACGGCCAGGTCCATGACCTTGCAGATCTTCATGGCGTGGGCCAGACCCAGCGAGCCCCCCAGCACCGTGAAGTCCTGGGCGTAGACGCAGACCGGCCGCCCGTTGATCTTGGCCGATCCGGTGACCACGCCGTCGGCGGGCAGGGACTTCTGGTCCAGGCCGAAGTCCGTCGCGCGCGTCTCGACGAGGAGGTCCGTTTCCTCGAAGCTCCCGTCGTCGATGAGAAGAGCGATGCGCTCGCGCGCGGTGAGCTTGCCCTGCGCCCTCTGCGCGGCGGCGCGCTCCGGCCCGCCCCCCGCCTCCGCTTTGGCGCGCCGCTCCAGCAGGTCCTGCGTCTTGGACTTGGAAACCGGGCGCTTCTTTTTTTCAGACACGGGCGGGTCTCTCTTCCAGCAGTTCGATCAACACCCCGCCGTGATGCCTGGGGTGCAGGAACGCGACCTCATGCCCCCACGCTCCGGGCCGCGCTGCCGCGTCGATGGGCGCGCGGCCCGCCTGCATTTCGCGCGCCAAGGCTGCCGCGAGGTCCGGCACGGCGTAGGCCACGTGATGCTGCCCCGGCCCCTTTTTATCTAAAAACTTGGACACGGGTGATCCCGCGGAGGTCGGCTCCAGCAGCTCGACGTAGGGTCCCTCGCCCATGAATGCGACCTTCACCTGTTGAGACAAAACGTCCTCGCGGTGGGCGAGCCGCAGGCCCAGGGACTCGTAATGCCGAATCCCCTCCTCCAAGCTCCTCACCGCGACGCCGACATGGTGCAGCTTCATGTCTATGAGACCAGCGCCTCCACGGGAAGCGTCTTCCCGGAAAACGTTTTCCCCTTCGGCAGATAGTTCAATTTTTCGAAACCGATGACATGCCCCTTCTTATCCTTGATCAAGATGACCTCGTCGCCGGTTTCCTCGGCAACATGCTCTTTCTTGGGATCGTCGAACCAAACACTCAAGGAGTTGCCCTCGCGGTCATAAACGAACTGCACCTTCCTCATCTTGGCCATAGCGTTTGTCCTTCCTTGATCTTATCCGTGAAATACGCGGTAATAATGAAGCCCGTGCCGTTCTCGTTCTTGACGACGACGCAAAGCCAGTACTTCCCTACATGTCGATAATACAAATTGACCTGGGCATCGGAACGGCTTCGACGGATATGCGCGGGCTCGACCAGCGCCAACTCTAAATCATGCTCATGCCCAGCCATGATGGGGTGCTTCCAAGCCGTGATTAATTTCCACCGGGACTCGGTCATGCGAATTTTACGACTAAGCCGTGAAATAATCTCAAAAATAATCATATGGGAAGACCGAGCAAGATTCATGCCGTCAAGACGATTCGACTGGAAATTTTCATGATCAATGCTTCCTTAAAAGCTTCGCGCCCAAAGACGCGGGATCGGTTTTGCCGGAGAGCAGGTCCTTAAGGGCTTTCTCGTCGACGCGGCCCAGGGCGGTCTTGAGGACGCGGCGCTGGATCCAGAACTCCAGCTCGGCGCGGTGCTGGCGCTTGAGGCGCTCGCGGCGCTCGCCGGACCTTTCCAGGTGCGCCCAGTGGGCGTCGAGTTCTCGGCCGAGCGCCTCGACGCCCTCGCCGGAGAGCGCGGAGACCGCGACCACGGGCGGCTCCCAGGCGCGGGGCGCCTGGCCGGCCGCGCGGCCCAGGCCCAAGGCGCCCCGAAGGTCCGCGACGGCCTTGTCCCTGCCCGCAAGATCGGCCTTATTGACCACGAAGACGTCGCCGATCTCCATGGCGCCGGCCTTCATGGCCTGGATCTCGTCGCCCAAGGCCGGCGTGGTCACGTAGAGAACGGTATCGGCGACGGAGGCGATCTCGACCTCGTCCTGGCCGGTGCCCACCGTCTCGACGATGATCTTGGCGCAGCCGAGCGCCTCCAGGACGTGTACGGCGCCAAAGATGGCGTGCGTGAGACCCCCCACCATCCCGCGGGAGGCCAGCGAGCGGATGAACACCCCAGGATCGGTGGCGTGCGCCATAATGCGCAGGCGATCGCCGAGAAAGGCCCCGCCCGACAGGGACGAGCTGGGGTCCACGGCCAGGACGCCGACCGGGATCTTGCGGGCGCGATAGAGGCCGATGAGGCGGCCGGTGAGCGTGGACTTGCCCGCCCCGGGCGGGCCGCAAACGCCGACTTTCTGCGCCGAGCCGGCGGACTTGAAGAAGTCCCTGGCGAGGCTCGCCGCGGACTCGTCCTCGTCCACGACGAGGGAGAGGGCGCGGGCCGCGGCCGCGTGGTCGCCTCGGCGCACGCGCCGAATCAGGTCTTTGAGATCGCTCTTAGCGGGCAACGGCGAGCTTCTCGTTGAGATAGGCGACGATCTCCTGCAGGGGCGTGCCGGGACCGAAGACCCGGTCCACGCCCGCCTTGCGGAGCGCGCGGGCATCCTCATCGGGGATGATCCCCCCGCCAAAGACCAGGAGGTTCTTGAGGCCGCGCTTGCGCAGGAGCTTGACGATCTCGGGGAACAGCGTCATGTGCGCGCCCGAAAGCAGGGACAAGCCGACCGCGTCCACGCCCTCTTGGAGCGCGGCCGCCGCGATCATCTCGGGCGTCTGGCGGATGCCGGTGTAGATCACCTCGAAGCCCGCGTCGCGCAGGGCGCGCACGATGACCTTGGCGCCGCGGTCGTGGCCGTCGAGGCCGGGCTTGGCGACCAGGATGCGCCGAGGTTTTGGCTCCATCACCAGGTCCCTCCTTGGGATTCAAGCACGATCTCGAAGGCGTCAACGACGACCGGGTCGTAGCGCGTGCCGGCGCCGTCGCGCGCCTCCTTGAGCGCGCGGCTGCCCAGCTCCAGGCCGCGCAGGCCCGCGGCGCGAAGCTCCTCCATCTTGGCGACCAGACCCAGCACGCGCGCGCCCTGCGGGATCGCCTCGCCCCGAAGCTTGCCCGGATAGCCCGAGCCGTCCCAGCGCTCCTTGTGGTGCCGGATCATCGGCACGGCGCCGTCGAGCATCCGGATGCCCTCGAGCAGCCGCGCCGAACAGGCGGGCAGGGCCTCCTCGGAGGGGCTCAACACGCCCAGGTCGGCCAGCAGGCGCGGGTTGCGGTAGGCGATATAGCCGATCTTGTGCAGCATGCCGGCGTAGTAGAGCATCCGGTACTGGTAGTCGTCCACCTGCAGGGCGCGGCCGATGGAGCAGGCCAGGCGCGCCGCGCGCATCGGCTGGCCCTCCAGGCCCGGGCGGGAGGTCTCGACCGCCGCGGTGAGCAGCTCCAGCACGTGCGAGAAGAAGTTCTTCTGCTCGGCCATGATCTTGGCGTTGGTCACGGCCACGGAGGCCAGGCTCGACAGGCTCGACAGCAGGCCCAGGTGCGCGTCGGTGTAGGAACCCTTGCGCTTGTTGAGGACCTCGACCACGCCGACGAGCTCGCCGCGAAACAGCATCGGGACGCAAAGCAGGGAGCGCGTGACGAACCCCGAGGCCTGGTCGAACTTGCCCGTGAAGCGCGGGTCCTTGGCCGCGTCGTTGACGACCTCGGGCTTGAGGTTCTGCGCGACCCAGCCCGCCACGCCCTGGCCCAAGGGCAGCGTCATGGTCTTGAGGACGCGCGCCTTCTCGCCCGAGGCGATGCGGAAGATCAGGCCGCGCTTGTCGTCGGAGAGGAGCATGATGGCGCTCGCCTCCGAGTCGGTGAGGCGCTCGGCCGCGGCCCCGATCTTCTGCAGCAGGAAGTCGAGGTCCAGCGTCGAGTTGAGCGAGCCCGCAATCGAGAAGAGGTCGAGCGCCAAGTCCACGTCCATCTCCGCCGCCTTCTCTTTGGGCATGCTACTCGGCGCCTCCCAGGACCTCGCGCACCGTGGTCAGGCCCATCTTGACCTTCTCCAAGCCGTCCTGGACGATCAGGCGCAAGCCCTCCTTCTGGGCCTGCAGGCGCACCGTCTCGGCGGCCACGTCCTTGAGACAGAACAGGCGCAGGGCGTCGCTCATCACCAGCAGCTCGTGCAGGCCCACGCGGCCCTTGTAGCCCAGGCCCTTGCACGACTCGCAGCCGCCGCCGGCCTCGGGCGGCGCGTAGAGCTTCGTGCCAGCCGGCAGGGCAACGCCGTTTTCCTTGAAGACGCGAACTTCCTCGGGCTTGGGGTCGCGCGCGGTCTTGCAGTCCGGGCAAAGGCGGCGCGAAAGGCGCTGGGCCATGATGGCCTTGACCGTGGAGACCACCATGAAGGCGGGCAGGCCCATGTCGGTCAGGCGCGAGATGGCCGAGGAGGCGTCGTTGGTATGGATCGTGGAGAAGACGAGGTGGCCGGTCATGGCCGCCTCCATGGCGATGTGCGCGGTCTCCTCGTCGCGGATCTCGCCGACCATGATGACGTCGGGGTCCAGGCGCAGGAAGGAGCGCAGCGCGGTGGCGAAGTCGAACTTCTTGCCCTCGCCGAGCTTCAAGTCGGGGTTGACCGGGACCTGGACGATGCCGTCGAGGTTGTACTCAACGGGGTTCTCGGCGGTCAGAATCTTGATGTCGGGACGGTTGACGTGGTTGAGGGCGGCGTAGAGCGTGGTGGACTTGCCCGAGCCCGTGGGGCCGCAGACGAGAATGAGCCCGAAGTTCTTCTTGCCGCCGATGCCCTTGAGCAGGCCCAGCAAGCGCTCCTGCGTGTCGGGCAGGAAGCCCATCTTGAGGATGTCGACCTGCACGGACTTGCGGTCGAGGATGCGCATCACGCAGCTCTCGCCGTAGACGGTGGGCACCATCTCGACGCGGAACTCGATGGGGCTGCCCTGGGCCAGGATCTGGATGCGGCCCGACTGGGGCACGCGGCGCTCGGTGATGTTCATCGAGTTGGTCATGATCTTGATCTTGGCCACGACCGCGTGCCGGTAGCTCCAGGGCACGTTGAAGGACCCGGGGACGAGCTGGCCGTCCACGCGGTAGCGCAGGAGGATCTTCGAGATTTTGCCCGCGGGGTCCTCGAAGGGCTCGATGTGGATGTCGGAGGCCTTGATGGACAGGGCGCTCAGGATGACGGCGTTGACGTACTTCTCGACCTCGGGCGCCGAGGCGTCCACCTCGGTGATGTCGGTCTTGGGCGCCTCCTTCTGCAGCTCCAGGCCGCCCGCCTCCGGCGGGGCCTCCTCCGTCTTGGCGACGTCGGACATGAGGCGGTTGAGGGCCTCGCCCTCCCCGCGGCCGTAGACGGCGTCGAGCGCGGCCTGGATGTCGCGGGGCAGGGCCAGGTGCGGGCGCACCTCCAGGCCGGTCCGGAGCTGGACGTCCTCGGCGGCGAAGAAGTCGTTGGGCTCGGCCATGGCCAGCAGGAGGGCGTTCTCCTCCTTGCCGAAGGGCACGGCGAGGTGGCGGCGCGCGACGACCTCGGGGATGAGCTTGGCCGCCTCGGCGTCCACCTCCGTCTCGGCCAGGTCCACGGCCTTGACCTTCCATTCCTCGGAGAGGGCCGAAAGAAGCCTGGGCTTGTCGACGAGCCCGGCGTCCAGCGCGGCCTGCGGGACGCTCTTGCCCGTCTTGGCGGCGTCGGCCGCGGCCCGCTTGAGCGTCTCCTCGTCGAGAAGCCCGCGCTCGAGCAGAATCTCCCCGGCGGTCTTGCTCCGGCGCAGGCCCTTAACGGCCATGCTGTTCCCCGAAGACGCCGCGCAGAGTCCCGAAGATCTCGCCGATGGTCGCGCGCGCCTCGGCCGCGGCGAGGAGGAGCGCAAACAGGTTCTCGCGCGGCGCGGCGGCGGCCTCGCGCAGGCGCTCGAGCGCGGCGGCGCAGGCCGCGGCGTCGCGGCGCCTTCGGAACGCCCGGAGGCGGCGGACCTGCTCGGCCTCCAGGCGCGGCGAGACCTTCAGGCGCGCGCGCCGCGAGGGCCGCTCCTCCACCTGGAGGACGTTGACGCCCACGACCCCGCGGCGGCCGGACTCCACGCCCTGCTGCCAGCGGTAGGCGCTCTCCTGGATCTCGCGCTGGGGGATTTCCTCCTCGATGAGGCGCAGCATCCCTCCTCGCTCGCGCACGCTCCGCAGGGCCTGCGTGACGCGGCGGTCGAGCTCATCGGTGAGCGCCTCCACGGCCCAAGCCCCCGCGACCGGGTCAACGACGTCGGGGATGCCCGTCTCGTGGGCCAGGATCTGCTGCGTGCGCAGCGCGAGCTGGGCCGACTCCTCGCTGGGCAGGGCCAGCGCCTCGTCGTAGGAGTTGGTGTGCAGGGACTGAGCCCCGCCCAGCACCGCCGCCAGCGCCTGCCAGGACACGCGCATGGCGTTGTTGAGGGGCTGGCGGCTGGTCAAGGTCGAGCCGCAGGTCTGCACGTGAAAGCGCAGGGCCTGCGAGCGCGGGTCCCGGGCGCCGTGCTCGTCGCGCATGAGCCGCGCCCAGACCCGGCGCGCGGCGCGGAACTTCGCGATCTCCTCCAGGAAATGATTGTGGCAGCCAAAAAAGAAGGCGAGCTTCGGGCCCAGGACGTCGATGCCGATCCCGCGCTCGCGCAGCGCGGCGATGTAGACCTGCGCGTTGGCGAAGGTGAAGGCGACCTCCTGGACCGCGTCGGCCCCCGCCTCGCGCATGTGGTAGCCGGAGATGGAGATGGGATGGAAACGCGGCGCGTGCGCCAGCGACCACTCCATGGCGTCGGCGCACAGGCGCAGGGAGGGCGCGACCGGAAACACCTGGGTGCCGCGCGCAATGAACTCCTTGAGTATGTCGTTCTGCAGGGTCCCCCGCAGCGCCTTGACGTCCGTGCCGCGGCGCTTGGCGAGCGCGACGTAGAAGGCCAGCAGGACCGCGGCGGTCGCGTTGATGGTGAGCGAGGTGGAAACCTGGTCCAGGGGGATGCCCGCGAAGAGCTCCTCCATGTCGTCGACCGTGCCCACGTGCACGCCCACGCGCCCGACCTCCCCCTTGGCGCGCGGGTCGTCGGCGTCCAGGCCCATCTGGGTGGGCAAGTCGAAGGCCGTGGACAGCCCGGTCTGGCCCTGCTCCAGGAGCCAGCGGAAGCGCGCGTTGGTCTGCCTGGCCGTGCCGAAGCCCGCGTACTGGCGCATCGTCCACAGCCGGCCGCGGTACATGGTCTCCTGGATGCCGCGCGTGAAGGGGTAGGCCCCGGCGCGGCCCAGCTCCCCGGGCGCGGCCGCGCCCGGGCCGTAGCAGCGCCGCATTTCCACGCCGGAGGGCGTGACGAAGTCCGGCGCCGCCTCGGGCGCGTTCACGCGGGCCTCATTTCGAGCCGGTCGCCGACCGCAACGCCGCCGCGCAGGGACCCGCCGCGCAGCTCGAGAACGCTGCGCGCCGAGAGCACCCACGGCGACAGGCGCCAAGGCCGTAGATTCTCGACCACGCGCGCGACCCGCAGGTGTTTGTCCAAGAAGATCGCGTCGATCGGGAATTTCATGAAGAAGGTATGGATCATCGGGCACGGGACCAGCCACAGGCCCTCGCCGTCCTCCAAGGACTCCCGGCCGAGCAGGCCCTTGGAGCGCGCGGCCGGCGTATCGGCCCTGGCGACGCGGGAGGCCAAGACCGCCCCGCGCGTCGCGTGGAAGGCTACCAAATAGCCCGCCGCGGTTCCAGATTCGCTCATCGGATCACCGTGACCCGCCCGCGCGCAGAGCGGTCGCCCAAAAAAACCACGAAGACGTAGGAGCCGCTGGCCACCGGGTTGTTGTCGGCGTTCCGGCCGTCCCAGGTCGGCACGCTCAGCTCGCGCACGAGGCGGCCCTGCGCGGTGTAGACCCGGATGCGCCCGCCCGTGAGGCTCGGCGGAACGGAAAAGGAGACCAAGGACGTCTGCGACGGGCGGAAGGGGTTCGGATAGGCGAACGGAGCCGGATCCGAGTTGACGCCGTTGGCCGACGGCAGGGAGCCGTTGACGGCCAGGCCGAGCGAGCGGTAGAGGTTCAGGCGCCCGGCGCCCTGGATTTGGGAGGAAAGCCCGAGGTCGTCGGCGCCGGCGCGCAGGGTCGTCCTCACTTGGGCCGGAGTGTAGCCGGGCTGGGCCGAGAGCACCAGCGCCGCCGCGCCCGCGACCATGGGGGCGGAGAAGGAGGTCCCCGAGGGACTGGCCGTGCCGCCGCCCTCGTCGGTCGTGAGCACCGAGACGCCCGGCGCGACGAGGCCGCCGGCGGCCAGCTCCGGGCCGCGCGAGGAAAAGGACGCGACCTGATCGCTCGAGTCGGTCGCGCCCGCCGGAATCACCCCCGCGCAGTTGCCGGGCACGTTGACGTCGCCTCCCGTGTTGCCCGACGCCGCGACCACCACGACCCCCGCCGCGGCCGCCGCGCTGATGGCGGCCTGCAGGGCGGCGGGGCAGGATCCCGGACCGCCGAGGCTCATGTTGACGACGACCTTGCCGTAGGCGGCGGTGTTCTGGCGCGACGTGGCCTCGTTGAGGGCGGCGATGAGGCCGGGGTCGTTGGTCGTGCAGGTCGAGTCGGAGCAGTTGGCGGCCGGGCAGTCCGCGTCCAGAAAGACCTTGAGCGAGACGAGTTGGGCGCCCCAGGAGACTCCGGCGACCTGCAGGCCGTTGTCCGTGGACGCGGCGGCCGCGCCCGCCACCTGCGTGGCGTGCTGGCAGGCCGGCGTGGGCGGGTTGTTCGCGGAGGAGGCCCCGGTGTCCGGGTTGAAGGCCATGCTCACGGTGTTGACAAGCTTGGCGGAGAGGTCGGCGTGGGTCCCGTCGATGCCGGAGTCCACCACCGCCACGGTGGCGCGGGAGGAGGCCCCCACCTCAAAATCCCAGCCGCGCAGGGCGTCCACGGAGGACAGGGCGTACTGGGCGCCGACGAACGGGTCGCTGGGCGTGCGATTCACCGAGTAGACCCGGCTGGGGTCGGCGGCGGCCACGCCGGGCAAGGCCCTCAGCAGCGTCAGGGTCTGCGCCACGCCCCTGGCGCCGGTCCAGCGCACGAGGATCCAGCCGCGCCCCAGGTCCGTTCCGCGCTCCAGGCCCAGGGCCCGGAGCGCCCCGTCGAGCGCGGCGGGCGCGGTCCCGCTCGACAGCCGCAAAAGCGCCTGGCCGGAGGTCACGCGCAGGCTCTGCACGCCGCCCCGCGCCGCGGCGAAGCCCATCACCTCGGTCTTCAGGGCGCGGGTGGGCAGAGCCAGCGCAAAATGGAGGGCGAGGAGCGCGCCGGCCCGCCCAGGCCGCGATCCGGAGGACGCGGCACAGGCGCGTCTGAGGAA